>CAZUOJ010000017.1:0-50518 GCA_964622325.1 uncultured Armatimonadia bacterium
GGGCTTTTTGTGGCCTGTACGAATTATCCACGCTGTAAAGCGACAAAGCCGATTACGGAAGCCTACAAGGCAGGCTATCCGAAGCCGGAGGCGCAAAAATTAGGCCAGGCATGTCCGGAATGTGGGCAGGAACTTCTCATTCGTCAAGGCCCCCGGGGGCCTTTCGTGGGCTGCAGCGGCTTTCCGAAATGTCGATATGTGCGCGAGCTGGCGCCCTCTGAGCAATGAGACATCAGCAAATTTTGAGGCGGCTAGGCTATGGCCGAGGCAAGGCCTGAATCTCATCCTATACGCATCGCTCCTTCCGTGTTGCTGGCTGTTTTTTTGACAGCCCTCTCTGTATTGGCCTTTGAAGTGGCCTTATCCCGCGCCTTTTCCGTGCTATTGCGTTTTCATTTTGTCTTTCTCGTGATTTCGCTGGCGACATGCGGGCTGGGCCTGGGCGGCCTGGCGGATTATATCTGGGGAGAAATCCGTCGCCAGCGTTATTCTTTTGCGCATTTGTCCCTGCGTGCTAGTCTGCTGGCCGTATTTTATCCTCTTTCCATCTATTTGCTTTTTGCGACGCCGCTTTCTGCGTATTTGACATCTGTGTGGATTGTCAGCGCGATTTGTCTTGTGCCTTTTTTCCTTGCCGGGGCCTTATTAAGCCGCGTTTTTGCTGAATTTTCGCAGGCTGGGGGCACGCTTTATTTTGCGGATTTGTGTGGCGCCGCTTTAGGGAGCTTTCTTGTGATTGCCGCCCTGCAATTATGGGGGGCTACAAATGTGCCTTTTGCCTGCGGGCTTGCCGCAGCGCTTGCCGCAGGGCTGATGGCGTGGAGAGAGAAAACAACAGAAGCAATTTTGGCTTCACAACAGAGCTCTGCTCCAAAAGCACGCTGCTTTACATTAAATGCCTGGGCGAAAGTCTCGTCTGCCATTTTGATATTGTTGCTTCTTGCCGCGTTTGTGGGGAATGTTCATTATCGCTGGATAGATTTGCCTTTGTTGCCTTTGCGCGACGATCCGGCCGCGAAGCCCTTATATCAGGAGCTGGGCGATCCGCGTACGGGAGCGCAAATTGTGTATAGCGAATGGAATGCATTTGCGCGCACAGATGTTGTGCGCAACGCCCGCCCTGACGGAACAATCGATCCGCACGACGATTTATACATCTATACGGACGGCGAAGTGCCCACTAACATGCTATATTTTCCGGGCACAGTAGAGGCGCTCGCCGCGCGGCTGCGCAGCTTTATTGGCTTTCTTCCCTTTGATTGGTTTCGTCCCCGCACAGCTTTGTTGATTGGTCCCGGCGGCGGCTTAGACATTTTGCTGGCGGCGGCTGTGGGAACGAAAGAGATTGTGGGCGTAGAAGTTAATCCCTCTATCCCACGGATTATGGCGCGCTTCGGGGATTTTAACGGCCATTTATATGCGCGCGAGAATGTGCGGATTTATGTGGATGAGGGACGGAGCTTTATCCGGCGTTCGCAGGATCAATATGATTTGATTTATCTCGCGCTGACAAAAACAGCCACGACGGCCAGCACAAGCCTGGCGCTGATTGAGGGCTATATTTATACACGCGAGGCATTTGTGGATTATTGGCGGCATCTTTCTGGCCGTGGCGTTATTGCCCTTGTGTTGCAAGAGCCCCCGTTGCTTTTGCGGACAATGCTGACGGCGCTGGAGGCTTTGCAAGAACAGGGGCTTTCGCGTAAGCAGGCTCTGGAGTGTATGGCTGTTGTGAGCGTTCCGGAGGCGATGTATCGGCTGGGGCCGTATCGGCATTTATTGATAATCTGCCGGCAGCCGCTTTCCCCCCCGCAAAGTGCACGCCTGGCCAAAGAAGCCATCGCTTTAGGCTTTGAGCCGGGCTATTTCCCTAACGCCTATGAGCCTGTGCCCTTCAGCTGGCTGACACAACACAATGTCCGCACAAAGGAATTTATCCACGCCTGGAATCAATGGCTGTTTGGACGTCCCCTGCTGAATATCTCGCCTTGCTCAGATGATCAGCCCTTTGTCGTGGATCTGACATTTCATGTGCCCCGACAATTTGTCGCCTTGCTTTTGGGAGCGGCAGCGTTAGCGTTTCTGTTTTCACTGTTTGCCATGATTTTGGCCAGTCGGCGGCCCACACACGCGCCTTCATATGGGGAGCACAATCCCGGGGCGCAGAACGCAGCGGAGCACGAGGATTTTTCTGTCGCGGCTAAGCTCTCTGAAGCTTATCCCGGGGCTAACATTTCTGTGTTATCATCAGCAGGCGCAGCGCTATATTTTGCGCTTTTAGGCGTGGGCTTTATGCTAGTAGAAATCAGCCTTATCCAGAAGCTTGTTTTATATCTGGGATATCCTGTTTTGAGTCTCTCTGTAATTTTATTTGCCCTGCTTTTAGGCGGAGGCCTGGGGAGTCTTTTGAGCCAGCGCTGGCCTGTGGCCTCCGCTTCTGTTGTGGCAGCCGCGGCAGCCGCCTTCGTTGTGCTTTATGGCCTGCTATTACAATACGGACACAGTCCCCTAGTAACGGCGACATTAGGGGCGGATTTGCGGCTGCGTTGTTTGCTCACGATGCTGATGATTTTGCCCTTGGGGCTGGCTCTGGGGATTCCCTTTCCCACAGGGCTGCGGGCTGTCGGGGCACGGGCAGCCCAATTCGTGCCCTGGATGTGGGGCGTGAATGGCTTGATGTCTGTTGTCGGCTCTGTGGGAGCAATGATTGTCGCTAAATTCTGGGGCTTTAATGCCGCGCTCTGGGGCGGCTGGATGCTGTATCTTCTGACTGCCATTGTGGCCGCAAGCGGCTGGCCCTTCGGAACAAACGGCTCTTCTGACAATATTGCCCCTAAGCGTTAAATCAGCTTACAAGATGTTCGCCGATTGCTGGCCTTTTTATTGACGCGCCAGCTCTCTTTCAGCTTTCGCCAGTGCAAAAAGCTTGGGGACAGGCTATTGTTCGTTTATTTTAGGGCATTTGCCATTTTCCCTATAATTTGGGCAGCCATCCTGACGCCGCTTTTGCCAAATTGCTTGTTCGGAAAGGCGGGGACATTATTGTGTCCGGGCGATTGTAGCGGCCAGCGGGAGCCTGGCGATTTGCCCCAGCGGCGTGCCGGAGACATTTTGCAGTTCCACGAGCAGATGTTTAGCTTCCGCGGGCGCCGAGATTTCTTGATTGAGTTTGACGATTTCTGCGGGCGAAACATCCATAGTACGGGGCTGGCCCAGAGCCTGGCCCTGGGCGTTTTGCAGAATAAAAGCCAGCTTGCCATCCGCAAACACGCCCAATATGCCGACGATTTTCAGTTTGTTTTCTGCGCGCTCAAGCTGCAGGGGCTTCTGAAAGGCGGCGACATCACAAACATCCACAATCGGCCCGCCGACACGCGTCGCATGCCAATCTAATGTGATTTCATAGCTTTCGTTGGGCCGCAAGCTGCGCTTCGGGCTGCACAGGCCTACATTAATATAAGAGTGCTCTGCATTTGTCTCAATGAGCACAGGAACGCCTTCCACAGGATAGGCGCCAATTTGGCTGATCTGGAAGCGCAGCACAAAGGCATAATTATGCAGCTCATCCACATACGCCAGCCAGCCGGCTTTCGTATCCACGCCAATTTTCCCGTCCTGTCCCAGATAGGAGATTTGCAGCAGGCGTTCGGGCAGGATTTTGTATTGCGCCTGTCCGCTCGGGCTGAGCAAAACATAGCCATTCGCCTGCGTTGATTCGGGATTAAGGGGAATATACAGGCGCGCCTGTTCGCTAAACTTCACGCCGCTTTCCAGGGCGCCGGGCAATTGCGTCCAGCTGCAAAAGCTCCATTCGCGGATTTCCTCCGAGACATTTGTAATTTTTTCCGTAAGGCGGACATGCGTGGAGCTGCCAAAAAGCTTGATGCCGCGTGTGATTTGCAGGCCTGTGATTTTGTCTTCGGGGCTGCGCAGCTCCGCTTCCACATTGCGGCCGCTGGCTGTCAAGATTTTTCCTGTCCAGGCGCCGCTATCCAGACTAGAGCCGGGGGGATCGGGCGGGCCAGGCCAAAGAGGCGTCTCCAGGGGCCACAATTTATAGCCGCCGAAATCGTGCCAGAGGCGCTCCGTTTCTGTTTTTGGCACGGGATATGTTTTCCCGATTTCGGCGGGATTAATCCACAAAAAAGGATGGCCGCCCAGCTTGAATTCCATAATCCGGCCGCCGATTTCCGGCACGGCCACAAGCGTAATCATGCCATTCGTTAGGCGCAGGGCGCGCCAGCCCTGATATTGAATTTCCTCGGCTTTGGCTTCTTCCTGGGCTGGCGCAATTGGCCTTGTCGGGCTGCTGATGCCGGGAACTTCCGGACGCGGCCGAGATTCCTGAATGCCGCTGCAGCCCCAAACCGCAAACAGGCCAATAGCGAGGAGCAGGACTCCGGCAGATCGTTTCATCAGCGCCCCCATCCTTTACGATGCCAAAATTATTTGCACATTGGGCCAAAACTGTATGCTTCTTTTTTGACGATCGGCGAGATCAAGATGTTGCAATTTTTATTTATATCATATCAACAAAAGCCAATTTTTGAAAGCCGATGCGCCTTGACTTCTGGCCAGGCAAAGGATATACTTTAACACACATTTTGAAACTCCCGTGAATTATGTGCTTTTAGCGAGGCATAAATGCCAGCGTAGCTCAACGGTAGAGCAGCGCATTCGTAATGCGCCGGTTAGCAGTTCGAATCTGCTCGCTGGCTCCACTGACGCAAGAAAAAGCCTGGCATTCCGCTGTGGGCAGCTATATTTAGGGCAAAAGCGGAATCCAGGTTTTTGTGTGTATATAATAGTGATAGAGGCAAGGGGCTATCCACAAGCTACGGGAAGGAAGAAACAATTTTTTATTTTTTTATCGCCGAAGATTTTTTAAAGCTTTAATTTTTTACAGAGTTTACGGATTGCGACACATCTTATGAATACAGTCACAGCCGTTATTCCCGCCGCTGGCCGGGGAACAAGATTGTTTCCGCTGACATACGCTATCCCCAAGGAAATGCTGCCCCTGGGGCCGAAGCCTGCTATCCAGCTTGTTGTAGAAGAATTAATGGCGGCAGGCTTGCAGGATTTTGTCATCATTGTGGGGAAAAATAAAGATGGCATTGCCGCCCATTTTCGGGCTTTGCGGGAAGAAGCGCCCGAATTCGCCCGTTTGCAGATGCAATTTGTCATCCAGGAGGAGCCGCGGGGGCTGGGCGATGCTGTGCTCTGTGCGGAAGAGTGTGTGGCTGGCGACATATTTGTGGCGCTGGGCGATGCCGTCATCTGGGGAAATCGTTTTGGGGATCTGGCCCGGCGCATGCTGGCTGTTTACGAAGAAACGCACGCGGCAGCGGTCGTGGCGGCGCAGGAAGTGGCGCTGGAGGACACGAGTCGTTATGGCATCATTCGGCCGGCCGAGGCCGGGCCCCTGGGCAGTTTACGGGTGGCCGAGCTAGTGGAAAAGCCCGGGCCACAGCAGGCGCCCAGCCGTCTGGCGATTTGTGCCCGCTATGTGCTTTCGCCGGAAATTTTCGCGATTTTGCGCACGCTGCCCGTCGGACATGGCGGGGAATTGCAGCTGACAGATGCCCTGCAAAAATTGGCCCAACACAAAGCCGTATACGCTGTTCCCCTGCAGGCGGATGAGGAGAGATGGGATGTTGGCAGTTTAACAGGCTATGGGCGGACTGTGCGGAGGGCCTGGGAAGTGTTAGGCGAGGCGTGCAAACGCCCCGAGTGCTCAGCCGATAAATGAGGGATGGATATGCGCGAGATCAAATCCTTAGTGGGATTGCGCGTGCTGTCTGTCGAGAAGGGCGCCAATTTAGGCACAGTGCGGCAAGTCGTTGTGGATTTAGCCCGAGGCGTGCTGCTGGGGCTGATTTTAGGCGAGGGAGCTGCCGAGCGCGGCGTGCGGACAGAGGATATCGCCACTATTGGCGATGATGTGATTATGACAAAAAGCCAGGAGGCCGCCCGTCCTCTATCGGAGCTGCCCGAACTGGAAGAGCGGCGGCGGGAAGAGGATGAGCCCATGCCTATTTTCACGAACACAGGCCATCGCCTGGGCGTGATTTCCGCCATTTTTATTGATCCGTATGATCGCGTAGTGACACGCTATGAAGTTTCCGGCGGCCCCATTAAGGATTTGACCGATGGGGTGTTGATTTTGCCCGTTTTGCCGGGCACAGTGCATGGCCGCGATGCGGTCATTGTGCCCGAAGAACAAGTCCGTCAGCTCGGGCGCGCCACGGGAGGCTTGCGCAAACGCTTAAGTCAGTGGGCCTGCGGAGCGCGCAAACACATAGAGCTTGTTTCGGAGAAAGCCGAAAAAGTGATAGAAGCAGGCAGCGAGCTCGTGAAGAAGGAAGCGGAAGTCGTCAAAGAAAAAGCCGCGAAAGTCTCCGAACGCGCCGAAGAAATAGTCCAGACAGGAGCAGAAACGCTCAAAGAACAAACAAAAACAGTACAGGAAAAAGCGGCCGCCGTGTCGGCCAAGGCGAAGGAAGCCGTGGCGAAAATAAAAGAGCATGAAAAAGCTTCTGGCGAGGCTGAAGCCTCGGAAGCTCCTGAGGAAGCGTCCGCAGAAGACAACAGCTCCACGGCCGCAGCCGCCTGTTGTTCGGCTGAGCCCGCAGCCGGCGACGCGCCAGCTGTAGCGCCTGCGGAGCCGAAAGATGAGTCCGCCTCTGCGCCTCCAGCACAGCCTCCTCCCGAAGTTTCGTCTGGCGAACAAGAGACACAGGCTGCGGAAGATTCGGGCGCGGAGAAATAAATGCCTGCCTCTGCGATTGCTGCGCTGGCCCCAATCCCGGACCTCATGCTGCGCGAGAATGAGCCGATGTCGCAGCATACATCGTTTGGCGTGGGCGGGCCAGCGGATGTCCTGGCCGTGCCGCAGAGTGTGCCGGCGCTGCGACATGTATTGCGGCAGTGCAACGAGCAAGATATCCCTTATCTGGTCATAGGCAACGGGACAAACATCATTTTTCGGGATGGGGGCTTTCGGGGCGTTGTGATTAAAATGGGGCAGCCGCTGAATGCCGTCCGCCATACGCAGCGCTGGCTTATGGCGGAAGCGGGCGCCGGCCTGGATCGTGTGTGCGTGTATGCCTGCGAGCAGGGCCTGGCGGGCCTCACATGGGCGGCAGGCATTCCGGGCACAGTCGGCGGAGCTGTCTGGATGAATGCCGGCGCCAATGGCGGGGAGATGGGCCAATATGTGCAGCGTGTGCATGCCCTGACGCCCGAAGGCGAAGACACTGAGCTGACACAAGAGGCGTTGCAATTTTCGTATCGCTTCAGCGCGCTGCAGAATATGCCGCTTGTCGTGGCAGCAGTGGAATTTGCGTTAGCCCGGGGGACGCCCGCGGATTTGCGGCGCGAAATGTATGAAACGATTGAACGCCGGCTGGCGCGTCAGCCGCTGAAGGAACGCAGCGCCGGCTGCATCTTTAAACGCCCGCCCGGGGATTTTGCGGGCCGGCTCATTGAAAACAGCGGCTGCAAGGGCCTCCGCGTCGGCGGCGCGCAGATATCCCCCAAACATGCCGGCTTCATCGTCAATTTGGGCAATGCCACGGCCAAAGATGTTCTGCAGCTCATTGACATTGTGCGGCAGCGCGTCTTTGATGCTCAGGGCGTATGGCTGGAGCCGGAAGTGCGCATTGTGGGCGAAGATTAATTTTGGGGGCGGCGTGCAGGCGATGGCGCGGCAATCTCCCTCGAGAAGGCGGAGCCTTCATGGCGGAAAATCATTGCTTCTCATTTTGCTGAGCTCAGGGGGCAATAAGCCAGGCTACCAATTAAACTCTGTACAGACATTCAGTCCCACAAAGCGCCCCGCTTTTTCCGAATGTCCCCAGGCCCCATACAGGCAGGCATAAATATCCTTTCCTAAAGCCTGATACACGCCCAGCGTCCAATAGCCCTCCTGGCCGGCGATGGCGTCTCCCAAAAAGCCGGTGCGCTCGTTCCAATAATATTCAAAGCCTCCCATCGCCTGGCATGTCCCCTCCTGTCGCCACAGGCCGCCATGGAATCGCCAAGGCCCCTTTTGGCGTGAGATAACAATATAAACATCAGGCAGAGAAGCAAATCCTTTCATGTTCATTAAGCCCATTGCCAGCGCGGGCTGCGTATTTGTTTCTCTTAAAATCCGGGCTTTCAGATTGAAGCGCCAGAGGGGATTTTCGGTCAGACTCTCGACATCCAGTCCGCCTTCCAGCCAAGCTGTCAGTCCACATTGGAGATAGAGGCTTCCTGTCGGGGGCGAGGCGGGCGGCCAAACGATGTCCCATTCTAATTCGCCACGCATTGTGTGGGGCGGCAAGATATCCGCAGTGGGAATGATATTCAAGGCAGTGGGATAAGCTGTGGCCGCAGAAGCAAGGACGCAGATTCCCAGGCTAATTATTGCCCAGCAGGATAAGGAATGGGACATCCCGTCTCCTTTTTATTCAGGCCTGGAAAAGAAGAACGCCTGAGGGCTTGTATTAAGCTGCAGGCGCCTGTGTTTTCGGAGCTTCCGTGGCCAAAGGCGGAGCCGTCAGAACTTCTTTAACAATTTGTGCGAGCTTACGAATATCATAAGGCTTCACAATGCCCGCCAGAAAGCCGTAATCGCGATAATTTTGCATCACAGCATCGGCCGAATAGCCGCTACAAACGATCACACGCACAAGAGGGTCCAGCTGTTGCAGATGGCGCATTGCTTCCAGGCCGCCCATTCCGCCGCGCACCGTCAGATCCAAAATGACAAGATCAAAGGGGCGTCCTTCTTCTAGAGCTTGTTGATAGGCCTGTATGGCGGCCGCGCCCTCCTCCACGCTACATACTTCATAGCCCAGCCGTTGTAAAGTGAGCTGAGCCACTTCCCGCAGCGCTGGCTCGTCATCCATAAGCAACAAACGGCCGGAGCCGTACGCCAGCTCCGTCGGCTTTGGCGCCGGCGCTGCCGGCGCTGTCTGCTCCGTTAAGGCGGGCAAACAAATAGTGAAGGTGGCGCCCTGTCCCACATGCGAGGACACCGCAATATGTCCTCCGTGACGGATAATGATAGAATGGGCAATAGCCAGGCCCAATCCACTGCCCTGTTGTTTTGTTGTAAAATAGGGGTCAAAAATACGCGGCAGATGCTCAGGCGGAATGCCATGCCCTTCATCTTTAATGACAAGGGCGATATGGGGCTCGGGCTGCCGACAATCAGCGCACAGCTCGCTGGCTGATCGCATTTGCAAAGACACATGCAGGCAGCCGCCCAGGGGCATTGCCTGCACGGCATTGATGGCCAGATTCTGCACGACTTGTCCGATTTGGGCCGGATCCACTTCCACATAAGGCAAGGGCTCTTGCGCCTGAAAGTCCAGCCGCACTGGGGAGCCCGCCAGCGCCAATTCCAGATGCTCTCGCACCAGGGGCTCCAGGGCAATAATTTTCTTAATCGGTTCGCCGCCCTTGGCAAAGGTGAGCAGCTTCTGTGTCAGCTCCGCCGCGCGCTGGCAGGCGCTTTGGGCGGCCTGCAAAGCTTGCTTTTGCTCGGCGGAATTCAGGGGCAGCAGCTCCGCCAGCTGCACATTGCTCATAATCCCGGCTAACAAATTATTAAAATCATGAGCGATGCCGCTGGCGAGCAGGCCCAGCGATTCCAGACGCATAGCTTTGTCCGCTTCTTCCTGCAGGCGTGTTTGCAGGCTTATGTCGCGGAAAGCCATCACGGCGCCGATAATACGGCTTTCCTGATCAAAAATCGGCGCCGCGCTATCGGCAATCAAATGTTCCGTGCCGTCCCGGGCAATCAGCACTGCTTTTTCCAGCGAGGCCGCAATTTTTTGCTGTTCCAGCGCGTGTTTTAAAGGACAGGGCAACGGCTCCCGCGTGTCCTGATGTACGATACGCAAAATTTCTTCCAGGGGGCGCCCCAGCACTTCATTTTCTTTCCAGCCTGTGAGCATTTCTGCGATTTTATTGAACACTGTAATGCGACAGTCAATATCAGTCGCCACGACCGCATCGCCGATGCAGCGCAGAGTCACGCGCAGCCGTTCTTTTTCGGCGGCGAGGGCTTCTTCTGCCCTCTTGCGTTCTGTGATATCACGGGCTACGCCGCGATAGCCGCAAACGCGGCCTCCTCTGTCCAGGATAGGCACGCCATTTGTTTCCGTGATAATCTCTTCGCCGTTTTTCTTGAAGCGTCTGATTTGTAAATGCCTGATCGGCGCTCCACGGGGGGCCAGCAGTTCTATCTCGCTTTTGACGCGCGTGGCCTCCTCGGGCGGCATAAATTCCCAGGGCGTTTTGCCCACAATCTCTTCCGGGGCATAACCTAAAATCTCCTTTACACGCGGGCTGGCGTATGTGTACACGGCGTTTTCATCAATCTCCCAGATCCAATCGGGAATTGTTTCCACAAGCGTGCGATACAGGGCTTCTTGCTCTCTTAATTGCTCTTGGGAGGCCTGAAGCGCTTCCAGCGTCAAATTCAAATGTCGAGCCAGATCCCCCAATTCATCATTCCCTGTTAAACGGATACGTGCGGCGGGATTTGCCTGGGCGCTGATGGCCGCTAGCTCTTTTTTCAGTTTGGCAAGCCGTTTCAACATTCCCTGTTCCAGGATAAGCAGAAAAAACAGGATAAAGCCCAGGCTGAAAATGACGATTAACGTAGACATATTCTTGACGGCTTCTTGCGCCTGTAATAAAAGCCTGCGTCCATCTGCGACACGGAGCACAGCTACAGGCTGTCCTTCGGGATCATACAAAAAGGAATAGGCGGCAATAATGTCCTGCTCTTCCCATTGACAGTAGGGCTTCTTTTTATTCATTAGGGACAGGAAAAGAGACTGATCGGAGGGCGCGAGCGAATACAGGGGCCAAAGCTGGATATGCAGATGCGTGGCCCGGCGGATAGGCTCCAATTCTTTATCATTGAGCAGGCGCCCAAATATCAATGTGCCGCGGCTGGGGCCCTTTTCGTTGCTGGGCAGAATGGGACGCGCAACAATCAAGAGCAGGCCCCAGGGGCTTTGCAGCACGCCCTTTCGCGCTGGATTCTCTGGCGAATGGCGCATCAATGGCTGGCCCGGCCTGAGCAGAGCGCAAAAATCGGCAGGCAAGGGCGCACTACTTTTATTTGTAAAATCGAACCAACGCGCATACACAATCTTGCCGGAACGATGCACATAAGCCACAAGATTGGCGCCTATTCTTGAAAAAGTGTCTAAAAGCAAATTTGCTTTCCTGTATTCTTCATTATTATCCTCAATGAAAGCATATGTGTCGTCCCAGGAAGCCCAGTCATGACAGGAAGTATCCAGACTGTTCAGGCGTTGGGCGATAAGCTCTTTGACTTGGAGAGTGTGTTTCTCAATATCCTGCAATTCCGTTTGCGCATAATTCGCCAAAAGGATTTTTTTCGCAATATAAAAAAGGCTGCTTGTCAACGCTAAGAGGCCGACACAGCAAAAGAGCAATATCTTATAGCGCAGCGACATGTGTATCCCTGCCTACAGCGCAAAACGACACTGTTTTTCCAATGGATTCTTGCAAAAAATTTATTTTCAAAATTTTTATCGTTTTTGTAACAAATATCTTTAATGAAAAATAATTTATAGCGTTGCAAAGATTGGCCTTGTGTTTTTCCCAGCTTTACATTTTGTAGAAGCCAATGAATCAATGGATTTTTTCTGGAAAGCAGAGCGCATGTACACATAAGAGAAAATAGGAACGCACAAAAGCATAAAGCCTGATGTATGCGGAACAGGCTTGACGAAGAAAGCCAGAGACGAATATTATTCCTGTCGATAATCAATACAAGCGAGGGCGTCTTTGGCGTCCTGAAGGAGGCAGTGATGCGCATTCTCATAATCGCATTATCAGGCGTGCTGATTATCTCCTGTGCTGTGCTATGGGCGCAGGAAACAGCGGATATATGTTTGGGCGGGGGGCTTGTGGCGCGGCTGCGGGAGCGAGGGCCCTTTGCCAGTGTGGCGGAGCGCGCTGCCCATGTAGATAAAAAGATTGTGGAGATTGTCTCCACAAAAGACACGCTGCACCCGCAAGTCTCTGTGAAGCAGCAAAATAATCGCTGGACTGTTTATGCCTGGGATATAGCTGTGCTGACAGTGTATCCGGCTGAGGCGAAGGCAAATGGCCTGAGCGAGAAAGCGCTGGCGGAGATGTGGGCGCGCAACTTGCGGCAGCAATTGCCCAAAGCAACGCCTTGCAGCAAATTGCCGCCGGAAATGCTCGGCTATGGCAAAAATCCTGCTTCCAGCGCCCGCACATCGACGCCCTCTGCTGCCGCCGTCCAGACTCCCAGCACGGCCGCGTCCCGCGCGCAAACAGTCAGAACATCAACGCCTGCTCCGCCGGCGCAAGCTGCAGCCCAAAAGCCGGCGGCGCCTGTATCGGCTCCGGAAAAGCCCAAAACAGCGCCGGCAGCGGCTACAGCCTCGAATGCGCCAGCTGCTGCCCTGCCCAAGCCTCCCGCTGCCGCTCAGCCGGCAGCATTTACAGGGACGGAAAGCGGCGCGCTATTATTAATAGTGGATGCGATGCGAGCGGCGCGCGAAATGAATGACGAGGAATGGACGGCACGCAAAGAAGCCTGCGCCAAAGAGCTGTATGCCCATCTTGTGCGCTATCTCACAGGGCAGGCGCCCGTCGCTGCCAGCAAGCCGAAGGAAACGCCAGCCGCCGCCACAAAGCCTTTGCCCGTGGAAAAGCCCGCTATGCCCGCCAAGCCCGCTGCAGCTCAGGCAACAGTTCCGTCTCCGCCCGCGGCAAAGCCTCCCGCTACGCCCGCCAAGCCTCCTGTGCCCGCTACGCCAGCGAAGCCTGGAGCCGCGCCCAAGCCCGCGCCCGCCGCGCCAGCAGAAGCTATAAGCAAGCCGCCTGCGCCGGCAGCCGCCGCGGATCCCTCCATGGCGAAAGTGCCGCAGAAGAATCGCATACGCGCTAAATTTGCTGCCGCCAAGCCTGTCTATGATAAGCTGGCCGCCAGCGATCCTGAGGCGGCCAAGCCGATTGCGGAAAAGCTGGCTGCCTCGCGGAAGGCTTTTGCTGCCGGCAATTTTGACGAAGCAGAAAAATATGTGGATGAGGCTTTAGCCGCTTTGGGCGTGACTTTTAAGGAATAAAACGCAATTCGCAATTCCTGATTTTGCGCCTTTGCCTGCTTGTGGGCCATTCACAGCCCTAAGCGACAAAGAAAAAAGCGCGGCGCAAAAGGCAGCCCATTTTTTGCATTGAAGACAGATTGCGCGGCTTTGAGGAATTATTCGCCCAGCAATTCTTTCCGGGCGGCCGCGACAATCTCCCGCAGCGTTTTATCCAATTCCTCGTTTATAGGCTCAATTTCGTGAGACGCCAGCAATTCCTGGCGTTTGCGAATGACTCTTTCTTCCGTGCTTAACGCGCCTTCTTCCTGCCAGGCCTGATAAAATTGGCGATCGAGAAGCGTGGGCAACCATATTTCGCGGCGAAAATAACGCGCTGTATGTTCCTCGCCTAAAAAGCTGCCGCCCGGGCCCACAGCCAGGCTTGTCTCAAAGCCCATCGCTTCGGCGCTGAAATCTATTTCCCGCAGGACACTTTCCACAAAGCTAATGACTTCATCTTGAAAGACAAGCATATCCGCCGAGGCGGCTTGATCCACGCCACTGATGCCCATATGCCCGAAAATGTCTGCCCCGGCAGCCGCTCCTAAAACGAGGCTTATCCCGATTTCCAGCCCGGCTTGCGCATCCACGCGTTTGCTGTCTGTAAGCCCCACATTGATGTATACAGGCAGACCATAATATTGGCCCATTTGCGTCATCGCCACGCCGAATATCGCCTGCTCTGGCCCAGAAAAAATCAATTGAGTTGTGCGCATATCAAAGGCATGAGGAATGCCGCCATAACATACAGCTACGCCGGGCTGAATGAGCTGTGTCACGCAAATGCCCGCCAAAATCTCGGCATTTTCCTGCGCTATCGTCCCGGCTAATGTGCAAGGCGCCGACACGCCCATTTGCGCCATCGGCCCAATGGCCACAGGCAAATACAAATGTGCTGTCTCATATAAAAGATCTATGCCATGGAAGGGAAAGCGAAGGGGACTAATAGGCTCCAAAAACGGATATGTATAGGGATATTGCCGCGCCGCTTGCTCGCTGCCCCGGAGAGCAATCATCATTTCATTGAGATAGCGTGCGGAAGCCCGATCGTGCAGCCACAGAGTGGGCGGCTTTGTTGTATGGCGCATCAGCTCCGCCAGCACTTCAAGGCAACGCACAGGCACAGGCACATCCTGCGGATCCGTCATAGCGCCCACGATGTTGATGTGCGGCAAGGCGTCGCCCAGCCGAGCGGCAATCGCCACATCCGCCAGCCGCGCATAACGGCGGGGGCCGCCCAATTCATCGATCCAGCTCGCCTCGCCCGCGATGCTGTTATAATTCCTTTGCCCCTGGCCAAAAGCGGCTGTGCGCCGCAAATCCCGTCCGTATAATGTGTATTGCTTGCCACATTGCTCCAGCGCCCATACTACAAGCTCCTCAGGAATGCGCACCCGTTGAGAAGAAAAATCCACATCAGCGCCGGCTTCCGCAAAACGCTGTAATGTCTCAGAATGAGGAATCTCCACGCCTATATCCCTTAATAGCCGCAAAGAATGCTCATGTAGACGCTGGATTTGCTCCTGTGTCAAGACGCTGACCTTCATAAGCAGCTCCTTCAGCGAAAAATCTGCTAAATAGGGGGCAAATGCTTCTTAAAGCAGCGGCAAGCCGAAATAGCGCCGATACGCGTTCACATATGCCAAAAACAGATCTGTCTTTACATTCTCATGGATGCAATTGCTGGACATTAAAATATGTCCGCCCTGTCCCCAGCCTTTTTGAATACATTCAATTGTATGGGCCTGCACTTCCTGCGGCGTGCCCGATGTCAGCAGCCAGCGAATATCAATGTTGCCAATAAATGTTTTGTCCGGATATGTTTGTTTCAAGCGCGCTAAATCCATCCCCGCTGCAAAATCAATTTCTTCAAAGCCATTTACTTCTGATGTTATAAGAAAATCATCCAGCACAGGCCATAAATTGCCATCGGAGGCATTTGTCACGAAGACGCCTAATTGATGCAGAGCCCGCGCTTGCTCGCGAATGTTCAGGGCCACAAATTCTCGATAATCTGCAGGGCGGCACAGAGGGCCATGATCAGAGGCAAAATCTCCGCCTAAGCCGATAATTTCAGCGCCTTCAGCCACAAGCTGTTTAGCGCGCTGCAAGCCTATGAGCGCTTGCCGGCGAAAATATTCCGCCAGCAATTCCCGCTCCGTCACAAACCATTCTAGCATAAATTCAGGCAGCATAGCGATGCCCAGGCCATATACGGCGCAGAAAATGGGCAGATCCAGTCTTTTTTCCGCCATCATTCGGCGCGCCGCGCGAATAAGCTGAAAGCTTTCCGGCGGCATAACAGGGGGCTCAGGGGGCGGCTCCTGTAAAATGCGGCGCCAATAAGCTTCCTGGGCGGCTTCATTCGGCGCGCCGGCCCGCTCGTCAGAAATTGCCCAGGATTTTATCCAGCCACTGTCCAGGCGTTGATACATTGTGTCGCCGAGGCGCCATGTATTCTTGTCCACACGGATGGGCTTTTGAGCAGGCGGGCCGCTGACTTCATATAAACGAATCAGATCAAAGCCCAAAATCTCGGCTAATTCAATTTCATCGCGAGCCCATTGCTCTATCACATCAAGCCAATCTCTCTCCGCCAAACATTCCATCCGATAATGGAAGTTGGCGGCCACGCTGGGCCGTCCCAGCAATTCATCAGCCACAGGCGATTTAATCAGCTTCTCCCAAAAAGGCGTGCGATCCGGCTCCTGATGTGTAAATGCAGCCCAGACGCGCTCGCGGCTTGTCATCGATTTAAAGTCCCTTCTTGATTTTTACATCACAATAAATTTTTCTGCTGTTCTTCTGCTGTCCCTGTAAATAAGCCGTTTATTTGCTTCCTGCGACTTGCCAATTCTTCCTTTCTTGTCTTGCAGAAGACACAATTGTCTTTCAAAGATTCTTTGACTTTTATATGGCATTTTGCTAATCTTAAATTTGTCGGCTGTGTTTTGTGATTGTCAGAACAGGCGAACGAAGGAGGGGAAAAATGCGTCACAGGCTGTTGTTCATTGTCCCAGCTTTTCTGCTCTGGCAGATGGCAGCGATGGGAGCCTGGGCAGGCTCCTGTCTTCTCATTGGCAGCAGCGAATTAGCGCTTGTCATATCAGGCGGAGCGCAAATTCACAAGACGCCAGATGAAGGAGCGTTTGTTCAGGGCACGATCCAATTGTATCCCCGCCAGCCTTTGCCACAAGGCCTGAATTCGATTTATTTTTTGGATGAACAGCCTTTGCTAGTGAGCGCAGATGCTCAACCCCTGATTACGATTAACACAGCCGAGCTTTCCGCCGGAAGGCATTCAATACGGCTTGAGGCTTTATCCGGCGCCCAGCTGGCGATGAGCAGCGGCAGCATTCCTCTTTATGTAAGCCATGAGGCGCTGGCGAACGCCCTATTCGGGCAGCTCTCTTCTTTGTTTGCTCCCTTCACGAAGGCTCATCGAAAATTTATCCCTCGCGAGATTGTGTATTTTGACAATAAAGAGGCAGATTTGGAAAAGCGCGGCATTTTGCAGCAGGGCCGCATATATATTACTTTGACAGATTTAATTCGCCATATCGGCGGATCTATTGCCTGGGGGCCTTCAGGGAAATATGTGATTGTGCAAAAGAATGACATAAAAGTTAAAATTATTCCCGACAGCATGCGCATTTATGTCAATGGCCAGCCGAGGCATCTGGATCGCTCGACATTCCGCCAAGATAATCGGCTTTTTGTGCCGATACGTCCTCTATTAGCTATCTTCGGCCTGGCCCCAGAATGGAATCCCGTTGTCCGACGTGCCTATGTAAATACAAAATAAATTAGTTTATTTAACACATTCTGCTTGTTCGCCAAAAAGCTGAATAAAAAGAAGCTAGCGGGTTCATGACAACACGAGCGGAAAAGCCTCTTTCTATTGTTGACGAAACGACAAGCGCCCATTTGAGCATAAGGCAGCCGCAATTTGCTCCCCAGCTAGTCGCTTTATTATTGTCTTCTTTTGGCATTGTCTGTGCGCTTATAGCTTTGTGGCTGAGCTGGCCTGTAGAATGTTCTGTGGCTGGCGTGCCGTATCGATTGCGTCATGGCGCTCGTATATTTGAAGCGCTTAAAACAGCCCAAATTGACATTCGGGCGGGACATTTAATTTCGCTGACAGGAGACGTCTTGAAGCCGGGCGGGGGAGCGCCGCCCCGTGTATGGCGCAACGGCCATAGCGTCGCTTTGACAGAGCTTGTGCGAGCGCATGACAGGCTTATCGTTGTGCCCGCCTCTGACAGGCGCGAGCCTGTTTTTGAAAAGGCGATATTGCTGCCGCCTATTCCCAAAGCGGGCTTTCTGCCGGCGGCTATTGCCGGAACACAAAGATTACAAATGGGGCAGCTCAGCGGCGAAGCTCTGCTGGAGAGGACATCTGCTTTGCCGACAGTGCGAGCGGCTTTACGCGCTGCGCCTCGCAAATGGATTGCCCTCACATTTGACGACGGCCCCTGGCCCGGAACAACAGCTCAGATTTTGGATGTGTTAGATCAATACGGAGCGAAAGCCACATTTTTTGTTTTGGGCACACAGGCTCGGGCGAATGCTGATCTGTTGCGTCGGGCCTGTGCATCCGGCCATGAGATCGGCATTCATACATGGCGGCATACAAATCTGACGCGTCTTTCTTTTGCGGCTGTTGTGGCTGATTTGCGTCGTTGTCAGGAGCTTCTGACGCAAATAACAGGGGAGCCTGTGCGCCTGATGCGCCCTCCTTACGGGGCTTTAAATGCTTCAGTGCAGGCTGCCAGCGCGCAAATTGGCTTGAGGCCTGTTTTATGGACGAGCGATACACATGATTGGCGACGGCCTGGCGAAGCTGCCATTTTTAAGCGAATTATGTCCAGCGCCCGCCCGGGGGCCATAATTCTGTGCCATGATGGCGGAGGAAATCGCTGGGGCACTTTAAAAGCCATACAGCGCGCTGTCCCGGCCTTGCTGCAACAGGGCTATAAGCTTGTTACTGTCTCTGAGCTTCTCAGGCTCAGGCCCCTTTCTGAGGGAGGCATGCTTGTTTTGCCAGATGGGCGGAAACTGGAAATCATCCCTGTTCAGCCGCCCGTGGAATTGTCTATTGATGGAGAGCCCCAGCCCTTAAGCGAGCCGCTTTTGGAAAGCGAAGGGCAGCTGCTGCTTCCTGTCCGTCCAACGCTGGAGCGCCTGGGCATTAAATGGGCCTGGAATCAACGAGCCCAGCGACTGTCGCTTTGTGGCCCCTTTGAGCAAATTGTCGTCGGCGTCAATAGCCTGCAAATTCAAACGAGCCCGGCAGATTTTGAATATCTGTCTGTCCCCCCTGTATTGTATCGGCATACGCTCTTTTTGCCGCTTTGGCTCATTATGCGCGTGGGACAAGCCCAAGCATTATACAATCCTCCCTCGCAGACGCTGCGTCTCATCAGCTATGCCAAACAGCTCCAAGGCTGTCCCGAAAAAGGCTATTTGCCTCCGGAACAATGGGGAAGAGGTGTGAGCTGGCGGGCCTATTTGAGCGGCCGCTAAATTTTCGGATTATTGTGCGGCTGGAAGGGCCTCAGCCCGCAGGATAAATCGCCGCCTGGAGCGAATTTTTCGCCATAATCCAGCGAAATATGATTCATTTTTCCAGAGGGCTATGAAAACGCGCGCTGCTTTTACGCTTGTGGAGCTGTTAGTTGTGATTGGCATTCTGGCGATTTTGGCCGCCATTTTATTTCCTGTCATTGCCTCCGCGACACATGCTTCGCGGCGGGCGCATTGTTTAAGCAATTTGCGCCAGCTTTATATGGCGCAAAAAATGTATTCTGATGATTATGATCGCACGCTCGTGCCGGCGCGCGCGGGCCTGTACACGTGGAGCGTGATTTTGCAATCTCATTTGAAAAATGACAGGATTTTAATCTGTCCAGAAGATCAGGCGCCTCAAACAGTCAGTGGCCTATACGATTTGCCCCATAGCTACGGGATTAATTACAATCTCACATTTAATACGACAAGCCAGCCCTTTGTGTACAGCATGTCCACGCTGACGCGGACAACGGATTTGCTTCTTTTCTTTGATATGAAGTCTTCCGCGCAAGCCATGGGCGCCAGCTATTATACGCATCGTCTGACACGGCTGGATGCCCGGCATAATGGCTTATGCGGCTTTGCGTTTCTGGATGGCCATGTCAAAATGTTGAAGCCGGAAGAGACAATACGCTCTGTCAACATGTGGCTGCCCTGAGCGCAGGCCAAGCTTTTAGAGGGAGGCTAAAAAGCGCCGAAAGCAGGCCCATGTATCGTTCTCCTGTTTGAGGAGGCGAACAATGAATAGCTTAATGGGCGGATGGATCGTCACTATAATGTTGCTGGCTCCCCTGCTGTGGGCTTGGGGGCAACAAGCCGTGCCGGAATTTGTAGAATTCACGCCGCCTGAGTCGGATGAAGTGTTGTTTAATCCCGGGATGGGCTTGTATTTGCAATATCCGCCTATGGACGCCAGGCCTGAGGAATGGTTCATGCGCCTGTGTGACATCGCCTATTATCGCCTGGATTGGGCGGATGTCAATCCCCAGGAGGATGTTTATACCTTTGAGGAATATTTTGCGCCGAAATTTGATTTTTGGGTGCGGCAGCATGGGAAGCGTGTGGCGTTTCGCGTAATGTGTCAGAATATGCATTCGCGCGGGCAGCCCACGCCCTTATGGGTTTTTGCCAGGGGCGTTCCCAGCGTGACGCATATTGCGCTGGATGGCCATGAGCAGAAAAATCCTGTATTCTGGGATGAGCGCTATCTGGACATTCATTGTGCCTTTATTCGCAAATTAGGCGAATATCTGGATGGCCGTCCGGGGCTGGAATTTGTGGATATCGGCTCGATTGGCGAATGGGGCGAGATGCATCTGGCGCGCTGGACGCCCCAACAATTAGCCGAGACAGGCTACAGCGAAGCCAAATACATTGCGGCATATCGACGCGTGATAGATGAATTTGTGCGGGCCTTTCCCCGTACGCGCCTCTTTTTGAATGCCGGCGGAAAAAATCATCTGACGATAAACGATTATGCCGCCCGACGGGGCGTGCATTTCCGCCAGGACGGCCTGACGCCTACAGGCGCCAGCTATGATGTGGGCGAATGGCTGTATAAGCCCTACGCCCAGCGCGGCGTAATCTGCAATTTTGAATTTCATAGCAGCTATGAGGAAATGCAACGCAAGGGCTGGGATGTGCGGACAACAATTGAAAAGGGCTTATCGGCGCCTATCAGCTATTTGAATACAAATCTGTTTGGCGGCGCGGGCTATCGCCGAGCGCCTGTGGAAGTTCAGGAGATGCTCCGAGAAGCGGGGCGACGAATTGGCTTTCGTTTTGCGCTGAAAAGCTTGCGATATCCGGCGCAGTTACGGCTTTATGAAAAGCAATTTTCCCGGCTGCCGCTTATGGCGACATGGCGCAATGAAGGCGTGGCGCCCTGTTATGAAAGCTATGCACTGATGTGGACAATTGTGGGGCCCAATAACAAGCCTGTTTTAGAGCAGCTCTATTTTCCGCCTACGCCCACAACGCTGTGGGCGCCAGGGGAGGAGCAAAAAACGGCTGTCCTCTTGCGTCTGCCGCCCGGACTGCCGCCGGGCCCCTATCTCGTGAAAGTGGCCATGCTTAATCCGGAGCAGGGCCAAACAATTCGTTTGCCGCTGCGCGAACGCGAGCCCAATGGCTTTTATCCTCTTGTCAAGCTGCCAGGCGTCGCCGCCACGCCCGCCCAAACTAAAATTTACGAAAGCGGCTTTGAAAGCGAGGAGGAATTGACATCGTGGCGGGCGACAGAAGATATAAGCCTGGCGCGTTCGCCAGAAAAGCCTCATACAGGACAGAGCTGTTTGCTATTAACAGGCCAGGCGGAAAAAGCCTGGAATTATGCCCAATGTCGCCTGCCGATTCCTGCTGTGCCCTATGGGCTGTATCGGCTTTCGGCGTGGATGCTTGTGGAGCAGATAGACAATCCGCGCAAGCCGCCCTATTTAAAGCTGGCGGCGAATGATGCCACAGGCCGCTGGCTGACAAACTTCGGAACAAATCAATATAATGTAAATCAATTAGGCGCATGGCAATATCTGGAGGCGCTGGCGGAGCTGCCTGCGGAAGCGGCGACACTGGATATCGCTGTGGAAAAAGGCGATAACACAACACGCGTGAACATCCGCCTGCGGCTGGATGACATAAAAGTGGAATTGCTGGAGTCGCCCTGAGCGCTGTTTGCCCTCTGCCCTCGTGTTTGTTTTGTTTTCCCGAGGCGAAGAGGCAAAGGGCTTGTTCGGGCGCAAATGGAGATGCAACGAAAAGCTTTTGAAAAAACTTTTTTATGATAAAGGCAGGATGTAATAAAAAGCCAAACAACTATTAGCCCCGAAAAAATCTTCATAAGATAATCTTTGCATTCTTTTGATAAGATGTAAAATAATTTTAGCGCGGCTTGCGGGCAAAAAATTGGAATGGCAATTTTGTGCGCTGAAGCTCCTATAAATCCTCATCTTCGTGTTAGCAGCCAGCAGCATGATAAACAAGCTCGCGATTTATTTTGCCGCTCGAAAGAACCAGCTTTTATAGCGCGAAAGATACGGGGAGCAAAATGATGGAGCTGTTTGGAAGCGCAAGAGGAAACAGATTCAAGCGAAAAAGTGTTTGTTGATAATACGATGCCTTCATGGCGCCTGTTACAAATTTTGAGTCCCGATGAGACGCTGACATATCCGGCAGCCGTGGCTTTGGCGCAGGAATGTCAGCGGCGGGGGGGAGAGGCTTTGCTGGCGGGGCCCTTGCTGCGCCATCAGCAAGAGCAAATTGCCTGGCAGAAGAGCCGCTGGGCCAATTTGCCGCTCCGGCCCTTTGAAGAAACAGCGGCTATAGGAGCGGAGCAAGCCCAATTGCGGCGGCTTATTGCGGATTTTCAGCCAGATGTCATCCATGTGTATGGCTTGGCCGCCCTGCGGGCTGTGGCCCCTTCTTCAGGCAAAACGCCTCTTTTGTGTACATTATCGGATGTATCGCGGCATGTGATACAGGGCTGGGAGCGTCGCCGCCTGCGGCGAATGTTATCGCGCTGTCAACACATTTTTGTAAGCTCCGAAAGCGATCAACGCTTTTTGCGGGCTTTAGACGGACGGCTGGCGCAACGGGCAGAATTATTACATCCGCCTGTTGAAATTAAAGCCATCAGCAGCCATTTCAATTTAGACAGGAAGCGGCGGACGCTGGGCTTGAGCGCCGAGGCGGCTGTGATTGGCGTGATTAGCCCGGCCGCACAAGGCCTTGGACTGGAGACAGTGCTTCAGGCGGCTGTGCAGATTACGCAGCAATTTGCGAATGTGGAGTTTTTGTTTGTGGGCGAGGGCCCTGAGCGTGAACGGCTGGCCTGGATGGCACATAATTTCGGCATAAGCGGCGCCGTTGTATTTCGGGGCCAAAGAGCAGACATTGCGGAAATTATCGCCTCCTTAAATGTCCTCGTCATTCCGGCGGAAGTGGCGGGCAGCATTAATTACGCCCTGCAGGCATTAGCGCTGGACATTCCCGTTGTGGCTGTGCCTACAGAGGCCCTTGTCCGCGTTATAGAGCCTATTGATCCTCAGGCCTTTGTGCCGCCCGATGATGTGGAGGCGCTTGTGAAAATTTTGTCTGAGCGCCTGGAAATCTTGCCTCCTCCGGAAGATGATTGGCAGGACGAAGAAATCGGCCTCAGCCTGTCCGAAATGCTTGTATCCAGCCTGGGCTTTGATCTGGACAGCCTGGGGCTGGAGCCCCAATGGCGCGGGGACGCCTCAGAACGACAATTAGCGATCCAAAAGCTTCAGGAACATTTTAGCGTGCGTGCTGTTGTCGGCGCTGTTGTAAAAGCCTACGAGCTTTAGCCCTGGCGGAGGCTGAAACTTCAGAATTATTTGCTGGAGATGAAGCCCAGATATCCATATATAGGCTTCTTTTAATTTCTTTTATGAATATATCTTCTGCAAGCAAATACGAGACTCCCCTTGAAGGGACGCCTCGTGCTGTGTGTTGAAAAAAATGCGCGTTCCTGTGCTAGCCTCAAGGCCGTTTCCGGGCTCTAAAAACTGTAAATATCCAGCGCAGTGGGGCAAACGCCTTCATGAGCACGATGAGGCGCAGCCTCAATTTGTTCCCATGTCCATTCATCGGGCGCCGGCTCAATGAGCATTTCCAGCCGCGCCTGCGCCGGAAATTCAATCGTGAAGGGCTGAACAAGCTTCCAGCGCGACATGGCTTCCCGAGCGCCTTCTCGTATCATCTCGCGTGTTTTTTCTGGGGATAAAAGCTGTGCGCATTGCCGCCCCAGGCCTTTTTTCACGGCCACTGTCACACACTGTTCGCCCAGAAAAGCCTGCGCTTCCCGACAGGCCGCGGCATCGCCGCTCACAAAGACGCATGGGAAGCCAAAATGCCCCATCACAAGAGCCCCCTGGGCGATTTCGCCCATCTCGCGGCCATTATACCAATAGCGCGCATCTGTGCGATGATTCTGCGTATGACACAGCACGCCGTCTTTTGTGCGATTCATGGCATGCGCGCCAATCTGCATTCCCAGGGCGAAATCCTGATCCATCCCCCAGCCGCGAGGCAAGCCGATCCCGCAAATATATTCAGCGCGCGGATGCATCAGCTCCGGAATAATATTCATGGGATAGCCGTGGCCATCGGAGACAACGATTTCTGTAGCCCCGCCCTCCAGACAGCCTTCCACAGCCGCGTTAATGTCGCTCATCAACAGCCGACGGGCTCTTTCATATTCTTCCCCTCCGGAAGGGCTGCATTGACTCCAAAGCGTAATCCCTGTGACGCCTTCTAAATCTGTTAAAATATATACGCGCATGCACATTCCTCCTTCTTTGTTTGCCGTAAGCAGGAATTCCTCATGACAGAACGAATTCCTGTCAAAATGATTTTGCAAAAGGGAGCGATAAATAGATGGCCAAAAAGTTACAAGGCATTATTCCTGCCCTTGCCACGCCTTTGCAGGAGAATGGACATCCGGATGAAGCAGGAATGCGCCGGCTTGTGCAATATCAACTGGAAAATGGCGTCAGCGGCCTCTTTGTTTGTGGCTCGACGGGAGAGGGGCCTATGCTGATTGATGAGGATTGGCGGCAAGCGCATTTGTGGGCCATTCAAGAGACAGCCGGACATGTCCCTGTGTTGGCAAATGTGAGCGAGGCGAGCACAGCCCGTGCGCTTGCCCGTGCCCGCCAGGCAGCGGATTTGGGGGCAGATGCTGTTGTGGCGACATTGCCTTATTATTATGCGCATGCCGGCGAAGAAGCGAAAAGATTTTATCAAGCTCTGGCCGAGGGCAGCCCCTTGCCTGTATATATTTATAATGTGCCGCAACGCACGCAAGTGCCCCTCACCGCGGAGATGTTACAGGAACTAGCTCAGCATCCCAATATCCGGGGCGTCAAAGACAGCGCCAATGATCCTATCTTGCATTTTGAGCTTATCCAGCGTTTCCGGGATACGGATTTTTCCGTGTTAAATGGCTCGGAATTTTTCCTGGGAGCCAGCGTGCTCATGGGCGGCGATGGCGGCTTGCTGGGCATTTGCAATGTGTGTCCCAAACTGTGTGTGGAATTGTATGAAACGGCGCGGCGTGGGGATGTGGAGGCAATGCGGCGCCTGCAAGCCTCCCTATCAGATGTCACGAGCCTCTTTTTTGCCAAAGGCGGCAGCCCGCTTGCGGCTTTAAAGACGGCTTTGCATCTGCTGGGCATTTGCCAGCCTTATGTGTCTCATCCTTTTTTGCCTCCTTCGCCAGAGCAAAAGGCAGCCGTCCAGGATATTCTTCAGCGAAATGGGCTGCTATAACAGAAATATGTGTGCTGTTTATGCCTGAGGCAACGCCGCGGGCCCTCAGCGCCCGAAAGCGTTATTGGAGAGCTTCGCAATCTCATTTTTTTCTCTTGTGGAGGGCTTTCTCTGTAAATGATAATAAAATATGGAGCAGCTTGGCGGGCAGGCTCTTATCCGTTTACGCGCTGAATAGAGATAATGCTTTTGTGGACTCGAGCTATTGTGCTTTGCTTGAGCGTGCCAGATGTTCTTGGCAGGCGAGGCGGCAGCGGGCTAGATAGGCTGTCCAGGGCTCCAGCGCAAATTCCGCCATGATATCCTCCACCGTGACATCCTCGCGGAACGAGGCCAGCGTGAAATGCGCCTCCGGATAATAAATCTCCAGTTCAATATCGGGGCCATATTTTTCCAGCAGGGCGGGGAATTTGTCCTGATTGCCGTCCAGATGAAACAGCCTTCGATCCATATTGAGCACAGCGAAAGCCAGCGGCGGAACGAGGCGGGCGGCGACTTGATTAATTTCCCAGCCCGTATCCGTGATAAAGCGCCCCGCCATATCCACAATATATGAACGCTCGGGATAGCTGGAGATGAGATAAAAGCCGAAATCGCGGGCCCAATGCAACAGGCGCTCGCCGCCGCGTGTTTGGCTGGGGAAGCAAACGAGGCGCGCCCCGCCCGCGGCAAGCTGCGCGCCCACTTCCGAAAAATTAATGTCAAAGCAAATGGCAGCGCCAATTTGGCCAAAATCCGTTTCAAACACAGGCGCATCGGCCCCTGGCACAATGCCCTGCTCCAGCTCCAGCAATGTGGGCCGCATTTTGTGATATTTGCCCAGCAAGGAGCCGTCCCGAGCGATGAAGGCGGCTGTATTATATAAGCGGCCATTGTGCTCCTCCAGCAACGGCGCGCAGATGTAGGAGCCAATTTCAGCAGCCCAGGAAGCCAGCAACGAAAATGTGGGGCCGGGAATGGGCTCCGCCCGCTGAGGCCATTCGGAAACAGGCAAGCCCGCGCAATTAAGCATTTCTGGCAGCACGATAAGATCCGGCCGATAGCGCGCCGCCAAGCGCAAATGCCAAGCCAGCGCTTCGTGCGTGCGTTGTAGCCATCGCGGGCCTGCTGCCTCCGCTGCATAGGCAATTGTAACTACACGAATAAATTTGGCCATATATAGCCTCCGGCAATAAGGCTGTGAAGATATTCGGCAAAGGCGGATTAATCCCTGCGTTGGGGCTTTAGGGATATTTGAAATATAAAAACACTTGAAAAGCCGCTTACATTTTGATAAAATAAACATACTTTCCTTGCAATATAGTCATAACGGCAGCCGAATAAAAGCACGCAAACAAATATCAGGCAAAAATTGCCTCAATTGTAAGGGGGGATATTATGTGTTTGACAGAAATTGAGGCTGCCATTAAGGAACGCCTCCATCAACGTCTTCCCTTGTTTTGCGAGATTTTAGAAGCGGATGCGGCGGGAGTGCATTCCCTGCGAAATGGCGATTCGCGCGTCCATTTATGTTTATTGGCGCAGAAGGGGCTTTCGGAAAAGGAAGCTGAAGCGGCTGCGTGCGTAGACAGCCGCTCCGGCTGGCTGGGCGCATGCATCCAGCAACGAATGCCTCAGATTCATAACACGCAAGAGTCTCCCAAGGGGGATGCTTTGTGGGCAGCCACGCATACCTTTATGGCCTGGCCCATCTGGGCCAATGGCTCTCTGTGGGGCTGTGTGTGGAGCTTTTCGCGCAAAAAGCCCATGGCGCCGCTGGCGCCGCAAATAATGGAGCTTTTCGCAAGCCAGATAGCCTGTATGCACGAGCTGCAACAGCTCTATCAAACGGCTGAACGGGAAAAACAGGCCTGTGAGCAGTTGCTGGCGCGTGTGCCTGATGCGCTCTGGATTATTCAAGCAGCCCCCGAAACACGCTTTATCTGGATTTCGGAACGGATTACAGATTTGACAGGCTATACGCCGCAGGAATTTATGGCGACGCCAGGCATCTGGGATATCTGGAAAAAAATCATTCATCCCGAGGATCGGGAGCTGGCCCGGCGCGAATTTCAGCATGTGCTGGAGGGCCTTGTCGACGAAGTTCATCATCAAGTGCGCATATTCCGAAAACAGGGCGATATGCGCTGGATTCATACGCAGGGAAAAATTGTCCAGGAGTCGCACGGCACATATTTGTATGGCATATGCCGTGATGTAACGGAGCATGTGCGGCTTTTGGAGAGCGTCCGGCGCGCGGATCGTTATCTTGCGGTCAGCATGCTGGCAGGAGGCATTGCTCATCAGTATAACAATTTTCATTTTGCGGCTCTGGGCACTCTGGAATTGCTGTTGATGCGTTCCGATCTGGATGCAGAGATGCGGGATAGCCTGCAGCGTATCCGGCAAGTATTAGAGCGCGCCACTAATGTGACAAAACAGCTTCTGATGTTCGCTCATGGCCCCTCGGGCAGCCGACAGCTCTTGGATGTGCGAGAAATTGTTCAGACGACTCTGTCATTGCTAGACGCAGAATTAGTATCCCATAGCATTGTAGTCGAACAGGAACATTCCGCGGAGCCGTTGTGGG
This sequence comes from uncultured Armatimonadia bacterium, assembly GCA_964622325.1. Lineage (GTDB taxonomy): Bacteria > Armatimonadota > Zipacnadia > Zipacnadales > UBA11051 > JAJFUB01. Next base: position 27,586 of record CAZUOJ010000017.1, read on the forward strand.
TGCATGGCTATCGTGCTGAACTGGGACAAGTGCTCGTCAATCTCGTGCTCAATGCCCAGCATGCAATGCTGAATCGTCCTGTCCGTCGTTTGTCCGTAAAGACGGGAATCGATGATAATCAAAATGTGTTTATCCGCGTCGCGGATACGGGGCAGGGCATAAGCCTCGAACTCTTGCCGCGTGTGTTTGATCCGTTTTTTACGACAAAGGGGGCCGCCGGGACATTAGTATCGCAGCGGAGCGCTCAGGAAGCAGGCCTGATGGGCTATGGCTTAGGGCTCAGCGTCGCCCAAACTATTGTCCAGGAACACGGGGGCGAAATTGAAGTGGAAAGCGTCGTGGACGAAGGCACTTGTTTTACGATTCGCCTGCCCTACTGCCGAAGATAAAGCTCACGCCTGCTTTCTTTCGGGACATTTTGCCGTTTCCTGTTTCCCTCTCTGTATCGACCTTCGGCGGAAATGGAGCGTGGAAGGGCCTTATTCTGCGTCTGCTGAAAAGGCGGCGGGCTTGACAAGCCGCGTTATTTCCCGTTTACTATGATTGTTTTCTGAGGGCGTTTTTTCATATCTGCCAGACAGGAGACACAGCTGATGGGCACGCTGGAGCAGCTCGCCACCTACACGCATTTTGGGCCCACCGACTGGGCAATTGTTATCGGCTTTCTTGTGGCTTCCGTTGTGGCAGGACTGTGGGCGATGCGTTATATCCAGGATATGGATGATTATGTTGTCGCTGGACGCTCCGTGCGCGCCTATTTGGGCATCGCCTCTATTGTCGCCTCTGAATTGGGGCTTGTTACTGTGATGTATTCGGCCCAGATGGGCTTTACGAGCGGCTTTGCGGCCTTTGCCGTGGCTGTTTTAGCCGCTCTGGCGGGATTTATTGTCGGCTATACAGGCCTCATTGTTGTGCCTTTGCGCCGCATGGGCGTTATGACAATTCCGGAATTTTACGAAAAACGCTTTAGCCGCAAGCTGCGCCTCTTCGGCGGCTTTATTTTGGCCAGCTCCGGCATTCTCAATATGGGCATGTTTTTGAAAGCGGACTCGCTATTTGTAACCAGCGTTGTGGGGATGTTCAATGATTTTCAGCTCAAAATGGCCATGACCATCATTTTGGGGCTTGTGCTGTTATATACCTCTATCGGCGGCATGATTGCTGTTTTGTTTACGGATTATCTGCAATTCAGCATCATGGCCATTGGCTTAATTGTCACAAGCCTTTTGCTGATGCAGCATTTTGGCTGGAATCAATTGCTTGTGCAGATGCAACAGCTCAAGGGGGAGGCGGCGTTTAATCCGCTGCATCCCGACAGCGGGCTGGGCCCCCTGTATCTTGTCTGGATGCTCTTTTTGGGCTTTATCAGTTCGTGCGTGTGGCAAACATCCGTGATGCGCGCTACTTCGGCGGAAAACGAACAAGTGGTGCGGCGGACCTATTTATGGGGCTCTGTGGGCTTTCTCGTGCGCTTTATTATTCCTTATTTTTGGGGCGTGTGTGCCTTTGTGTTTGTGTATCAGCATCCGCAATTGCGGGCGCTGTATCAGCAGGCGGAGGCGCTGCAGGATCCCAATCTGCCGAATTTGCAGCTGCGAGCGATGCCTTTGGCTTTAAGCGCCATCTTGCCCGCCGGGCTGATTGGCTTGCTCACGGCCGGGATGCTGGCCGCCGCGATGTCCACCTACAACACTTATCTGCACACCTGGAGCGCTGTGTTGACACAGGATGTTGTGGCGCCTTTAGCCAAAGGGCGTCTCAGCCATCGCGCCCGAATTATGATTGCCCGCCTTATCATGTGCGCCATCGCCTTTTTCTTGCTCGTCTGGGGCTTATGGTATCCGCTGAGCGAACGCCTCTGGGATTATATGGCTATCACCGGCGGCATTTATTTTACAGGCGCTTTTGCCGTGTTAATCGGGGGCCTGTACTGGAAGCGCGCCAGCACTGCCGGGGCTTATGCCGCCTTTGCGGCGGGCTTTTTGATGCTGGCCGGCCTTTCGCCCGTAAAGAAGATATTAGGCGAGATGGGGCTGCAGATCCCCGGCAAAGGCGAATACGAAGGCCTGGCCGTGGCTGTAATCGCCCTGCTGGCGATGTTTATTTTCTCGCTGTTATTCCCGGATAAAAAGCACGAAGCTGAAGCCCCGCTGGAACAGGAGGCGGCATCGTAATGGACTTCTGGATGTCTTTGTGGACATTTATATGGTTTTTGAGCCTGGGCATTTTTGCCCTGTTGTCCGTCCTTGTCATCATTCTGGGCGGGCGAGATTTGAAAGCGCTTTTAGCCGCTTTACGGCAGCGACACGAGGCGGCGCAAACGCAGGCTATGGCGGAAGAAATCTGGGAGCCGCCTGTGCCGCCGGCGCCCCCCGCCCCCTAAAAAAGGGCCTTCACAAAATACATTCGCCAGCAATCTACTGCTGTCCCCTGGACAAAAAGTCTTAAAGGGCTTGAGGCAGCCCCTGTGAGCCTCAAGCCCTTTTTGATATTTGTGCAAAGCAACAAGCGGCGCGGCCGAAGAGCCTGACAAAGATTCATTCGGCCAAAACTTTTTCCGCCATTTCAGCCGTACGCTGAGCCAAATCGCGGATGGAATTGATGGAAAAACCCTCCAGGGCGCTGTGCAGCGTATCCTGCAGGGGCCGCGTCCATTTTTCGGGCAGGGCTTGTGCGCCCAAAAGCGCCCCCATCACAGAGCCCGCAGTGGCGCCATTGCAATCTGTGTCCAGCCCGCCCATCACGGCCCAGCATATCGCCTGTGTGAAATCCCCTTCGGCGTGCAGAATCCCCGCCAGGACCAGGCAGGCATTATTAATAGTATGGACGGGATGATAATGGCCATATTTCGCCATAATCTTCTCCCATGTCGCCTCCCAACCGCCTTCTTGCGTCCATTGCAGGACATCTTGGACGGCTTCGGCGAGGCGGCAGTGGGCGGGGATTTCGCTCAGGGCTGCCGCAATCGCGGCGCGCACATCCGACAGGGCAAAGCACGCCGCAATCAGCGCCGCAAAAAACATCTCGCCATATATGCCATTTTTCGTGTGCGAAATGCAGGCATCGCGCCAGGCGAATTCGGCGGCTTTTTCGGGCCAGCCGGGCGCCACATAGCCAAAAGCGTCCGCCCGGATCTGGGCGCCAATCCACTCCCGATAAGGATTCATTATCAGCGCCGAGGCCGGGGGCCAGATGTCGTTCACGAAATTGCGATACGCCGCGCGTTCGGCCGTATAAGTGCGCAGATAGGGGAGCCGCAACAGCCACTCCTCCGCCACCTGGCGGGGCGTAAAATGTGGTCCATAGGCTTCCAGAATATGCAAGCCCAAAATCGTATAATCAGTATCATCATCGCGGACCGCATGGGTGATGTTGCCCCGCAGGCACGGATTATCGCTGGAATGCCACGAAAGGCCTTCAGGGGGGCTGTCCAGGGGCGGGAAATAATCCTGCAACGGATATTCATTAGCCGCCTGCAAAAGCTGCGTGATTTTTTCACGCGTCCAGCCTTCCACTGGCTTGCCGAGCATGCAGCCCGCACAGCGTCCCAGCCAGGCGCCCAGCAGCTTATCCTGCAGGGCATCGCCTTGCTCCACGGCGAAACGCCGGACGCCGGAAGGACGTTGCGCGCGGATTTCTTCCAGGGCAGAGGGCTCATTATACGGGCCGGAAACATTCTCCCGCGCCCGGGCCGCCGCTTCCCAAAAAGCCGCCAGCATCTGGGCCTGCGCCTGTTCCTCCGCGGCGGCTTCGGCTTGCTGAAGAAGCTGTTTGGCTTCCTGTGCCTCTGCGCCCTCTTCGGCTAATTGAACGAGTTCGGCCTGCGCCAAGCGCAATTGCTCCTGTAAGGCCATCATTTTTCTCAACCCCCACAAAATTTTTGCCTAGATTTTCTTCATTTAAAAAGGGAATTCTTTCTGTTCAGCAGAAAATAATAAGGAAGTTTTTGTTAAACTAATTTTTGCAAAGGAGGTATTTTGTATGTACAAAAAGGGCTTTACTTTAATTGAACTGCTGGTCGTTATAGCCATTATAGCCATTCTGGCAGCGATTTTGTTTCCTGTGTTTGCACGAGCCCGAGAAAAGGCGCGCCAATCGAGTTGTCTATCTAATTGTAAACAAATTGCCTTAGCCTTACTGCAATATGCCCAGGATTATGATGAACGGTTTCCGCGCCATTGCGACAACGGCGGCCCGGCGTTGACAGGTTCGCAGGACTGCTGGCTGGGCGTGCTGACGCCCTATATCAAAAATACACAGGTATGGTATTGCCCCAGCCAGACTACAAGCAACTGGAATTATGGCTATGATTTGCGCGGGATGGATAATCAGCCTCTGGGCGCCTTCAACACGCCGGCGCAGAAAATGATGTTTACGGAGCATGATAATCACGGCGGCGGCTATTTGCGCTATCAGACCTGTTGTTCTAATGCTGGCGCGACGGATTCGCATGTACGGGGGCATGATCCGTCCGCCGGCCAGGCGGCGCACAATGACGGCAATAATGTGGCTTTTGTCGATGGCCATACCAAGTGGATGAAAGTGAATCAAATCGTGGATTGGGTTGGAGCCTCCGCCCTGTGGAATCGTTAAACTTCTTTCCTATTTCCTAGTTCCTAATTTCTAGTTTGTAGTTCCTATTTCATAGTTCGTAGTTCATAGTTCATAGTTCATCATCAACGCGCTCGCAAAAACACATTTTCAAGAGCTCCCCAAATCGCGGGGGAGCTTTTTCTTTTTGAGCCAGGCCATTATGGGGCAGAGACAGAGAAGAAAAGGAAACGCCCTTAAGAGGCTTCGGGATACGGGAAATAGACAGAAAAGGTGGAGCCCTGTCCGGGCGTGCTGCGAACATCCACGCGCCCTTTATGCGCTTCTACGATATGTTTGACGATGGCCAGGCCTAATCCCGTGCCCCCAGAGGCGCGATCGCGCGCCTTGTCCACGCGATAAAAACGCTCAAAAATGCGGGGCAGATGTTCTGCCGGGATGCCAATGCCTGTGTCGCTGACGGCCAGCTCATAGCCCCGGCTGTTCGCCCGGCCCTGTATCGACACGCGGCCATTTGCTGGCGTGTATTTGAGGGCATTGTCCACGAGATTGAGCAGCACGGTGTGCAGCCCCTCCGGATCCACCCAGACCGTATCCTGTGCCTCGACAGCAATTTCGAGGCTAATTTGCTTTTCTTCTGCCTTCAGGCGGAGCTGTTCCACAATTTCTTCCGCCAGCCGCCGCACATTCACTTTTTCCGGCTTGAATAATTGCTGGCCGCGTTCCACCCGCGTCAGCGTCAGCATATCATCAAGAATGGCCGTCAGCCGATCGGCCGCTTCCACGATTTGCGCGACAAAGCGGGGCCCCTTTTCGGGATCGTGCAGGGCGCCCATCTGCAGAGCTTCCGCTAACGCCTTAATGCCAGCGGCGGGCGTGCGCAATTCATGGCTGGCGTTGGCGACAAATTCGCGCCGCACTTCATCCATTCGCCGCAGCTCTGTCACATCATGCAGCAGGCCGACCGCGCCGATAATGCGGCCGGCGTCATCAGAAAGCGGCGTCACCACTGTGGCCAGATAGCGCGGCTGAGGCTGCAAAAGGCGCACTTCATCATGCAAAACAGCGCCCTGCGCCAGCGCCTGGCGCAAGAGCGAGCTCAATTCAAAGCTCAATGCCACCTGTTCCGCCGAACGCCCCGCCACCGCCTGCGGTTCCAGATTAAACAGCCGGGCGCAGGCGCTATTGATGAATTGCACCAGCCCCTCGTGATCCACGATAATGACAGCATCGCTCATTTGTTGCAAGATAGCCGAATAAAAACGCGATTCGCGCTGTGTCGTTTTTAGCAAATTCCGCAATTTCTCCGTCGCTGCCGTAAAAGCTTCCCCTAATTCCTCCAGCTCAGGCGCACTGAGCTTCTCTACATATGCCTCTAAATCTCCTTCGCGTATTCGCTGCGCCGCCCGCAATAAGGGCTTCAAAGCGCGGCTTAATTGCTGTGCTGCCAGAAGCCCTCCCAGCCAGGCGCCCAGCAGCGCCACCAGAAAAGCCAAAACAAGGCTGTGGCGCAAATGAGCTTGAGCCGCGTATATGGACGATAAGGGCCGTGCCAGCCGCAAGATAATTGCTTCCGCATTTGACACAGCGCGCGCTTTTACGGCGACATACAGCATATCGCATTGTAGCGTTTGGCTATAACGCACCGCCAGGCCATAGCCTTTTTCCAGAGCCTCGAGGCGTTCGGGGCGATTGGCGTGATTATCCATCACCGCGGGATTTTCGTGGCTATCCGCCCAGACGGCGCCATCGGGCCCGATTACTGTAACGCGGGCCTGAACCGATTCCCCAATTTGTTGGGCCCATTTTTGCCAAGAAGAGGCAGAAGGCTTCTCCTCATGAGGCAATTGAGCCGCGGCCAAACGCGCCTGTATGAGCATTTCCGCGGCCAGAAGCTGAATCTCGTGGCGCTGCACCGCCTGCCGCAAATAGCCATAAAGCGGCAACAGGATGAGCAGCGAAAGCACCGCAAAAAGCAGCGAAATCTTCCAGCGGAGGGCAATTTTCATGAGCTTTCCGCAAATTTATAGCCGACGCCGCGCACCGTCAACAGCCTTTTGGGGTGGGCGGGATCAGCTTCTATTTTCTTTCGCAACCAGCGAATATGGACATCCACCGTCCGCTCATCCACATATTCGTCTTCGCCCCATACCGCCTGCAAAATTTGCGCGCGGGAGCGAACGCGGCCGCTATATCGCATCAGATAAGCCAGCAAAGCGAATTCGCGCGGCGCCAGCTCCACGCGCTGGCCCTCGACGAGCACTTCATGCCTGTCCTGATCCAATGTCACGCCAGCCACTTCGAGCACAGTGGGCGCAGGCTCGGCCTCAGCCGTTGCGGAGGCGGATTTGGCGCGGCGCAAGACAGCCCGCACCCGCGCGACCAGCTCCCGCATGCTGAACGGCTTTGTCACATAATCATCCGCGCCCATCTCCAATCCCGCGACACGATCCGCCTCTTCCGCCCGCGCTGTGAGCATAATCACAGGCACATCTGGCTGCCGCTTGTTCAGGACGCGCAAAAGATCCCAGCCGCTCAGCCCCGGCAACATTATATCTAAAATGACTACATCCGGCGGCGCTTGCTCGTATTCTTTAAGAGCTGTAGCACCATCTCCCGCAATCTGCACTTGAAAGCCTTCTTGCTCCAGCGCAAAAGCCACCGCTTCCGCCAGGCCTGTTTCGTCTTCCACAATTAATATGCGTTCGGACATTGTTTTTTCGCCTCAGCAATATCTTCACAAACACATCATAACATTATTTTGTTAAGATTTTGCTAAGGCTTCATTGTATTCCGATTAAGGCGCAAGCGAAGCGGGCAGCGGGAAAAGCTCCTCACAGCGCTTCATAACATCCTCTGGCAATTTAACTTCCGCCGCCTTAAGATTATCCCGAAGCTGTTCCGTGCGTGTAGCGCCAATGATGACGGATGTGACCGCCGGATGCTGCAGGATCCAGGCCAGAGCCAATTGGGCCGCCGTAAGCCCCATATCTGCGGCTAAAGCCTTTAATTGCTGGGCTTTGTGCAGATTTTCGTCCGTCCAATACAAATCCATCATAATTTTATTCATGCTCTCATCCGCGGCGCGTGTACCGGGAGGCGGGGGCTGCCCGGGCAGATATTTGCCGCTCAGAATGCCATGCGCGAGCGGCGAAAATACAACATTGCCCAGCCCGAGCTTTTGCGTTGTGGGAAACACTTCCTTTTCCGGATAGCGCCATAGCAGCGAATAGCGGGGCTGATTGGATACCGGCGGCCGACAGCCGAGCCGATAGGCCGTATCCACGGCTTCCTGAATAAGCGCTGCCGGCCATTCCGACACGCCCCAATACAAAATTTTGCCCTGCCGCCAGAGCTGATCCATCGCCCACACTGTCTCCTCAATAGGCGTGCCCGGATCGGGCCGATGGCATTGATACAAATCAATATAATCCATCTGCAGGCGCTGCAAGCTGGCTTCGCATTGGGCGCGAATATGCTTGATGCTCAGGCCTCGATCATTGACGCCTTCGCCCATCGGCGCCCACACTTTTGTGGCTAAAACAAACGATTCGCGCGGATAATTTTTCAGGATTTTGCCCAGGCTGATTTCTGCCTGTCCCCGATTGTAGGCATTGGCCGTGTCAATCCAATTGACGCCCGCGTCAAAGCAGAGCTTCACATGCTCTGCCGCCGTTTCATCATCCACATGCATGCCGATTGTCAGATAGCTGCCCAAACCAATTGTGCTGATTTGCAAGCCCCATTTGCCCAGATGGCGATATTCCATTTTCCAGCCTCCTTTTTCGCCAGCTTGAGATTTGCCTTCCCAAGCGTTATCGTTGTGCTGCTTGCGATGCGTTAACAGGAAGGCGTGCTTTTAGATAAGCGCTCCATAAACAAATGTAAAAAGCGCTCTACATCCGGCCGGAGCGCCACGAGGACATTCGGAGCGCCCTCCTGGGGACGCGTATAGCCTTCATCATCGCATACAATGTGCATGGGCGTCAGCTCGCAAATTGTTTCGTCTATGGCCAGGCCCACCGCCAAGGGATCGTGCAAAATGGGCGTTTGTCCGGGCCAGAGCGCCAGCATCGCCGCCAGAGCGTTTGTCAGCGGCGTTCCGGCTTGAAGCAGGCGAGCGCGATTTTCAGCTTCTAATTTGACGAAACATGTGGCGTCAAGGGGCGTCATAATTAAGGGCGTGCCGCATGACAGCAATTTTTGTGCCGCCGGGACATCTGTGAGGACATTGTATTCGGGCCGAAGCTCGGGCGTCGCGCCCTCAGGCGCGCCGATGCAGCCGCCCATAATGATCAGGCTTTTTAGCTTCTGTCCCAAATCGGGATCCACTAGCAAAGCATCCGCCAGATTTGTGAAGGGCCCCACGGCAATCAATGTCAGCTCGCCGGGCGCTGCATTCACTTTCTCCACAATAAATTCGGCCGCTGGCTGGGCGACAGGCGCTGTCGCCGAAAAATCCTGCGCCCAGGGAGCCTGATTCACGCTGCCGCCTGTTTGTGTGGGGCGCCCCATTGCTACGGGGACATCCGCGCGGCCCGCTTCATACAGCATCTTTAAGGCCAGCTTAGCGCGCGCTTGTGTGTCATTGTTCACAACACTCACGCCCTGCAATTCCAGCTCTGGCGCGCATAAAATGAGCGCGAGAGCGTAGGCATCATCAATATCTGTGCCAATGTCTGTATCAAACAAAATAGGGCGCGCCATTCGACAATCCTCCGCTGATAGATTTTTTTTCACGTTTCGCTTTTTGCTATTAATTGTCCTGCTGAAAAAGAGCGAATCATTATAGAATGTACAACAGGCTCGGCATATTGCCCATACAAGGCTTATCAGCAGGGCTGCGATAGCGAGCGGAGAATAATAAGGATAGACGAAAAAGCGATTATATTAAAAAGCCAGGAGGCGCCAATGAATGCCTTGAATATCCAGAAGCTGGCTGTTTTTGGTGGCAGCGGAAAGCTGGGCCGCGCTTTGATAGAATATTTCATTCCTCAGGGGCTTCAAATTCGCGCCTTAATTCATCGCACGCCCTTAGAGGTGCCGGGCGTGGAATGTATTCCCGGCGATGTTCGTTGTCCGGAAGATGTGCAGCGTGTGATACAGGGAGCCGAGGGCGTTTTGTGTTTAGCCACAACGAAAGAAGATCCCGAAACATTTTTTGATGTGAGCCTCAAAGGCACATTTCATATTCTGGAGGCCTGCCGCAAAGAGCCTGTAAAGCAGATTATCCTGGCCGGAGGCGACGCGGCGTGCGGCATATGGTTTTATCCTCATCCGGAGCCGATTGACGAAAATCATCCCCTGATGGCCTATCCGGGCTATTATGCCTTTAGCAAAGTTATGGAAGAAGTGATGTTCAATCAATATCACATTCAATATGGCCTGCCCACAACGATTTTGCGGATGTCGTGGATTTTTGCCCGGGATGATATTCTTAATCATTTGTCGCTGCAGAATGTGAATCCGGCAGAAAAGGGCCATGGCTGGGATGATTATTTAACAGACGAACTGCGTGCCATCATAGCCCGGGGCGAAAATCGCGTGCCGATTCTTGTGAATGGCGAAGGCGTTCCCTATACGCGGCATATTGTGCATATTGAGGATGTCATACAGGCTTTTTCGCTGGCGCTGGGCAATCCTGAGGCCATTGGCGAAACATTCAATATCGCTGCGCCCAGGCCTTTCCGTTACGATGAAGCGGCGCATTATCTGGCTCCCAAGCTGGGGCTGAAAACATGTACAATCGTTGCCTCAGGCTATCATTCCTTTGAAATCAATATCAACAAAGCACGGCGTGTGCTGGGCTATAATCCCCAAAATGATATCTTTGCCATCATTGATAAAGCGCTGGCGTGGCGGCAAGCGCAGCAGACAAGCACATAGACGAACTGAAAAATGCAATATAAAATTAAGGACAGCTTTTTGAACAATGAAGTTGTTGCTAATTTTTTAATTTTTTTGTGTAATAGGCTGCTTTTGAAAGGCAGAATAAAATGTTTGGGCGAACGGAATGCTCTTTTGGGCCAGCCGTTGTTAATTATCTTGGAGAGCCTTTTTGAAGGCTAATTAAACAGGAATATTAGGATTCAGGATTATTAAGACATGCAATCCACGCCTAAAGGATTTCGGCTTCATATTGGTTTGTTTGGACGGCGCAATGTGGGGAAATCTTCCCTGCTCAATGCCCTGACGAGGCAGCATGTGTCCATTGTCTCCGATGTGGCGGGCACGACTACAGATCCTGTGGAAAAGCCTATGGAGCTGCTGCCGCTGGGGCCTGTTCTGTTTATTGATACGGCCGGCATTGATGATGTCGGGGCCTTAGGCGAAATGCGTGTTGCCCGCACGCGGCAAATTTTTGATCGTTGCGATCTGGCCGTCATCGTGACAGAGCCCCATGAATTTGGGCCGTTTGAGGAAGAGATTTTGCGAGAATTTCAGGAACGGCAAATCCCTGTGATTATTGTATTTAATAAAGTGGATTTAGGGACTCCAGCGCAAACGCTGCTGGATCGCTTTCAAAAAGCCAAAATTCCTGTTGTCCAGACAATTGCGACAGAGGGCAAAGGCTTATCTGATTTGCGCGAAGCTCTTATTCGGCAGGCGCCTGAGGATTTTATCAACATGCCCTCCATATTAGGGGATCTTGTCCCCCCGGGAGAATTAGCCGTGCTTGTCGTGCCCATTGATCTGGAGGCGCCCAAGGGACGGCTGATTCTGCCGCAAGTCAATGCGATTCGGGATGTGCTGGATGCGGATGCTTATTGTATCGTTGTGAAGGAGCGCGAGCTGCGAGAGGCGCTGGAGCGTCTGAAGCGCCCGCCGGCCATTGTCGTTACAGACAGCCAGGGCTTTTTGAAAGTGGCTGCCGACACGCCGCCCGATGTGCCGATGACTTCTTTTTCTATTTTGTTTGCCCGTTATCGGGGCGATTTGTTTGAATTTGTGCGCGGGGCTTTGACGATAGAAGATCTACGGCCTGGCGATCATATCCTCATCGCAGAAGCGTGCTCCCATCATCCGATTGGGGAGGATATTGGGCGTGTCAAAATCCCGCGCTGGCTGACACAATATGTAGGCGGGAAGCTGCAATTTACGCATGTGCAGGGGCATGATTTCCCGGAGGATGTTACGCCCTACAAGCTCATTATTCATTGCGGAGCCTGTATGTGGAATCGCCGCGAAATGCTTTCCCGGATTTTGCGTTGTCGCCAGCAGGGCGTGCCCATAACGAATTATGGCATCACAATCGCCTATAGCCTGGGCATCTTTGAACGGGCGCTGGGGCCTTTTCCTGCCGCATTAGAGGAATATCGGCGTTTTCGGCGTGAGCGAGCTCTCCGCCAGGCGACGGGCGCAGCCTCAGGAATAAGAGCTAGTGCCACTGAATAAATGCCTGTGCGGGCTTCTTTTCTTTATTGAGGAAATAATTGATGACAGGGAAAAAAGAATATTTTAACATTTTGTTGAAATAGTCACATAAAAAAGGGAAAACGCCAAATATAAAGCCATAAGGAGCGCAAAATGCAAGTGTTAGGAATTGACATCGGCGGCTCAGGCATCAAAGGGGCGCCCGTGGAGACCGATAGGGGAGAATTGCTCACGGAACGGCTGCGCCTGAAGACGCCTCCGGCGGCTAAGCCGGCAGAAGTTGTCGATGTCATTGGCAAGCTAGTGCAGGAATTTGCGTGGAAGGGCCCGATTGGCTGCACATTTCCGGCTGTCATTAAGGAAGGCGTCGCCTACACAGCCGCCAATGTGGACAAGGGCTGGATTGGCACAAATGTCGCCCAGCTCATCCAGGACAAAACAGGCTGTCCGACATTTGTATTGAACGATGCAGACGCAGCGGGTCTGGCGGAAATGCAATTTGGCGCTGGCCGGGGCGAAACAGGCGTTGTGATGATGCTTACATTCGGCACAGGCATTGGCACGGCCATTTTCTTTAATCGGCAGCTTTTGCCGAATACGGAGCTGGGACATATGGATGTCAAGGGCCGCGAAGGAGAATCTTTTGCTTCTGATGCGGCGCGCAAAAAGGAGGATTTGAGCTGGAAGGAATGGGCCGAACGAGCCAACGAATATCTGCACGCGCTGGATGCGCTTTTTTGGCCCGATTTATTTATCATTGGCGGCGGCATCAGCAATAAGCCCGAAAAATGGCTCCCCTATATTAAAACACGCGCACGTGTGGCCATCGCGACATTGCGTAATGAAGCCGGCATTATTGGCGCCGCGTTGGCAGCTCGCCGCGTCGCTGAAGGCCTGCCGTTGACATCCCTGGAGCAGACATAATGATTGATAATGATTGGGAAATAATAGCGCTTATTAAGAAATTGTTTTTTAGTGGAGAAAAATAGGCACAGGGGCGTACTTAGAGCTTGATAAGCGCAATCTTCACGCTAATTTTCCCATCGGCAAGGCGCTATAATGCGACGGCAAGAGCGACAAATTACAGATCACGCTGTGATCAAGGATATTATCCGCCGGCATAATGTCCTGTATCTGGCTTTCCCCAATTCCGCCGGCGCTCCCTATGTGATTCCGATGGCGTATGGCTTTGATGGGGAATGTTTTTATCTGCATTGCGCGCCCGAGGGGCGAAAATTAGATTTATTGCGCCGTAATCCTCATGTCGGCTTTGCCATTGAAGCAGAATATACGGTGCAGCCGGGACAAAAGGCTTGTAGCTGGGGCTTTTCGTACAGCAGCGTCATTGGCGAAGGCGTGGCGGAAATTGTGGATTCAGTCGAAGAAAAACGCTATGGGCTGGATGTGCTGATGAGTCATTTTACAAAAGAGAAACAGGAATATCCTGAGGCAGCTTTAGCCCAAACGACAGTGCTACGCCTTCGTCCGACGCAGCTGAGCGGAAAATCCACAGCTCCGGAAAAATTGTCCAGCTGCGATCAAAAATAAAAAATAAATGAAGAGAGAGGAAAGGCTAACATCTTTGGGAGCTATTTTGCCGCCGAAGAGAAAATAGAAGTACACACAAAAGCCGTAAGCAAATGTCTCATTTAAAGGAGCACGGAAAATGCCAGAAGCCATGACGAGCTATGAGCGCGTATATCGTGTGCTGCATCTGCAGCCCGTGGATCAAACGCCTGTTGCTGTCAGTCCCTGGGGCGCTACTGTAAAGCGCTGGCGCGAGGAAGGCCATATAGGGCCTGAGGAAGATGTGCAGGAGCATTTTGGCCAGGACTTGCGCTGCGGCGGCTGGATTAATTCTGTGGCCAATTTGGATTTTGAGCCCGTAACGATTGAGGAGACAGAAGAAACAATTCTGCAATTAGACGGCAATGGAGCGAAGCTGCGCCGGCATAAGCTGCACGACAGCACGCCGGAGCATGTCGATTTTACTGTAAAGGATCGCAAGGGCTGGGAAGAGCATATCAAGCCTTTTTTGCTGGATGTCGATCGGCGTCGCATTCCCTTTGAAGAATATCGTAACGCCAAGCAATTTGCCGCGGAACGCCAGCGTTTCTTTTGCTGGCACGGCGTGGCGCCCTTTGAGCAAATGCATCCCGTATGCGGGCATGAATATATGTTGATGGGCATGGCGCTGGATCCGGATTGGATTAAGGATATGGTGATGACATACGCCCGCTTCACGATCCATCATCTGGAAGTGCTCTTTGCGGAAGAGGGCAAGCCAGATGGGATGTTTTTCTATGAAGATATGGGCTTTAAGCATAAGCCCTTTATGTCGCCGAAAATGTATGAGGAAATTATCGAGCCCGGACATAAGCTTTTGTTTGATTTTGCTCACAGCCAGGGCTGTAAAGTGATTGTGCATTCGTGTGGCTATGTGGAGCCGCTTGTTCCCGGGCTGATCCGCGCCGGAATGGATTGCCTGCAGGCGATGGAAGTGAAGGCGGGGATGGATCTGCCACGGCTGTTCGCGCAATTTGGGGATCGTATTGCTTTCTTTGGGGGCGTGGATGTGCGCTGTCTGATCAGCAATGATCGGAAATTAATTGATGAGGAGATGGATCGCAAAATTCTGCCTGTTGTGCAAGGCGGGGGCGGCTATATCCTGCATTCCGATCATTCAGAGCCGCCAGAAATAAATTATGAGACAATGAGATATTTCGTGGAGCGAGGACGCACGCTGGGACGATAAACAGCCAAGACAGGGCGGACATTCATACAACTTTTTTCGGCTGCGAGAACAGCGGGGGCGCAGAAAGAGGGCTTCAGCGCCGCTGCTTTTCTGCTTCTTCGCGTGCTTTTGCCTCGGCAATCATTTGATCCTCAATTCGCTTACGTTCACTTTGTAAATGTTGTGCGAAGGCCTCGACGCTCATAGGCATGCCCTTGCCTTTGTAAGCTTTTTTCAGTTCCTGATCTAAAATCGAATATAACATTTCTGGCCCTGCGCCGCCTTCATGACTTAAATACACAACGCGTTGCTTGCCTGGCTGGGAGGGATCGGGCAGACGGAATTTTGTCTGCCCATTAATCGCCAATCCCTGTTCGCAGCCCAATTTGAGCTCATCGCGCCGTTTAGCGCCAGATGTGCCGGGATGTGTGGGCCGAAATATCACGCGAATGCGTTGCGGATCAATTGTCCCTAGCGCCTGTCCCAAAAAAGCCGTATCAATATGACACGGATCGCCGGGGAGCAAAAAGACTTCGATGACAATTTTGGCGTCCGCAGCGCCTGTATTGGGCGGCAGCTTCCAGCCAGCCAGCATGGGCCCTTTGCGCTCCGTCAAGCCATAAATGACGCTTTTCAGGCTTTTTTCGCCGCGGGCAATTTTGACAATGTTATCCCAATTCACAAGCACAGCCACGACCAATAAAATGGGCAAAAGCAATAATAATCGCTTTAGCCGCGGCGATGAGGCAGAAGAGGAATTTGCCATAAAGAGCCTCCGCAAAGATTCTTTTTGTAAATGCTTTTTTATGCTGAAATAGCCTTCATGAAAAAGCAACAAAACGCCGCGCTGATGTGTGAGCTGCTTTATGTTTCTTTTGTTTCATCTTTCGTCACAGGCGGCAATTCGGCCTGCATCCATTTATAGTACGCTTCATTCACATAGAGAATGGGGAGGGCGATAATTTCTGGCACATCATAAGAATGTGAGCGACGAATCATTTCCTCAGCCTGAGGAAATAAGGAAGCTTTTGTTTTGGCCAAAAGGAGCCATTCTTCTGCCTGCTCCAATTTCCCCTGCCAATGATATAAGCTTTGAATTGGCCCCAGAATCTGCACACAAGCCGCTAAACGCTCCTGCAACAGAGCTTGCGCCAGGGCCTGAGCTTCTTCGCGTTGCGCTGTTGTAGTGCAAATTTGAATAATATCGCTCTTCATAGTTCCTCGTTCTGACAAAAATTGCGCTGTTTCAAATTTAGCCATAGCAGGATTCCTGTTGTTAATGTTAAATATACACAAGATGTCTGAGATGGCGCAAGCAATTCGGCGTGCTGTGCAGGAAGCCATACAAGCTGGCCAGACTCCTGGCGCTGTTGTCCTCGTAGGGCGCGGCGATGAGATTATTTTTTATGAGGCCTTCGGCTATCGGATGCTACAGCCGGAAAAGCGGCTAATGGCGCCAGACACAATTTTTGATCTGGCATCTCTGACAAAGCCGCTGGCCACAGCAACAGCGATTATGCAGCTTGTTGAACAAAAAAAGATTGCCTTAGAGGAGCCTATCTGTCGCTATTTCCCCCCATTTCCATCTCAGATTACAATTCGCCATTTGCTCACACATTCCAGCGGGCTTAAACCATACAAGAATTATCTGCATGAATGGGGCAGCCGCATTCCGCCTGCGTGGCGGCGGCGAAAAATTCTGGCTGACATTGCCCAAATGCCTTTAGATTTTCCTCCGGGACAAGGCTTCAGCTATTCGTGTTTGAATTATGTTGTGTTGTCTTCGCTTGTGCCGCGCGTGTCGGGCCTGCCGCTGGATGTTTATTTTCTTCGCCATATTGCCAAGCCATTGCAACTGACGGCCACGCGTTTTAAGCCCACGCCACCTCAAACATATTTTTGCGCGGCGACAGAGCCGCAGCCTGAAGGCGTTTTATGCGGCGTTGTGCATGATGAAATTGCGCGTTATTTGGGGGGCGTGGGCGGCAATGCCGGCCTGTTCGGCCCGGCGCTGGATTTGAGTCGTATGTTGCGCATGTTTTTGCGCGGCGGCGAACTGGATGGCGTGCGGATTTTGCAACGCCGCACTGTGCAAGCCATGATTACGCCGGCTTTTATAAAGGGGAAGCTGCAGCGGGGGCTGGGCTGGGATATCGCCACGGATTATTCGCCTTCTGTCCGGGGGCGTTATTTTCCCAAAGGCAGCTTTGGCCATTCTGGCTTTACGGGCACGTCGATCTGGGCTGATCCGCAAAGCCGCGTGTATCTCATAATTTTGACGAATCGCGTGCATCTGGGCCGGGAAGCAAGCATTATGAGCTTACGGCGCCGTCTGGCCAATATCGTTGGCCGGGAGCTGATTGCTAAGCAGCAACTACATGCTCTATAAAAATTGCGTATATTTGTGTATATTGAAGATAAATAAGCAAGATTGATAGCAATTGTGGCCAGGAGAAATGCTATGCAAAAATCCCGATGGCTATGGATTTTTCTAGTGGGGCAAGGAATTATGATATATGCTGCCGCCAGTTCATCTCTGGCTGCTGCCCCGCGTGTGGCGCTAGTGCATGGCAGCTACGGCAATTTTCGCCATCGCAATGATTATGATAGCGTGATGAAACATTTGGGATGGACGCTGGACAAATTCGAAAACAAGAATTTTGCGCAGCTAGTGGCCCAACTGGATAATTACGATTTTATCTTAGGGACAGCGCTTTTTAATTATGCGGAGAATGTGCAAGATTTTTCTGTATACAAAGAGCCGCTGTGGGCTTTTATGGAGCGAGGCGGCGCTATTGTGTTGACTGACACGAATTATGCGGATCATGTCAATTGGCTGGCGCGCTGGGGCGAGGATTGGAAAGTCGGGCTAAAAAGCTGCCAAACAACATCCACGCCCAATCGCTGGCTGGATCGTCGTCATCCAATTTTTGGCGGGCTGTATCCTGTGAAGCGCCTGGGGGCGACATGGATGCATATGCTTCCTGGCGCCGGCTGGGAGATTATCGCCACATGCGCAGATGAGGGCGCTACAGCGCTATTTCGCGTCCACGGGCGGGGCTATATGCTGCTCACGAGCTATTGGGGCTATGATAGCCGAATGCTGGAGAATCTGTGGGCGACATTACAATACACACGCGCGGGCATTTTGCCCTATTTTCCAGATTTATCACAGCTTACGCTGGGCGAGAACAAGCTGAGCGGCAGCTTCCGCAATCTTTCCAAGCAGCCTATAAGCGTGACATTGCATTGCATTTTACAAGGAGGAGAGCCCCCAAAAAGCCTGCAAGAATATTCTGCCACAGCGACAGCGCCCGCTGGCCAGAAAGCAGATCTGCCGCTTATCGTGCCCATTAAGCAACGGGGAAGCTATCAGGCGCAGCTGAGGCTGAGCATGGCAGAGGGGCCCGTTTTTGCGCCAATACACGCGGAAATTTACATTCCTCATCTTGTGGAATTGGAGCTGTTTGTGCCCAAATATCGGGGCGTTATTATGAAAGCGGGCTGGGGCACAACAGCCGCAAGCCGCCTTATTCAGGCCCGGGCGACTTTGCATCCTTTGGGGGAACGGCTGGAAAATTGCTATCAGCACACGCGCTTATGGGCAGGAAAAACGCTTCTGGCGCAAAGCCTTCCGCAGCGTTTAACGGGACAGACATTTACAATTTCGCTTACGCTGCAAAAGGCGCCGCAAAACGATTGCTTGCTGGAGCTGGCTTTGCTTCGGGGGCCTCAGGGGCCTGTTTTGCACAAGACGCAGAAGAAAATCCCTGTGATTGCCTCGCAGCCTCATCAGGCGTTCATCGATGAGGCGCTCAATTTGCGTGTGGAGGGCCAATTGTTTTTCCCGATAGCGATTTATCATGTGCCGATAAGGGATTTTGCGCGTGTGAAGGCGCTGGGCTTTAATGTCATTCAAGCCTGGGGGACATCCGAACAGCAAGCGCAAGAAAATCTTGATGCCGCTCACAAAGCAGGCTTAAAGGTTATTCTGGAGGGCACGACGCATCTGGCACGTAAACAGCCGCTGGAAGTGCTGGCGCCGCTGATTGCAAAGTTCCGCAGCCATCCCGCCTTACTAGCATGGTATCTGACAGACGAGCCTTCCGGCGAAGAACAGCTAGAGTGGTGCCGGCGCGTTTACGAATATCTGCAGAAGCAGGATCCCCATCATCCTGTATATTTGACATCCTGCAGTCCGGGCGAATTTGCTGCTTACGCACATGTGACAGATATTTTTGCTGTAGATCCCTATCCCATTCCGAAGGCGCCTATTACAATGGTGTCTGAATGGATGAAACGCGCTCAAGAAGCTGTAGCCGGCAGAAAGCCCGTGTGGCTCATTCCGCAATTGCATAATTGGGAGGCCTATAGCGGCCGTCCCGAGGCAGGCCGTGCGCCCACGCCTGAAGAGGAGCGGAATATGATTTATCAGGGGCTTGTCTGGGGCGCTAAAGGCATCTTTTATTATCCCTGGGATGATGGCTGCACGGGGCTTGTGTATGAAGAAAAGCTGCAAGGCGCTGTCAAACAAATCAACGCGGAATTAGCGGCCTTGGGGCCCGAATTGCTCCAATGTTCCTACAAGCTTACAGCCCAAAATGAGGAGGCGCATCCAGGGCTATACGCTGCCACATACGAAGGGGAAAAGAATATCTATGTCTTCGCTGTCAATGTGACAAAAGAGGAAAAAATTATGTCTGTGCCAGCCCCGCCTGGACAGAATCCAAGGGCAGATGTGCTTTTTGAGGGGCGTTCCCTACAAATCGCTCAGGGGAAAATCGTGGACACATTTGCGCCGCTGGCTGTGCATGTGTATCGGATAATGAAGCCGGCGCGTTAAAAGCGAGCGATGAAATAGAGAAGCCCCAAACTCTATAAGAGAGGAAAGAACAATCGCCCGCCCTCGCGGCATTTTATTGAGGAGATTGCGGGCCGAGGAAATGTGCGCCGAAACTTTTATTGTGCTTCTGTGCTGGATAAGCTATTATAAAGCCGCGATAGCAAAGCTTGTTGCGGCTTATTTTGATTGCGAGGATTCTCTGAATGCGTTCGCGTGAGGAAATTATTCGTTTAGCCTGGACACTAGTGGGCGCTGTTTTGGGCACAATAGCCGGATTTGCCCTATTAACAGTGTTGTTACAATTTCTCCGCCTGTCGCCATTGTGGCTGACAATCGCTGTGCTGGGAATTTGTGGCGGCAGCTTGATTGGCGGGGGCTATTTAGGATTAACGATTATAACAAAACGCCAGCGCGCTGCCCGAAAAAAATTTTTTGCCGAAAAAAAGAAGCGCAAGAAACGCAAGAAATAAAAGGGCTCGTGCAAAAGGAACAAAAATGGCTTCGGCTATGTGGCGCCGCAGGCTGCTTTTTCTTTCGTGTATTTTCCTCTGCTGGCAAAGCGCGCCCGGCACATCTCCGCAGCCAGACAGCGCCGCCCAGCCCGCTCTTTTGCGCACACGATTGTCACAAGCCATAGAGGCGTATCAACGAGTGCTGAGCGAGCTGGCTCCGGGGCTGCTGTCCCCGGCAGCGCCCCCTTATCAGCCCATCTATGAGAAATTATCCGCTCTGGGCCAAAAATTAGAAGTGTTAAGCCGGACGGCTGCTGAGGCCTTACAGGCTCCGACGCCTGATTGGCCGCGTCTGGAACACGCGCTGGAGGAATTTGAAGCAGAATATCGGGAGCTGCGCTGTCAATCGCTGCCCCTGCGTTTGTGGCTTTTTCTGCGCGCGAATAAAGTCAAAACGCCTGCATGGGGCTGGGCAATGAGTCGTTCCGCTGCGCCCTTGCCGCGCCAAACAGGAACATTTGACGCGGAAATTTGCCGGCAATTAGAGTTTTCTATGCGGCCAGGCGCGCAGGAAATACGCCAAATTATCGTTGTGCCCCTGACACAAGAGCTAAAACGCGTTCGGACAGATGTGAGCGTATTAAAGAGCCCCCGAGACAATACATCGCCTGTAAAGATAAGCCTGCTGCCCCTCGATTACAGCCGCGCGGCGAAGCCGCCCCAAATGTCTGTTTCGCTTCCAGAGGCCACATACGAAGGCACGCCTGATGTGCCTTTAGGCTTTGCGCAGGCTTTTGTGCTTGTTGTGACAGCTTCTGACTCCTGCCCGTCTGGCATATATCGCGGCCAAATACGCCTAGCGCCCCAAGGCGTGAAAGCGCAAGCCGTTCCTGTGATTATTACAGTGCATTCCCAGACTGACAACAGCCCTGAAGGAGGCAAATAAAATAAAAAATCTGGAGAGGAAGCCTGAACAGACGATTCGCTGCGCCAAAAAAGCCCTTCAATCCATTCAAATTCGGCCGCAGGCCCAATATGCAAAGAAGCTTCTTTGTTAGCCTGTTCCATAATTGCGTCCCCTATTAAAAGACAGCGCACATTGATGTCAGGGAGGCTTTATGCTGCCGCGCGAACGTGTTGCCAAAACGCTCCATTTTGAGGAGCCCGATATCGTTCCCTGGGGCGAACATTCCATTGACTACACTGTCTATGAGATGATTTTGGGCCGGCCCAGCCTTGTGCAAGGCAAGATGAAACAGACACGAGCCCTGTGGGAAGGCCGGCGGGATGAGATTGTGGAGTCCTATGCGCGTGATGTGCCGGATCTCGTGGAAGCGCTGGGGATGGATATCGTTACAATCGGCATGATGCCGCCCAAAGGCGCCTGCGAAACGCCCATGGAACAAATTGATGCCGAAACATTTCGTGATGCTGCCGGCAATCTCTATCGCGTTTCTGTCACGACGCATGATCTTTGTCTTTATAAGGCCAATAAGGAGCAGCCGCTTCACATTCCGACAGTTGAGGAAATCCAGGAACAGATTGACGCGCTGGAGACACAGCCGCCGCCCAGGCCCGATCCTTCTGTATGGGAGGCGGCGCAAGCGGCAATGAAACGCCTGAAAGCGACTCATTGGTTCAATATCTGCGTGGGCGATATAGGCTTCCCGTTATATGGGCGGGATGACGAGGAACGCTATCTCAATTTAGCATTATATCCAGAGCTGCATGCCAAGCTGACAGAATTGACGGCAAAATCCCTTATCGCACAGCTGCCCCTATACGCAGAAATGGGCTATGACAGCATTATGCCCTGTGGAGATTTAGGCAGTTCGACAGGCTTGCTGGCGAGCCCTCGCATTTTGCAAGAACATGTTGTTTATTGGTGGAAACAATACACAAGCGCTGCCAAAGCGCTGGGCCTGCGCGTCATTAAGCATTGTTGCGGCTGTATCTGGGAGGCGCTGGATCTTATTGTTGAAGGCGGATATGAAGGCTATGAAGCCATTCAACAAAGCGGCGGAATGGACATTAAGCTGCTCAAGGAAAAATATGGGGATCGGCTCGTTCTATGGGGCGGCGTGACAAATGAAAGCCTGATTTTAGGCACGCCTGCCGACATTGAGCGAGAAGCGAAATATGCTTTCCGATGGGGCGCGCCCGGAGGGGGCTTTATTTATGGCGCAAGCCATTCCCTCGCTGTCGGCACGAAATATGAAAATCTGATGAAGATGAAAGAAATGCGCGAACGCTATGGCGTTTATCCTATCGGCGTGATTGAATGAACATGTGCTATTATCAGAAGGAAGGCAATGAAAGCGGCGCGTTATGGGGCTGAAATAAGCGTAAAATACAAAATCATATTAGGAGAGAAGGAATAGCCTTGCGCGTGCTTGTTGTCATTGCGCATCCAGATGACGAAATGCAATGTTCCGGAACAATTGCCTTACAGACAGCCGCTGGAATAGATGTCACAATCGCTGTGGCCTGCAACGGCAATTTAGGGGGCTTGCCAGGCGCTGAAAAAGCAGAGCGTGCTCGTGTGCGGCGGGCCGAAATGCAGGCAGCCTGTGATGTGTTGGGCGCCCGTTTAGAATGGCTGGATTTTGGCGATGATGATTTTATGGCACATGTATACGGCCGCTACAATGAGACAGAAATGATATTTCGTGATCTCATTCGCCGCGTTAATCCTGATTTGCTTATCGTGCCGGCCCTGAACGATTATCATCAACATCATCGCGCGGCGGCGGAATTGGCCTTGAACGCCTCCAATAATGCGGCCAATCCGGCCATTGTCAGTTCACAGCCTGCTTCCGCTGGCATCCCCATAACATTACATATGCCTCCCATGCCGCCAGGGCCATTTATGGCCGATATATATGTAGATATCACAACTGTTTTTGAAAAAAAGCTGGAGGCTATCCGCTGTCACAAAAGCCAGCATCAATATCTGCAAGAACATCATCGGACAAATAT
>CAZUOJ010000018.1:0-48225 GCA_964622325.1 uncultured Armatimonadia bacterium
ACGCGATTAAAGATTATATTTTCCGCGGAGCGCAGGCGTCCCCGCCTGCGTAAGCGTGGCGGGCGAGGACGCCCGCCCTACAATTGATGTTGACAATAAACAAAATGATGGCGAAGGACGCCTGCCCCATGCGACAAATAAAAATAGCATAAAGATGTTTTTCTGAAAGGAGACGCCCGATGAGCTCATTATTAGAGGAGCTTGTTGCGCCGCTGGATACGGAACGCATTCGGCAGGGAGCAGTGCGCATTCTGGCGGAAGTGGGAATGGCGGTGCCCGAGGAGAAAATACGCGGGCGTTTGGCCGAAAGAGGCTTAAGAGTGCAAGACGGGCGCGTGTATTTTCCGCCCGAGCGCGTGGAGCAATTTATGGCTCGGCAGCGCGCTCAAGCTGCGCCCGAGCATATCGCCGACACTGTGGCCCTGCACACCGGCTCCCATGCTCTGTATCATTTTAATCCGGAAACAGAAACAATCCAGCGGCCGACACGGGCAGATCTGGAGCGCTATACGAAGCTTGTAGGGGCGCTGCATCAGGCAGGCATGCTGGCGTCTGCTTTTTGTGTGGGGCAGCCGTCAGATGTGGAGCCGCCGCTGGCGCCGCTGTGGCAGCAATTCATCGCCGCCCGCTTTTTGCCGGACCCCATTGTTTATGCTTATTCATTGGACACAGCGCCTTATGTGAGCGAAATGGCGGCTGTGCTGGGCAGGCAGATGTCTATGGGCGTGCATCCCATCAGCCCGCTGACATTGGGGGGCGAGGAATTTGAGCTGGCGGTGCGGCTCATCGAGGCCGGGAAGTTGTCGAGTGTGGGGACAGCCGGAATGCCCGTGCTGGGCGTCACGGCGCCGTTAGACTGGCAGGCGGGCTGGGCGCAGGCAGTGGCCGAGGCCGTGGGCACAGCCCTGGCGCTGGAGGCGCTCGGGGCAAAGCACGCGAGCGCTATTGCGGCTTTATATGTAGCGGATATGCGTTGTGGCAGCTTTGTGTATGGCTCGCCGGAGCATGTGCTCATCACATTGACAGAGGCAAAAGTGAATCGGGAGATTTTGGGGCAGCCGCGCCGGGCAGCCAAAGCCCTGAACACAACCGCCAAAACGCCCGGCGCCCAGGCCGCCGCCGAAAAAATGGCACATGTCATCGTGGCGTTGCTGGCCGGCTATCGGCAATTGAGCGGAATGGGCGTCCTGGCAGTGGATGAGATATTTAGCCCGCAGCAGATATTTGTGGATATGGAGATTGTCGGGCATGCGTGGCGGGTGGCGTGCGGCCTGGCGCCGACATGCGCCCTGGAAGATATTGCGGGACTAGTGCAAGAAGGGCTGCACGAGGCGGCGCATTTTATGACGGCGCCGCGGACGCTGGAAAGTTTTCGGGATTTCTATTGGACGCCAGAATTGTTTGACCGGCGTCCGACAGGAGCCTTTCTGGCCCAGCCACAAGAGTTGCTGGAAAAAGCCTGGGAGCAAGCCCAAGAATACATCGCGCAATACGCCTATGAGCTGGAGGAGGACAAGCAGCGGGCTTTGCAAGACATTTTGGCGCAAGCTCATAAGCAATTGCCCACTAGCTAGCCGAAATATTCTTCGCCTTTCATTCATCATTTTTATTTGATTGCCACACAGGAACAAACTCTGATTTATTGCTTCGCAGAAAGCGCAAAACTGCTAAGAGGGCAGTGCCTTTTGCTGATTTGCTTAATCGTAAAAGCGGGCGTGGCGCCTTTTTCGCTTGGGCTGCCAGATGTAAATTGCAGAGGCCTGGCGCCTATCAATGTGCTGCTGTCGGAAGCAGGCATTGAAGTCGGCATGTTTGCTGTAGCCCGCACAATAATGTCTTTTTGCTGCAATGGCGGCGCAGCAGCTTTTGCCCGTCATTCCGGGCGTTATTTTAATGTTTGTAATATTTTCTATGTCATGGCTCCACAAGATCTCACGCGGCTGTTCGTCTATTCCAAAGTCAACTAGATAAAATAAGTAATTTTGAGTGTGGAAAATTTTGTTAGGCTAACGGAGAACGATTAGACGCTACATGCGTATGTGCTCGTGCCTGCCGAAACGAGATGCGCAAAGCTGTAAAAGCCTTCCTACGGCTCCACGAAGCTGTGCCGGGCCAAAATGAGTCTTCGCGAGGAGCTCGCGAGCCAGGGGCGCTTTTGCCGTGCGAAGGACGGGCAGGCGGGGATTTACGAGCTGGAATATGAGCTTTAGCAAGAGACGCTGGCTGGCAAGCTTCCGCCCGAATAAGCCGCGCCCAATTGCAGCCACTACAAAGGCTTTGAGAAGGAACTTTGCTGTTATTTAAGGACAATCTCTAGAGAGATTCAGGAAATATGCAGCCAAGAAATGGATTTATTCCATTCTGGCACGCCGAAGAAAAGAAGGATGGCACATAATAAAGGCACGCTAAGAAGAGGCATGGATGTCTGCCCATAAGCGTTGCAGATATTGCAGGCTGCGGGCTAAAGCGGCTTTCTTATCGATCAAAGGGACATGCTCCAATGTAATCAAATGCATATGGGGGCCGCCATCGGGCGGGAGCCGCCGTATATAATCGGCAAAGGGCGAATCGCCTGTGCCCAGCTCCACTGAATACACAGGATGCGAATGCGAGGCCGGCGGCGTGAGCAGATGATCCTTCCACGCCACAACATGCACGCGCTCCGGATATTCTTCCAAAAGCCGCCAGCCCGGCTCCTGCAATGTTGTCATGTGGCCAATGTTCAATGTTATGCCCGCCCGGACATCCGGAAGGCGTTGAAACAGCCATATGCAATCCTGCACTGTTTCCAAGATAGCGCCGTAATGGATATCGGGCGCAATTTTCATGTGGGACGGAGACGCGGCCATAACAGCCCCTATCGCCCCCGCAAGCGCCTCCAGCAGCGGCTCTTTTTCCGCCAGCGGCATCTGCGGGCGCGGCGCAACTCCGGCATTGGGCAACACGATATCTGTTCCTAAATCCTGCGCCAGGCGGCATAGCTTGCGTAATGCCTGGATTGTTTCTGCTGTCTTTTGCGGCGTGTCTACATTTATCAGCGCTTGATAGAGGCACATAATGCGAAGCCCATTTTCCGCGGCCGCTTGACGAACTAAGGAAATATCGGATTGCGCCAGATCGATCAAGGCCGTAGGCGGATCCAGATTTTCGGGCGTTAAAGCAGGCTGTCCGGGCACATGCATCAGCATAATGCCGCCAAAGCCAATTTCTGCCGCTTCCGCCAGCACTTGCTGAAAAGATTTCACTGGCTGTGTCCATTCTGTGAGCGCATGCACGCTTGTGCCAAAAATCATGATTCGCTTCCCGCTTTCGTATTTGGCGCATACTTTCTGTATAAGCGCCTAGTTTGGATCGTATCCGCCACAGGCAACAAAGCTTTCTGCTTTCCGCGCACGAAGCGATATAAATTGCCCCTTCTCCCCCCTAGTCTCGCCAGCACAAATCTGCAGGCGATCCGCCTTATTGGCGTTGCGCGGCCGTCCATATATGCGAGCTTGTTGGGCGCAAAAGAGGCTTTGTCTTTTCTGCCTGGGATAACAGCTAAAGCTTCTTTCTAAAAACACAGCCAAAATCCTGTGTGAATTAATAGTATTTTAATTGGCTTTTGTGATTATTTTTGTTAAAATATAATTGTATCTGAAAACTTAAAAAGCAGCGTAGTTGGGATAAAGCAATTGTTTTTAGATATTGGCTGAGAAAAGCCGGATATACAGGGAACAAATCAGGCTCAGGCGGATGTTGTTGGAAATAAACAATCCGCCGAAGCCAGAAAGCGAGTTTCGGCGTGATTGAAACAATGAAAAGTCCTCAGATGAAACGGAAAGAATTTGAGCGTTTGGCAAAGCGCTATCAGCGCGATGTTTTTGCGGCAGCCTTGCGACTGACAGGCAATTACGCCGATGCGGAGGATCTGGCCCAAGAAGCGTTTGTTAAGGCGTACACGGCTTTTGATCAATTTCAATTGGGAACAAATTTCCGCGCCTGGCTGTTGCGCATATTGACAAATACGCATATTAATCGCTATCGGCGCAATAAACGAGCGCCAGATACAATAGCCTGGGAAGAATTTACACAATTAGGCGAACGGCCGCCGACAGATGAGCAGACAGCGTTAACGCCGCCCGAGCAAGAAATTCTGGCCTATGTGCCAGATGAAGTTGTGGGGCCCGCTTTGCATCGGCTGCCTCCGGAATTTCGGGATGCTGTAATCTTATCCGACATTCACGAGCTGTCCTATAAGGAAATCGCGCAAGCGCTCAATATTCCCTTAGGCACAGTTCGTTCACGCATCTTCCGCGGCCGTAAGCTGCTGCGTGAAAGTCTCAGCGAATACGCTAAGGCACGGAGACTGTTATGAGGGAAGAGGAACAGGGCTGTCTGGAAGAACAGTTGTCTGCGCTTCTGGACGACGAATTGGAGCTGGCTGAAAAGCGTGCCGTGGCGCTGCATGTCGCGAACTGCCCTTCATGTGCCCGCACGCTAGGGGAGCTGTATGCCGTGCGCTCCATGTTGCAGCTGCCGCAGCCGGCGCACGCGCCTCTTCCCCGCGGCTTTTGGCGCGGCGTTCAAGCCCGCTTAAATGAAATTGATGGGCTGATACGCGCCACAGAATTGTTGCGTCCGCAGCCGCGGCCGCTCGTGTCGCCTCGCGTGCTGACAGCCGCGGCCGCAATGCTCATCCTGGGCGTTATCTTTCGTTTGTACTGGCAAAATTCCCATATTCAGCCCACACAGCTGACACGGCTTCATCTGGCCGCGAGTCTGGGGCCCTATGATCCGGGCCAGACGCAAGCTGTGGGCGCACGCCTCAACGAGCGCTGGCAGCCTATTTCCTATTCTGTAGTGAATTTAAAAGGCGTTTCTGCCCTGCAAACGATTTATCTTGTGGATGGATTGCCAGTTTCTGTGTTTCGTCTGCCTCCGGAGGCTCTGGATGTCAGCCGCTTCGGGCGTGTGCGTGTGAATAACAATCAGCTTTTGTATCTGGCAGGCTTCCCCGGAGGCACAATTGCGGCGAAGGAAAGCGATACAGGCTGGGATGTCGTCGTTTCGCGCAGCGGGCCGCAATTTACAGCGTATTTGTGTCTCACATGTCCCCGCGAAGAAAAAATTATTCCTTCCTTAACGCGTCCCTTCTGAGAGCGTTGTTTTTACGACAAAAAGAACAAATTTCATCCCCGAACACGCGCCTTCTGGGAATAAGCTCCACAAAACGCTTGAGAGATACAAGAAAACAGCCCTGAGGCAAGAATTGTTATTTTTTGATCCTCAAATGTATTCCCCACGTGAGAGGCAAAATGAATTTCGCAGCTCCGAAAACAAGAAAGACTTCAACAACAAAGATCAGAATTGTTTTTTGCTTATAGCGGCCCGACTTTAAGCCTCTTCAGCGGGGCAGGAAAACAGGCTTTTTTGCCGAATTAGCCGTTAAGAATTGTGCTTGGGGAAAAGCTCATTGATGCCCTGGCGTGTTCATGTGCCCTTAATGCTGGCCGGGATAGCCGCTATAACAATTGCCTTAGGCATTGCAGGATGGCGCAGCGATGTCAGCTTGGCTTACGCCGCGGGGCATATTGCCCCTAAATCTTTAAACAGAAAAAGTGAGATTGAATTTGTCCAGCCCCAGCAAGGCCGGCTTCCCTGGGCGCCAGGCCATCCTGAGCCCGCTTTCGATGTACGCCAATGTGCGTTTGTCCCTGAAATTTATGAATTGGCCCCCAGGCCAGGGGATGTGCCTGTATTGGAAAGCCCGTCATTTGTGGAAGCTCGCCTGGCGGCTATTGAAGCGCGCGAGCCTGTATTAGGCCTGAAACTAGGCGCGGAAGCGCGTTGCTATCCCCTTCGAATTATGAATTATCATTTGCTTGTGCTGGATCGTGTGGCGGGACAAGCCATCTATGTGTTTTGGGATCCCCCTAGTGGAATGGCGCTGGCGCGGCGGCAATGGGCGCGCTGGCGGCCTTTGGAAATCGCCGGCCTGGGCTTTCGCGGCACAGGCCTGGCCTACGAGCCTGCGACAGGCGCATTGTGGGATTTATTTGGCGGCGGGCCGCTATCTGCGCCCGGCAAAAATGTTATCCCGCCGCTGCCTCAAGATTATCAGTGGCTGCCTTTGGAACGAATGACATTTCGCGCCTGGCGTCGCTTGCATCCGCAAACGCTTGTGCTTTCTTCGGACACTGGC
This sequence comes from uncultured Armatimonadia bacterium, assembly GCA_964622325.1. Lineage (GTDB taxonomy): Bacteria > Armatimonadota > Zipacnadia > Zipacnadales > UBA11051 > JAJFUB01. Next base: position 6,185 of record CAZUOJ010000018.1, read on the forward strand.
TATCCGTATGATTATAGCCTCGATCCCTATACATTGGCGCTTTCGCTCTCAGGAGAAATAGAGGATTATTGGCACAGCGATACGCTATTGGCGCCTGCATCTTTGCAGACGCATGATGAGCTTGTGCGCGCTAAGGCGCCTGTGCTGGGATTTTTGGCCGGGAAAGAAGCCTGGGCAGCGCCGCTTGAGGAACTGGCAGTTTCCGGAAGCAAGATCATCATTCCCACGGCAGCAGGCACTGTAACAATCCATGTGGAGCCCGCAGAGGATCGTTATTATGCGCTTGATGCGTCCGGGCGTTGGCTGCCGCAATTACGACTTTTTTGGTTCGCGTGGAAAGCGCGCTTTCCAGACACAAAAATCTGGCATCCCCAGCTGAAAGAAGAAGAGGAGGATTAATCCGTGCGCTTAGGCTGCTTGATATTGGCCGCAGGCGAAGGCAAGCGAATGAAATCCGCGTTGCCCAAGCCACTGCACAAAATTTGCGGCCGGCCGATGATTGAACATGTGCTGAAAGCCATCGCCGCCTTAAATCCTGAGATTACAGGAATTGTTGTCGGCGTGGGGCGCGAGCAAATCGCTGAAGCCCTACAGGGGCAGGATGTCAAGCTTGTCGTGCAAGAACAGCAGCGAGGCACAGGCCATGCTGTGATGGCCGCGAAGGAGCTGTTTGCCGATTTTGAGGGCGATTTACTGGTGACATGCGCCGACATCCCCCTTGTGCGGCCTGACACCTTAAAGGCATTGCTCAATGAACATCGTTGCCGACAGGCCGCGGCCACAGTGCTAACAGCCATATATGACAATCCTGCTGGCTATGGGCGCATTGTGCGCGATGCGCAGGGCTCTGTGCAAGCCATTGTGGAGGATAAGGACGCCTCAAAGGAGATTTTAGCCATTCGGGAGATCAATGCGGGGATTTATTGCTTTAGGAGCCCAACATTGTTTGAGGCGCTTTGCCATCTTCAGCCCAATAATGTGCAGGGCGAATATTATCTGACGGATGTGATTGCGTATTTACGGCAAAGGGGCCAATCTGTGGCCGCTGTCATCGCCGAAGATTCTTCCGAAGTGCTGGGCATTAATGATCGCGTACAACTGGCGCAGGCGGAAGCGATTGCCGGACAACGTATAAAAGAAGCGCTGATGCGAGCAGGCGTGACAATGCTGGATCCGGGGACAACGTATATTGAGGCCGATGTGGAGATAGGTCCTGATACAATCCTTCTGCCGGGCACAATCCTCCAGGGGACAACGAAAATCGGCTCCCGTTGTGTTGTGGGGCCCCATGGGCATATTGCCAATGCCATCATAGGCGAGAGCTGCCAGATACGGCAGGGGAGCATTATCTCAGAGTCCGAAATCGGCAACGAAGTGACAATTGGGCCTTATGCGTATGTGCGGCCCCAATGCCATATTCAGGATAACGCGCGCATTGGCGCGCATACGGAAATCGTACGCGCCCGCGTGGGGCCCGGCACGAAAATTTCGCATTTTTGCTATGTAGGCGATAGCGTAATTGGCGCCGGATGCAATATTGGCGCCGGCGTCGTTACCTGCAATTATGATGGCTTCAACAAACATCAAACAATTATAGAGGACGGCGCTTTTGTGGGCAGCGACGCCATTCTTGTGGCGCCTGTCATCATCGGGGCGGGAGCGTATGTGGCGGCAGGATCTGTGATTACAAAAAATGTGGCGCCAGATAGCCTGGCGATTGAACGCACGGAACAAAGAGAGCTGGCTGGCTGGGCACAACGCTATCGTTTAAAAGCACAGGCTAAACAGAAGGAAGCCGAAAAGCCAGAGGCAAAGGAATAAGAAACGTAACAGACGGACAAATTCGCGCCAATTAAGAAGGAGGCTCTGATATGCGGGAATTCAAGCTGTTCATCAATGGAGAATATTGTGAAGCGCGGAGCGGAGAGAAATATCATAGCATCAATCCCGCCACAGGGGAGCCTGTGGCGATTGTGGCGCGAGGGGGCCAAGAGGATGTGGCGCGTGCCTGCGAGGCGGCGCAAAGAGCCTTTGAGGGCGAATGGGGCCAGATGGATCCCGTGAGCCGCGGCAAAATCTTGAAGAAGGCAGCGGAGCTGCTGTTAGAACGGAAAGAGGAATTTGCCGAGCTGGAGACATTAGATGTCGGCAAGCCCATCACAGAAGCACGCAATATAGATGTCCCTGTCGCTGCCTCTTATCTCTATTGGTATGGCGAAGTGTGCCTGGACAATTATGGCGAGACAATCCCGTTGCCTTCGCCCACGCAAATCGCTTTTTCTTTGCGCCAGCCATACGGCGTTGTTGCCGGCATAGCCCCGTGGAATTTTCCTCTCTTTTTGGGCTTGCTTAAAATCGGGCCGGCGCTGGCGATGGGCAACAGCATTGTGCTTAAGCCCGCCTCTGTGACGCCAATGACGACATTGCGATTAGGCGAGATTTTTAATGAGGCGGGCTTGCCGCCCGGGGCTTTGAATATTATCTCCGGGCCTGGGAATGAAGTGGGCGAAGCGCTGTGCACGCATCCCTATGTGCAAAAAGTCTTCTTTACGGGCAGCACGGAAGTGGGACGGCGTATAATGCAGCTTTGTGCAGAAAACATCACAGATATGTCTTTGGAGCTGGGCGGCAAAAGCCCCAATATTATTTTTGAGGATGCGGATTGGGAGCAAGCGCTGGCCGGCGCGACTTTCGGCATTTTGCTGAACAATGGCCAAAATTGTATTGCTGGCAGCCGCCTGCTTGTGCAGCGCCGCATATACGAGCGCTTTGTCGAGGCGCTGGCGGACAAATTCCGCTGCTTGCGAGTGGGCGATCCGATGGATCCGAATACACAATTAGGGGCCATTGTGAGTCAGGAGCAATTCCAGCGTGTGAGGGATTATATTGCCGTGGGGCAAGAGGAGGGGGCAAGGCTCGTGGCGGGCGGCAAATCTCCAGATCCGCTGCCCCATCCCCACGGCTTTTATATTGAGCCGACATTATTTGCGGATGTCAGAAATGATATGCGGATCGCACGGGAGGAAATTTTTGGGCCCGTGCTTGTGGCCATTCCATTTGAAGATGAGGCGGAGGCGATCCGGATAGCGAATGATACGCCTTATGGGCTGGGCAGCGGGATTTTCACGACAAATGCCTCGCGTGTGCAGCGGATGGTGCGGGCGCTGCAGGCAGGGACTGTATATGTGAATTGCTACAATGCCGTCTATCCCACAGCGCCCTTCCCGGCGTGGAAACAAAGCGGGATAGGCGTGGAGCGAGGCCTGCATGGCCTGCTGGAAAATTGTCGCTATAAGCATGTCATTCAGGACATTTCGGATCAGCCCATCCGCTGGTTCGGCTAGGCGGCGGCCGGCAGGGCAAAAGGATTCGGCAAGCACAATTCAGGCATAATATGTCAAATGTCATAAGATATTAAGTCAAATGGCAGCAGGAACTAAAAAATTTGAATATAAATGGAGGCAATGTGCGGCGGCTTCGTGATTGGCGAAAATAATCGGCAGTCCACAAGGAGGGAGAAAGGATGAACATGTGGCTTTGGGGGCTCATTTTTGTCCTCCTGGCAGGGCCCCTGGGCGCTGCTCCGACAACACAACGGACAGGCGGGCGCTGGATTTTAGAAAATAAGGCCCTGCGCGTGGAAATTGACGCTCAGAAGGCCCGCTATCAAGTTCTGGATAAGCAGGCGGGCTATATCTGGCGCGGGCCCCAAGAAGGCATTGTGAGCGCTTCTTTAGTCATTCCGCAAGCGCCCCAGCCTTTGCCGCTAGAGAATGCCTTCAGGGGTTGGGCACAGAGGGGAGCTCTCATTGAATTAACGCCCAAAATGCTCACAGAGGGACGCACGCCCGATAGCGCGGCGGATTGCAGTGCGCGAGTGCGCGTATTATGGAATGCCGACGGCCTGTATCTGGCTGTGGAAGTGCAGGATGACAAAATTGTTTTTCCGACGCTCGAGGAGGCGAAGTGGTGGGAGAAGGACAGCATAGAGTTCTGGATTGACGCCACGCAATACGCGGTGCGTCTGAGGGAAACAGGGGCCAATTTATGGAGTTCGGGCGGAGGAACGCCGGAAGCCCAAATCTGGCCTCAAAAGCGGCCTGATGGCTATGCTGTAGTGCTGCGGCTGCCGCCACAAATTGTCAGTGCAGTCAAATCAGGCGTGGGCGCGCGCTTTCGCTTTGCCATTGGAGTGAATGATTGCGACGGCGCCGGACGCAAGACACAATTGTATTATCCGCTGGGCTGGGCGCATTCCAATCCGGCCACATTTGCGGAAGCGATTTTGGCCAATGCTCAGGGGGAAATTCCGGCGGCTCCCGTCGCCGCCGCGCCCACATGGGAGCCTGCCGGCGACAGGCCTGGCGAAGCTTCCTTTAAGCTGCAAATTCGCAGCGGGAACAGGACATTCCCCGGCACAATCACATTTCGCTTGCTGGGCGACACGCCTGATTTGCAGATTGTGCTGGATACGGAGGATCGCGACATCCAGACAGGGCGATTTGGCGTTTTGCATCCGCTAGTGTTAGACAGGCCCGGCGGACGCATTCTCGCTCCTCATTATGGCAATGGCATTGGCGTGCCCACAGAGGATATGAGCTGGCGAGGCCGCAATTTGCATACATACGGCGTGCTGGATATGCCCTGGCTAGGGCTGACAGACGGCAAAATCGGCTATATGCTCCTGTGGGAGCTGCCTGTGTCGTGTGACAATGGCGTGGGGATTCTGGAGGCAGTGAAAATCGGGGAGGAGCAGCGGCTGGCGCCGACGCCACAACATGATCCCATTCGCGGACGCTTTGGGGCGCCCCGCGTCATCCGTTATTCTTTCTGCGCTGAGGGCGGACATGTGGCCATCTGTAAGCGTTTTCGGGCATATATTAAGGAGCAGGGATTCTTTGTGACGCAAAAAGAGAAGATGCGTCGGAAGCCGCATTTGGCGCGCTTGCTGGGGGCGCCGGATATCTGGGGGCGCAGCGATTTGCGCTTTGCCCAGGAAGCGAAAGCCGCGGGGATCGATCGTATGCTGCTCAATGGCCCCCAGCCAGCCGCAGATATGGAGAAAATTAAAGCCCTGGGCTATCTTATCGGCTGCTACGACAATTACGAGGACGCCTATGAAGGCGATAAGGGCGTATATGGGGATTTTGTGGAGGCTGAGGATGTCGTGATTATGGCCAATGGCGAACGAATGAAAGCCTGGCTGACAAAGAGCGATCCGCCCAAGCAATTTATGAAGCGTTGCAGCGCGCTGTACGAGCAGCTGGCGCGCAAATGGGTGCCGCTGGATTTAGAAAAATATCCGTACAATGCCCGCTTCATTGATGTCACAACAGCCACAGGGCTACGGGAATGTTATCACGAAAGGCATCCTCTGGATCGCACGCAGGATCGCGAAGTCAATCGGCGCCTGGCGTTGTATATAAGCGACGAATTAAATCTGGTGCTGGGCGGCGAACATGGCCGCTGGTGGGGCGCAGACATTTACAATTATTGGGAAGGGATGCAGTCCGGGGGATTTTATTCCTGGCCTGCAGGCTATGTAGGAATGGATTTGCCGAAAAGCCGGGAGGAGATTGGCAAGCAATATCTGGAATGGGGCCTGGGCGAGAAGAATCGTTATCCGCTATGGGAGCTCGTGTATCATGATTGCGTTGTTTCCACATGGTATTGGGGCGACAGCACAGGCCATCTGCAGGCCGTGGCGCCAGAGCTGGGCTACAAGCAGGACGCCTTTAATGTGCTTTACGGCACAGTTCCCTTATATTGGGTTAATCGCCCCTACAGCTACGATTGGAGCAAGCCAGAGACACGGGCGCGGCTTTTGGAAAGCTATCGCAATACATGCAAGCTGCACGAAATTATCGGCTTTGAGGAGATGCTGAGTCATGAGTTTGTGACAGAGGATCGGGCCGTGCAGCATTCAGTGTTTGGCGACGGGACGCAGATTTGGGTCAATTTTGGCGAAAAGCCATGGACTTTCAAACGCGGGGGGAAATCCTGGACATTGCCGCAATATGGCTTTTATGTGACAGGGCCGCGCATTGAGCAATATCGGGCGTTGCAAGGCGAGCGGATTGTGACATACATCCGCACGAAAGAATATCTGTATGCTTCCGAAAGCGTGCCGGGCGTCCTGGAGTTCACAGGCGGCGGCGTGACATGCAAAGTCGAGGCGCCGGGGCGCCTGCGCGTGATTGTGGCGCCGGATACGGCGCAATTGCGCCTCAATCCGCGCCAGCTGTGTCCGGGCACAGCCGCCGGGCCGTGGCGGATGTTGATATATGGCGCCGAGGGCGAGCCGGAGCGCCTGTTGCCTTTGACAGCGTCCAAAGGCAGCGCCTTGCTGGCTGTGCCGCTTAAAGGAGAGCAGAATGTTACATTGCTGGCGCCAGAAGCGCTGGCCAAGCGGGAGGAATTGCACTGGCAGGGGCTGCAGCCCGCGACGCTGCCCGCCGTCACGCAGGGGGCGCGCCTCAGCTTCAAGGGCGTGTTGCAAAACATCGGCGGGAAGCCTGCCAAAGGGCTCACAGTGAAGCTGCTCGTCCGCAGTCATCCTGTTCGCGAAGTGGCGCGCCAGACAGTAGATTTGCCAGCAGGGGCGATAAAGCCGCTCGCCTTCATATTTGATACTTCCTTGTATGATGGAGAGGTGCCGCTGGCGCTGGAAGTGTCCAGCCCGGGACAGGAAGTGTGCGTGCGTGATAATCGCCTGGCCTTTGTCGCCATCGTTAAGCCGGACTGGCGCCTGTGGGATGGGCATATTGATCTGGAGGCAAAGGCCTCTGTCGCCATGCGGCGGCCCGTGGCGCGGCTGGCGTTTGATCTGGCAGCGGAACGGGCAAAGCTGGGCTTGCCCGGCGCAGGGGATCCTGATTCGCTACGGGTGATGTTGCTGGCCGATGGCAGCCTATGCCCGACGCAGCTTGTTCCCACGCCAGAAGGCCAGACGGAATTGCTGTTTCAGATTCCACGCCAGATGCAGCCCGGCGAAACGCTCGCCTGTCGCGTGTATTTCGACAGGGCGCAGCCCAAACGGCATTATGCGACGGGGCCTGCCCACTGGCAGGGAGAACAGGAAGCCTTCGACAATGGCTTTTATCGCGTGCGTTTCGCTGAGGGCTATATTCGGGGCGTGTGGCTGGGGCCGCAGCAGATTCTGGCCAATCTGGGCACTTCCTCAAAAGATACGGGCTGGGTGGACGAGCTGGGAACAGTGCAATCGTTCGAAGTGCTCAGCGACGGGCCTGTCTGCACTATTTTGCGCGTGCGCAAGCAGCAGCCGCCGAATCATTTTTACGATAAGCTGTATACATTTTACGAGAATTATTTTACAGTGCAGGTGCTGTCGCCGGAGATATTTGGGACAATGAGCCGGGCGTATTATATGGTGGATGCGGATTATGAGGACGATAAGGGCAACAGGGCGCGCATTGACGGCAGAGGCGATGCGGAGAATGTGGCAGGCAAGAATCCCAAGCCCTTATGGTATGCCACATGGGGCCCGAATTGGGCGCTCAACGCCATTGCGCTGACGCCATTTGACAATTTATGGTATTGGGACGGCGGCGCAAAGGGCGGCGTGGGCTTTTCGGGGCCACAGACGAAGCCGGGCCAGACAGTAGCATATGTGCTGCACGCGCTCGCCGAAGGCGCCCCTGCAGCCACAGTGCTCGCCCAGCAGGATTACGCTCAGCTTACAAATCCGCTGCACATTTCCCGACGCTAGCCCAGCAAATAAAATTTTCTTCTCCATTGTGCTCAGGCGCCCGCACAACAGGAGGGGCGCTATGTGAACGCCTGTTTGCTAAATGCTGAGCCAGCGTCGGACGAGCTGCAGGCAGCCGGCTTCAAACGGCGCTTCTGCCAGCCAGCCCCCGCTCTGCTGCAGCAGGCGCTTTGTTTCTTCGGCGGCGTTCGCCGGCGCGCCAAGCTGTATGCCCAACTGCTGCGCCACAGCAACGGCTTCGGGATGTATATTGTCATCAATATACAGCACTTCAAAAGCCGCAAATTCGCCGTAAAATTCCTCCACAAGCGCGGGCAGCCATTGCAGCGCCACGACTTTGTTGGCTTCTTTCGGATAAATATCCACGCCGCCGCCAACAGCAACGCACACGGGCAAATCAGCCAGCAATTCCTGCACTTCCGCCGCCATCTGCTGTACAGATAAAATGCCCGGCTGGCCCGCATATTTCGGCAAGGGAAAGACGCACACAGAAACAATTTTCGTTCCTGCTTCCTCCACATAGGGGCCGTGGCTGGACAGCTGAAAACGCTGTTGCAGGCGCGCCATAATCTGCGGCCGAATGCTTTCCGCATAGCCTACATATTGCGGATTAATCCGCAGGAAATTTTCGCCGGGAATCCAGGCGCTGAGGCCCGATTCGCACAGATGAAAGGCGCCGCCATAAATGGCGCTGAGCAAGGCGAGCTGGGCCGGAGGACGATTCGTCAGGGCACACATCGCCACGCCGGCCTGTTCACATATGTGAAGCAGCTCAGCCATGATTTTTCTCTGCACAGGCCGCCAGACTCCCGCCAACGAAGGCCATAGCTCCCCCGCTGCACAATCATCCTGATCCAGCAGCAATAATTTTTTCATCCTGTTCTCCTCATCATAAAGAAAATACGCGTAAAGAGCACATGCCTGTATCGTTAAATTCTCATTTTTTGTGAGATGTCTGTTTTGATTATAAGGATAGCTTTCTCACAGGAGGATAATTTTATCAAGGAATGGGGCTTTCAGGAGGCGAAATTGCTTTTTAACGCGCATATAGAAAACAGAAATATATAAAGCGAGGCAATGATGTCCCCTGGCGCAGAAACGGAAGCATATAAAGTCAAATTGACGCAAGAAGTGAAGGCGTTAGCGCGACGGCTGGGGGCGAAATTAGTGGGCGTGGCCAGCGTGGAGCGCTTCCGAAAGGCGCCGTTGCTTCATTCGCCACAAGGGCTGATGCCCACAGCGCAATCCGTCGTTGTAGCCGCCACAATCTGGATGGACGCCGCGATGGAGCTTACGGAAAAAGAAATCGCTGAACATTGGCACAATCCCGCCGATATTTGCGAATGCGAAGGCGGGATGGGACATCGGCTAAATCCTTTAATTTTTAAATTAGCGCGTTTTTTGGAAGACAGGGGCTATTCTTCCTTGCCCCTGCCCCAAACGGGCTATTGGCGCTGGCGGCCTTATAAAAGCATGCCAGACGGCTTTGCGCCGCCGCTGGCACATCGCTACGCGGCAGTGGCAGCGGGGCTGGGAGAAATCGGCTGGCATAATTCCTTTGTATCCCCACAATATGGCCCGCGGCAAAGAGTCGTGTCTCTGCTCACAGAAGCGCCCCTGCAGCCCGATCCCTTATACGAGGGCCCGCCGCTATGCGATAAATGCATGCGCTGCGTCAAAGCCTGCCCCTATGAGCGCTTCACGAAAGAAGTGGAAGCCATTGTGGAGCTGGACATCGGCGGCAAGAAAATTACAATGCCCCGGACGAATAAATGGCGCTGTCATCTGTGTTATTATGAAATCAATCCGCGCTTTTTGCCGCGCCACATTACAGAAGAAGTGGCGCTGCGGATTGAAAATGACGGCCGGCAGCCCAAAGAAGGGCGCCGGGAAGGCGTGCTGATGGACAGCGCTGCCTGTCTGGCCGCCTGCTTGCCGCCGCCGCTTCGCAAAAAAGAGGCCCATCTGTATCCCCACAGCCTGGCCCGGCGTCGTCGGAAGCGTAAAATAGCGCCCCAGCAGGCAACGGAAAAAATCCGAACAATGTGCCAGGAGGCCGGGGCTAATTTTGTGTACATTGGCACGGCAAAGGAACTTTTGTCTGCAGGCGTGAATTTGCAGGATTATATGCCCTATGCCCGCTCCCTGATTCTTTTTGGCTTCCATTATGCGGATTCTTTTATGAATGCCGCCTCGCTCATTCGGCTGCGGGAGCTGGGCTATGATTTGGCGTGTTATCTGCAGGAAGATTTGGGGCATTATACATTGCAGCTTTCCCGCCTTACGGAGGACGAACTTAAGCGGGCCTTCCGCATCGCTTCGCGCCAGCCCACACATTATTATCATATCCTGACATCATTGCCGCTTCAGCCGCTGCGTGTTACATTTCGCTGAAGACACTTCTGAAGACGATGAATAACAGAAAATGAAAATTGCTGCTGAAGATATTAAAGCCTTAGCGAGAGCTAAAGGAGCAGATTTAATTGGCATAGCTTCGGCAAGCCGAATTGCGCAGGCATGTGAAAGCCTATCTGCTGCTCTCACGGACGAAAAAAGCATAATTGCCGAAAATCGCCCGCAAATGCTCGTCGTTGGGGGCACAGATATTCATTTTGTCGCTCGGGGCATAGAGAAAGTCCGCCCGAAAAAGCCCGGGGATTATTTGCCGCAGGCACGCAGCGTGCTTGTGCTGGGCCTGCATTATCCCTATGCGCTGGCCGAACAAGTCGCCCAGCCGCCCGCCGAAAACATCGGGCCCTATGTATGTTTTGTGAAACATGAAATGCCGGGGCTCCTGCAAAATTTGGCTTTTGACATCATCCGCTGGCTGCAGGAAAAGGGCTATCAGGCTGTGGGCACATTGGATCTGGAGGGCATGAGCTTCCCGCCGCATTTTGCGAATCGCCTGGCGGCAGTGTGTGCGGGGCTGGGCGAATTCGGCCTCGCCGGCCACTTGTTGACGCCGCAATTCGGCTTCGCCCAGCGCACTGTGTCCATTATCACAGACGCGCTTCTGCCCGAAGATCCGCTGTACGAGGGACAAAAATTATGCCAGCGCTGCGGCGCGTGCCTGGCGCGATGTCCTGTAGAAGCCCTTCGCACGCGTCGAAAAATCATCCTTTCTATCGAAGGGAAAAAATTTAGCTTCGCCAGGCGGGATCGATTAAAATGCGAATGGGCGCATCGCTTCGGCCTTGTGGGCGCCGAAGGGCCCCAATATATGGGCTGCCAGATTGATGTCACGCCGCCGAAAAGAATCACAACACAGGCTTTTTCCCGCGCTATGAAACAAATCCAGCAATGGAGCCTCGTAGAACGATTGAACTGGAATTATACATTTGAAGGATGTGTTGTTTCCTGCGCGGCGAAAGGCACACGTTATGCAGAATTGCGAGGCTAATGCTGTTTGGCAATATGTCATTGCTCATCTGCACATCATTCAAAATTAATGTCCTTGCTGAATAAAAAAGGCGCTGTGTAGCCTTTCAAAGAAAACACGCTTGGGCGCCTGTGCGGGCAAAAGAGCCTTCTGACAGCGCCCGCGTCCCTTCAGGGCATTTCGTACGCGCCGGCGCAGCGCAGGCGATCTGTGGGCCGCTCCTTGCCCTCGTAATCCTCCCCAATCGCTCCCAAAACAGGCGCCAGCCCAATCGCCGGGCTGCCAGGCCGCAGCCGAAAATCTCCCCGCTCCGGATCCACAAGCAACGGATCGGCAATCACAGAATGGACATCATTCCCTGTATCCTTACGCCAGCTTTCCAGATCATGCCAGACGCGTTCGCCCCAATTAAACCAAAAAGGCATCCCTTCGCCGTTGTTACGGAAATACACATTGAAATCCGCCACATTGCCCGAGAATAAGGCGGGATTATTTTCCGGATTCGGCAAAATGATTTCCGGCCGATAATGCCAGTCCGGCGGCTTAAGCGCCGGATTCATATTGTTGCACAGGATATTGCCGATAATCTGATTATTCCGCGCGGGCACAATCCCCCATTGTCCAAAGCGCTCTTGCGGCCCCGGGCGATTCACGCCCTGCGCCACAATCCCGGACATGCCGTTGCCATAGCATGTGTTATAAGCAACAAGGCAATCGCTGGAGCTGGAAAGATAAATGCCGCGGCCCCTGTTGTGATGGAACAAATTGTTAGCAATGATGGCGCGATTAGCAATTTCGTAATGCAAGCCATTGCCCTCATTATGCGCTGACTCACAATTGAGGACAAAAACATTGCCTGAGTCGTATGAATCTATCCAGATGCCATCGCCGAAATTGCCGATGGCCCGATGCCGATCGATGAGCAGGCCGCGCTCTATAGGAATCATTTTAATGCCGCCGGCATGCCAGCCCGTATCCCAGCGGCGCCAATTATTGTAATTTGTCTCATTGCCAATGAGCCGACAATGCCCCAAACTATTGCCGCCAATGCCGCTGTTGCCGCACCAATTAAACTTGTTATGGATAATTTCCACATAACGGCCATTAAAGCCCATGCCAATAAAATCGCACCATGTCACTTCATTATCCTGAAAAATAATATGATCTCCGTGCAGGATAATCGCCGGCCAATTCACAACATTGCCTGTACTGCTGTGTGTAAACTTCAAGCCCTTAATAATGAGATATTCGCTTTTTGTGCGCAATAAAAAGGGACGCACGGCCACTTCCATCAAAGCGCGATTCGGATTGCCCCCATCCTTCAGCCATACATATAAGATTTTCTCCTTCAGATCATAATAAAAAGAGCCCGGCTTCATATCCTGCCGGCCCTCGCCTACGCGGCCTCGCCAGCGCTTGTCCTGTACGAGATAGGGGACCATTTCCCCAGCTATTTGCTGTAAAATCTCCCCATTGGCGAAGACTAATTGCGAATTCACAGGCCAATTGCGCTTTTTCCATATGGCGCCCTCGTGTTTTTCCCAGGCTGTAACAACATCTGAGCCTTTAATGATGACATCCTCTGAAGGCGCCGCCGCTTGAATGACTGTGGGCTCTGTCCAATCCTTTCCAGCCACATCGAACTCCAGCGTCTCTCGATACACGCCCGCGTGAATGATGACGCGATCTCCGCCCTGGAGACGCTTCAAAGCCGCGCTGATAGTCCGCAAAGGCCTCTCAGAGGTGCCGGGATTCTTGTCAGAAGCATTGGGATCCTTCTGGCTCACATGTATTGTCGATGCAGAAGCGCTCAGCATACTTCCGACAAGACAAATAAGAATCAAAGCATGCGCTCCCCTGAGCATAATAGCGCTCCCTCCCTTGTAGATCATCGCGCTCATTTGAATATTGGCGCGTATGATTGCTTCCTGTTGCCTTCTAAAAAATTCGCTTATTGAATTCAATCATGCGGCTTTTCCCCTGCCCATGGCGTCAAGAACAGCCGATCTAATTTAGCCCCATCTTCGCGGGCTTTGCATTGAATGAATACATCCCCCGCGGGCAAATCCAGTGGACAGGCTTCCTGGGCAGGCCCTTTTGTCAGCGGCGTCCAGGCCCATTGCGGATACACGCCTGTATGCCACTCCACAGGCGCTATTATCTCCCGCTTTTCCGTAAAGGCCGAAATAAAGAATGAATCCTCTGTGGGCGTGGGCGTGAGCACACGGCCCCACAGCCAATAACGGCCAGCGTGCGGCAGGCGCAGCCGCCATGTGACATTCCCATGCCTCGCTGGGCCAATCTGTCCCGGCTCGCCCGGCAGCCAGACAAATTTGCCGCCAGAGGCGTTCTCTTCCTCGGCCATTGCCATTAATGGCCGCACAAGCCCCGACTCGGCTTCCCAATATGTTGCCTGCTCGGCTTTTAGAATCAGCGGCGCAATTTTTTCTATCCCTGTGCCCCCCAGGCGCTTAAAGACTGGCTGTAAAATGGCGCGGCCCAAATCCTCTTTGTCAATAGCTAAAAGCTTTCGGGAGGGCGCAGGCATAAATTTCGTCTTCTGCCCCCATGGCGCTTCTGCGCGTATGCCCAAGGCGCCTTCTTCTCCTGCCACACGAATTTCCGCTCTCGTGACGGAGAGCCATGCCTTCCCTGCCGCTTTTTGAAAGCGTTCTTGCCAGCGCCTGAAAGCTGACTGCTTATTGAGGCCGTTGCCTACACGCAGCCAAAATGCGGCCATTGGCGCCTCGGCCACACTCAACGGCTGTCCTTCGTGCTGATGCCGGACAACAAGCCGAACACAGGGAATAGGGCCTGGCTCATCCACAAGAAACACAGAAGCTGGCTGGCCCGCCACATCTCGCGCCGCCAACACTTTAATCCCCAAAGCCGCGCCTCCCCGTCGCATCACAACAGGCACGCTCAGAGGCACAGGAATTTGGACTGCCTTTTGGCCGTCTAACACAATTTGCGCGTCTCCAATCTGCCAGCTATCAGCTCGACGCGGCAACACGATATTGGATTCCAAGACAGACACATCGGGCTGGGAAAGCGCCCGTTCCGTATAGACAGCCAGGCCTATAGCATCCGTTTTGCGTTGCTGTCCTGCCCAAAAAATAGGCAGATGCAACGCTTTGGCATGGATCCCGATGGAAAAGGGCTTTTTGCCATAGGGATCATGGCGCCCGTCGGCAATGAAATAGCCGCGCGGCTGGCCCCGCTCTGCAGGCCAATCCACTGTCAGGGGCATATCTGTTAAATCCATATAGGCGCAGCCGCTTGTGCTCAATGTAATCTCCGATTGCAGATAATGCACTTTAAATTCTGCTTCGTTGGGCCCCCATGTTTGTTCCACAAGCCGCGGAAAACGCGCTGCCAGGGCTCTAAGCTGGCTCATGAAATCGGCGGGCGGCTCCCAGCGGACAAGATACGAAAACAAATCCGGCGCTGTTCCTGCTGGCGTCTGCAGCCAGCCTGCGGCTCGCAGGGGCATATCTATAAAGCCCAGGCCATTCACATAATCATAGGAGCGGCTGTGGGCGCCACACAAACGCTGCGCCCCAGGATGCCAATGCGCAGCAATATCCGTCCACATATAGCGCAGCAACGCTTCTGCTTGCTGGCGAATTTTTTCCTCCCGGCAATAGCGTACGAGCATGCCCCAATTATTCATATCCACGCCATAATATGTGGGGCTGTCATATTCATGCGTGCCGTAGCGGCATGTGTAGGCTAATGCTTCCTCAAAACGCGCCCGGCCTTCTTCAATCAATTGAGGCCGCTGTTTCAGCTCCCCCCACAAAACTAAATTTCCGGCATTCATAAACACGATATTTGTATAATTCACAGGCACAACATGACGCAGCAGCCCTTCAAGGGCGCATTCGATGATTTCGTCCCATTGTTGCCGGATTGTGCCCCCTAATCGTCCCCCATGTCGCAGCTCAATTAACGCCGCTGTTTGCATACAGAAATCCACAGCATTCCAATCGCCGACTTTTTCATCTCGCCAATACCAGCGGAAATTGCCATATGTCGAATGCTGCGGATTCCTATCTTGCATTTGCGCAGCTAATTGGAGTAAACGGGGCAATCGTTCTGTGAATTTTCCTGTTTCCAGATAAGCAAGGATAATGTCAAAAAGCGTCCGGGCGCTCAAATTGGGCGCCGGCGGATCGCCCACAAGACGAAATGCTTGTTCTGCCCCTGCCAAAGCTCGCTGCAAGACGGCTTCGGGCAGAGGCTCAAGCTCATTGGCCTCTCCCCTCAGGAATATTCCTGCCAAAGCTAAAAAAACACAGAGCGCTCTCAACATATCTTTCTTTGTGAGGCTATAAAAGTTCTTTATTTTCTATCGAAACGTCAAAGCCGTGATATCGCCTGAAAATTGCGGGGAAAGAAAGCTTTATTTCGTTAGCTTGACACGGCTTAAAGATCGTAGCGCCCATATTGTTTGCAGGCTTCGTACATGGCGCGTACATGTTCGGGCGGCGTGCCAGGCGCGAGATTATTCCCCTCGCGCAGCACAAATTTCCCCCCTTCCATAATGCCGGATTCCAGGATGCGTTTCGTTTCGGCTACAATCGCTTCTATGGGGCCCTGGCGCACTAGCGGGGCAGGGGGCCCGCCATAAATTGTCACATCTGGCCCTAATTCGTGTCGAAGCCAGCCATGATCAACGGGAAATCCTGTATCAAAGCTCATCACATTCAGCTCATCACGAATGAGCTTAAAATGATGTGTGGCGTCGCCGCACAGATGCATGGAATTGGGCCCCTGCGCGCCAAATTCCGCTACGAACCGTTTATGATAGGGCAATACAAAATCGCGATACGCTTGTGGAGAAAGCATCTGAATTGCATCATCAGCCAGGCCGCACGAAGAGCTTGTTTCAGACAGCCCTAAACGCTTGCGAAAAGCTTTAATCCGGCGAATCGTAGCTTCCGTGATAAAGCCCAGAAGCTCGTGCACAAAATCCGGATCTGTGTACATTTCCATCATTAAATCGGCGGGATTCATCAGGGCACAGGCTACTGTAAAAATGCCGTCTGAGCTCAGGCCCGGCACGCCGCTGATTGTAATGGGACGCCCCATAAATTCCTCGTTTTGTGCCCATTCTTGAAATTGTTCATAATATTCCCAGGCGCGGCCCAGCCAGCCAGAAAAAGGCTCCGGCAGGCCTCGATCAAAAAGCAGGCGCTTATTGTCTGAACACAGAAGCGGCGTTGTGTCGGGCACTTGATTCTCGCGGAAATGCAGCGGGCAGCCCCACCACATCGCTTCATAACAATTCTGAAAATCCACGCCTATTGTCCAGCGCTCCGGCAGCCCCATTTCCTGATCAAAATACAAATAATGCCGGATATAATATTGCCGCCGTAGATTGTGGAGGAACATCGCGCGCGGATCATGAAAATAGCGGGCGAAATCATAGCCTTCAGGATTGGCCAGCGGATTGAAAAGCGTGTTGCGTGTGGAGCAATTAATAATCATTGGCACGCGTGTCGGCCGCCCCGCATAAAAGGCCTCCCACACAGCCGCTTGCTCCTCGTTATGAGCTGTATAATCGGCTTGCAGGCTCATTCTTGCTCCAATGCCTCCCGCGCGCGCTTTTCATCATAGATCTCGAATTGCAAGACAAATTCCTCTGCATTGTCGCCAAATGTAAATTGTCGTGTGATGATTAATGTATCCTCACGCCCATCTTTCGCGATATGATAGCCATGGGGATTTTTGACAGCTAAGCCCGCAGGGGCAGCCACATAAATTGTCCCTGGGAAGCCTGGGGGCCGCGCTGCCTGCCCTGAAAGCGTTAATGTCTGCGCCTCCCAGCATACATTTTGCAATTCCACATAGCCCTGCAAAAGATGCATATCTGTTCCCACAATCCAGGGCCGTTTGGGATAGCGCGACAGCCGATATACGCGGGCAGAACGCGGCGGCACGATGGCTGTAAATGTGCCCGTCACAATTCCCAAATATTGCTCATTCCAGAATTCAAACAGCCGATAGCTGGCTTGCGGATTCAGGCCCAGGCGCTCCAGAGCCACAGGGAGCGTTAGCGCCTCGTCATCATAATTCAGGACTGTCACGATATCCCATTCATCCCAGCCGCTGGCTACATGAAGATGAAAGACACGCGGATAATCGGGCAAAGGCCGCTCAAACAAATCCACAGGCTTGGCGATTTGCGCTGTGCGTGGGAAAAGCTTGCGAATGAGATTCAGGCGCTCTTCGGAAAGATGTGTAAAATCATCGCCCAGCATCACAGGCCCGCCGCAGAGGCCGAAAATCGTCACTGCAATTTGGGCTTCGCTTAATGGAATGGGCTTATCAATTGTTAAAACATTGCCGGAGTCGTTGATAAAAAGTTTGTGATGTGTGAAATAATAGCCCGCCATATTGCTGGAAGCGTATTTGTGGGATGTCCAGAAATCAGGATTGTTGATGACAAATGTGGCGGGATAAAAATAGCTCTCGGGATTGAGCGCGCGGCCCTCGCCATAATCGTTGCCCATCCGGCAGGCATCCATCAAGCCCACATTCCACAGTGTGGGGCCTGAGCTGGATAACAGATATGTCTCTGGCCCCGCGGCCTCGCGCACGATCTCAAGCCCTGTCCGCAGCATCTGCGGCCCGCGCCGCACGCTTTTGTCATAATGCTCATCATAGGGCGCGCCCTCCAGCGGATAAGAAATCGCATTCAGAAAATCAATCATGTAATAGCGGATGCCCCATTGCCGATATGTCTCAAACACATGACGAATGAATGCGGCCGCCTTGGGGTGCGTGGGATCCAGCGAAAAAATAGCCGGGCGTTCCGCCGGCGGCTTGCGCGCAGCGGCGCCGTAATTCCAATGCGTTTGCGCCAGCGCTGGCTGGCCGTGAAGCCGCAAGCAGGCTTCTTTGAGCGGCTCAAAATGTTCGGACGCCTCACATATCCAGAAAGCGCCACACCAAAAGCCTAATTTATAGCCCATCTGCGCCAGCTGGGAGACAAGATATTCAGGCCCGCTGGGAAAATTCGTATAATCCCATTCCAGCCAATTGCCCGGATAGCCGTCCTTGATGTTGCCGATACTGACCCATACATATTCTATATCGCAGCCCGGCAGACGCTCGCGAATGGCGCGACAATTGCGCAAGACAACATCCTCGTAGCGCTCCACATTAAAGGCTTCCGCCCACGCCCAGCCCAGCCAGCCCCCGGGGATTTTGGGCCACAGGCGCGGCTGATAATAGGCGGCCGCGCGTTCGGCCCAACGCTCCAGCGATTCATAGAAATCCTCGCTGGCCTCGATGTGCAATGTTTCTGTCTGAATGCTTTCGCCAGGCGGCAGAAGATAATCCTGAAAATCACAGATTGCCTGCAATGTCTTAAAGCCTGTTTCATTATAAGAAAAGCGATGCCATGTAAATTGATTAGTGAAGGGCATAAAGCCCAGATGCAGCGCGCGCTTGGCTTCCGGACTGACAAATTGGAGCAAAATACGCGTGAAGCTCTCCGCTTCTTCGGCGGCGCGCCGGACGCGTGTGGGCCCTGTTGTGCCGGAAATTTGCAAATATACGGCCTTTCCCGTGTCGCCAGCCAGCTGCGCCTTCTCTCCTCGTGCCGTGTCGATGTCCAGCAGCCGCAATTCCCCCAGCTGTAGAGGCTTGTCAGCGAGATTTTGAATCTCCGCCCAGAGGAGGAGGCTCGTGTGATCAGGGCTTTTGTCCATATGCAGAACAATTTGCAGGGGCAGCTTGCGGAGCTGAAAAATCAGGGCCTGGGGCGAAACGGAAATAGCTTCTCCCTCAGCCAGGCTCAATTCGGCCCCATTTGCCTGCAGCGTGAGGCGAAAAGCCAGATGCACAGAGCCGTCTTCTGTTTCCGCACACAAAAAACGCGGAGCGTTTTCTATCTCCCAGGGCTTCCATAACAGGGCCATCTGCAGCCTCCTTTCGGAAAATAAGCACAATATAAAAAGAAACACGCTATCGTTAGCCTTATTCTTAATTAGACTTTAAAGGCTACAGATAGCGTGTACATTTCAGTCTCCAGCTTTTCCACGGGCTGGCCTGTGCGTATGCTGCTTAAGGCGTTTCGTGCTTAACAAAGCGGCTCCAGAATAGCAATTGCGCGCTTAATGTCGGCAATTTGCTGTTCGCCGCTGATTTCTCGTTCAATCGTCAGAGCGCCGCGATAGCCGAGGCTCTTGAGCTTGGGCACAAGCACGGGAAAATTCACACGCCCTTCGCCCATGGGCTTTTCCGCCCCGAGATTTTTGCCATCCGTGGGATATTCGCCATCTTTAGCGTGGACGCCGCGCACCCACTGGCCAAAGACATCCAGGGCGTCTATAGGATTGCCATTGCCATACATCAAGAGATTGGCGGGATCCAGATTAATCCCCTGATTTTCGTAGCCCACATCTTCAATCGTGCGTAGCAATGTGATAGGCGTTTCCTGGCCTGTTTCGTACCAGAATTGCACGCCACTCTCTGTGCAGGCCGCCAATACATCCTTTAAAGCCGCCACAGTTTCCTTGTACAGGCGATCGCCGGGCCAAAAGGGGATAAAGCCGCAATGTGTCGTAATGGATTGGACGCCAATTTTGCCCGCCACTTCCGCCGCGGCCTGCAGGGCCTTGACGCGTTCCGCGCGCCATTCATCCGGCACAAGGCCAATCGTTGCGGGGCCATCCACAAAATTCCACACAGCGGGCCCGGGCAGCCCTGCCCACAATGTTGTAATAGTGATGCCCGCCGCCTGAGCGGCAGCCTGCAAAGCCTGGCCCACTTCTAAGGGTGTAAAGGGCGGCCAGCCGACTTGGCAAGAGGGCAGGCCTAAAGATTTGACTTTATCGACAGCCTCCTGCACTTCCCCGCCTCGTAAATGCAACATCACGCCTAACATCAGCTTCTCTGACATATATTTCCCTCACAATTAATGAATGAGGCTGAAAAAAATTCAGCATGAAGAAGGTTCTTTCTCCAAGCTGGGGAACCTTCTTTTATACTTCAACAAGCCCATAAAAAGCGTAAAAAGGAGATGATATTATGAGCCGGCTTTTGTTAATGGCCTGTGTGCTCTTTGGCTTTTTGGCTTTCGCCAGGGCGGCGGAGATACAGATGATTGACGATTTTTCCTATCCGGATGTGCAGGCTTTACGGGCGGCTTGGGAGCCGATGGCCGGCACGCCGCCGGCGGAATTCCTCCCCCACGGCAACAAGCAAGCCCTCAAAATCCCCTGCCCTTTCGCCACTGTGCCCAATATTGAACGCGGCTCTTATGATCGGCGTGGCACTTTTAATTTGAAGGAAGCCGGCACGATTATTTTTGATTTCTATTGTGATGATCCCTCCGCCATCAATTATTGCGCGATTTATTTTCACAGTGGAGGGGGCTGGTACGCGCATAGCTTCGGCGCGGCCAAAGGCTGGCAGCGTATTTCTCTGCCCAAAGGGGCCTTTCGGCCCGAAGGCCGTCCCAGCGGCTGGGATAATGTGGATATCATTCGCATCAGCGCCTGGAAGAGCAAGGCTGTCGACACTTTTTGCGGCTTTGACAATTTGCAGGCGCGCACGGATGATATTGCAGTGATTGCGGGCGTGGCGACAGGGCCCGAAGGACGCGATTTGCATCGCTATGCGGAGCAGATTTCGCGCCTTTTGGATAAGCTGGGCTTGCCTTTTGGGGCGCTGACGGATCTGGATGTGGCGGGCGGCGCCCTCCAGAAACAAAAATTGGCGATCTTCGCCTACAGCCCCGAGATGACAGCTGAAGTCATTGCCCAGACACAGGATTTTGTGGCGCGGGGCGGCAAAATTATTGTGTTTTACACATTGCCCGCGCCGCTGGCGGAATTGCTGGGCGTTGGGAAGCTGGAATATCAGCGCTCTGCGGGGCGTTTTGTCCATGTAGCCTTTGACGGCAGCCTTCCTGGCTTGCCCGAGACGATGCGCCAGGATTCGTGGAATGCCAATCTGTTCCAGCCGGTGGGGCACAATGCCCGCGTGATTGGCACATGGCGTGATGAGCAGGGCCAAGCCCAGGGGCCGGCTGTCCTCATCAGTGATAATGGCGCCTATATGGGCCATGTGCTGACAGAGGCCGATGCGGACGCCAAGCAAGCTTTCCTGATGGCGCTTGTGGGGCATTTCGTGCCCGGCGCCTGGCAAACGGCCGCGGAAGTCGCTCTGCAGCGCGCTCAGGCCGTAGGCCCCTATGCGGATCGGCAAGAGCTGGAAGCTTATCTGAATCAAGTGACGCCCGGCGCCGTCTTCGCGCCGAAAGTGCAGGCGGCGCTGGCGGAAGCTAATCAGGCGGAAGCGGAAGCCAAACAGCTTCTGGCGGCGCAAAAATATCCAGAAGTGCTGGCCGCCGCGCGTCGCTATCATAATGCGCTGCTGGAAGCATATTTTGTGGCGCATAAATCGCGTTCGCCCGAATGGCGCGCGGTGTGGAATCATTCCGGCACGGGCGATTGCGGCTCGTGGGAAGAGGCGATGCGGCGCCTGAAAGCTGCTAATTTCAATGCCGTGGTGCCCAATATGTGGTGGGCAGGGCTGGCGCATTATGATAGCAAGCTGCTGCCTCATTCCGACACCTTCAAGCAATTGGGCGATCAGATTGCGCAATGTGTGGCGGCGGGCAAGAAATATGGCATTCAAGTGCATCCCTGGAAAGTGAACTGGAATCTGTCCACAGCGCCGGCGGAATTTGTGGACAAAATGCGCGCGGAAGGGCGCTTGCTGATCAACAGCCGCGGCGAGCCCCAGCGCTGGCTGTGCCCCTCTAATCCCGCCAATCAGCAATTAGAGATTGACACAATGCTGGAAGTGGCGCTCAATTACGATGTGGACGGGATACATTTTGATTATATTCGCTATCCGGGTACAGACGGTTGTTTTTGCGAGGGCTGCCGTCAGCGCTTCGAGCAGCGGCTGGGGCGAAAAGTGGAAAATTGGCCCGCGGATTGCAATGGCGCCCTGCGCGAAGAATGGATGCAATTCCGCTGTGACAATATCACAACGGTCGTGCGCACGGTGGCGGAACAGGTGCGTCAGCGCAAGCCGCAGGTTAAAATTTCGGCGGCGGTATTCAGCGATTATCCCGCCTGCAAATACTGGGTGGGACAGGACTGGGTGTTTTGGGCCCGCCAGAAATATCTGGATTTTGTCTGTCCAATGAATTATACGGACAACAATACGCGCTTCCGCAATCTCGTTACAAATCAGGTGGCGCTCGTGAATCATGTGATTCCGCTGTATAGCGGCATCGGGCAATTTATTATTCCTGATGATCAGGTGGTGGCCCAGATTGAGATTGCCCGCGAATTGGGCGCCGAAGGCTTTATTCTGTTCAATATGGGGCGGAGCCTGGCGGAGCAAACGCTGCCCAATTTAGCCAAAGGCGTCACTTCCGCGCCCGCCGCGTTGCCGCATTAGCGGGGGCTAGGGAACTTTAAAGCTATCCTTATGCCAGAGCAAGACGTCAGCGACATTTGGCTTTTCCGGCGCACAGGCTTGTCAGCGCCCTTCTGAACGAACAAAACAATAATGAGAGCTGCTCTTGCCCAAGCAAACGCCCTTGCCGCGTTTTCTGGCAGGCAAGGGCGTTGTGTTAAACGGCTTCGCTTTGGGGTGCTTCAGCACATTTATAAAAGCGTAAATAGCTCACATCAGGCTGGGATTCCACAGCAGATGGACGCGATGGCCTGCCGGATCCGTGCCCTTCAGATAGGCTGCCTTCAGCCCGGGCTTTTCGCTGAATTCCTCAAATTCAAAGCCCTTCGCCCGCAATTGCTCCAAAGCGGCTTCGAAATCGCTGACAAGCACGCAAATATGCGCTTTGTCGTGCGTGGCGTTTTTGGCGACTTCCAGACGCCCTTTGCCTGGGCCGGAGACAAAAATGGAAGTATTGCCGATTTTCATTTCCAGGCCAAAGGTGTCGGCGTACCAGCGCGCTAGGGCCTCGCCTTCGCCGTCGGCGAGAGGATAAATGCCAGCATGCTCAAAGCCCAAGAACACAGGGACGCCGCGGGCGCGCTTAATCCACAGCAGGCACTGGGCGACTTTCTGGCTGATGGCTTCAAAATTTCCCGCCGCTACAAGCTCTTTAGTGATGAGATTGCTGCCGATGCCCACGGCCGCGGCGCCGGCTTTAATCCAGGCGCTGATGCTTTCCTCAGTGGCTTCCACGCCCCCTGTGGGCATAATGGAGGTCCACGGCATGGGCCCTAGAATGGCTTTCACAAAGCTGGGCCCCCCCACTTCTCCGCCCGGGAAAATCTTGACAATCTCCACGCCCAGCTCCTCGGCCTGCTGAATTTCCGAGGCGCTGCCGCAGCCCGGCGAATACGGCACTTTATGGCGATTGCACACGCGCGCCACTTCTGGATTCAACACGGGCCCCACGACAAAATTGGCGCCTGTGGCGATATACAGGGCCGCCGTGGGCGCATCAATCACAGAGCCCACGCCCAAAATGACCTGCGGCAGATTGTCCTGGCAATAGCGCACCAGCTCCGCAAACACTTGATAGGCCAGATCGCCCCGATTCGTGAATTCCACAACTCTGGCGCCCCCTGCCGCACAGGCTGCGACTATCTTTTTGGCTGTCTCAGCATCCTTGTGATAGAATACGGGCACCAGCCCCGTGTCATAAATCGCATTCAGCACTTCCATCCGCGTAAATTTAGCCATCTGATTATGCCTCCTTCACACATTAAGCCCTTATTTCGGTGTGTTTTGCCCTATTCCTGCAATGGACAGAAGATAAATCGTGGAGGAAAAATGAGCACACGCTGGCAGGGCCTCTTCAGCCGTCAATGCCCAGATACTGCAAAAGCGCTTCGGCTTCGCGGAAATCGGGGACAATCACATCTGCGCCCGCCTGGATGAGCCGATTGCGCTTCCATTCATTTATGCCCTCGCGCGTGTCTTCATTAGACGCCACTCCCACGGCAATGCCGCCCACGGCCTTCGTATCCTCAATCTCCACAAAGCCATCGCCAAAGGCGCAAAATTCGGGCCCGTGGAGCTGATGCTCCCGGATAATGTGTTCAATAACTTTCTTTTTGGAAAAGCGCTGATAATCATCCAGCGCCCCATAAATGCGGCCAGCAAAGAAATGATCTATGCGCAAGGCCTGGGCTTCGGAAATTACATACGGCTCATCCGTGCCGCTGGCCAGATACATCTGCATGCCGGCGTCATAGAGCCGCTGCAGCATCACGCGGGCGCCGGGCACGAGCAAATCATCGGGCGGGATTTCGCCTTTTTGCAGGCCTTCCACACGATGACAAATGCGCTGCCACAGGCGCTGCAGATAGAGATGTTTGTATTCTACAGGATCTAGCGGCTCCTGGCCCCGCGCCCGAATATGTTTGGCCAGCTCAATCATCTGATAAATAGTCTGTTTGCCAGTCAGGCGTGTCACGAATTCGCTGACAAGGGCTTCGAGCTCCGTGGGGCTTTCCTTTGTGCCTGTTTGCTGGAGCAGCTCCACCATCATCGGAATCATCACTTGCTGCCAGCCCTCGCGAATGAGCGACAAAGTGCCATCAAAATCAAACAGGACAAAACGAATGCGGCCGCGGACAATGTCCGGATGCCGCACTTCTATGTGCGTGCCAGGCAAAAAATCTCCCGGCGGAAATGTGGGAAAGCTGCTCGTATCCACTTTAACCGTTTCCTTAAAATTATTAACGGCCTTTGCCATATTATGCGAAGCGAGCCCATTTTTGGCAAGGCGAAAAGCACACATGACTATCTTTCATAATACAATCCAGCAAGGCTTTTGCCCCGGCTTTTGCCCACAAACTTCCGGGATATTCTTATGGGCAGGAAAATGCTCGGAAGAAATTAAGCCAGCAAGCGCATTTTCATGGCGCTATCTCAGGCTTGCCCCATATCTTTTAAGTATGTTATACTAAAGAAGATAGCGGCTGGCGAAAGCCGCTTATTATTCTGCGTCCAGAACTTTCTCCGGAGGGGACGCGACAGAAATGGAGTTGCCTGCGTATGAATGATCGCAGTATTCGCCTCTTACAAAGATTGATTTTTTATACAGATCCCAGCGATTTAGCCACGGAATTGCAGGCGCTGCGCGCCGAGCAAAAGGCCTATGCGCTTTCTGTAACCGACGAAAAAGAAAAGCAAGAAGTCTGTGAACTTCTGGCGGAAAACGCGATTGATTTGCGCTCTGTGCTGGCGGACTGGCATTTGAAGGATCGCTGCCGCCATGGCGATCTGGCGCTGACAGATGAGGCGTTAGCGGAGGAGGCGGAGCAGAATCTGGCGCTCGTGGAGGAGCTGGGCGGGGCAGAGATTGCGGCGGCGGCGCGGCAAAAAATCGAGGCTTTGCAACGCAGCAATCTGGCGCGGCTGACGCGGATGAGCATGGCCGGGGAATGCAATACTTTCTGGGGCAATGATTATGCTTCGCATCTGCGGGAAGCGATGCGGCGGGGCGCCGCGATGTGCACTACAAATCCGCAGCTTGTGAACATTGCCCGTCAGGAAGCGCCCGAATACTGGACGCCCATTCGAGACGCCCTGCAAAAACGCTTTCCCCATTATGATCCCATCCAATTAGCGTATGCGATGACGATTGAAGTCGTGCTGTATAATGCCCGTCTTTTGCGTCCGATTTGGGAGCTGACGGGCGGCTTGATGGGCTATGTGTCTCTGCAGCTTTCGCCCAAAATTGCCTTTGATGCCGAAAAAATGATTGAAGAGGGCAAATGGGTCTGGGAGCAGCTTACATGCGGCCTGGATGGCCCCCCCAATTGCGTCTTTAAGCTCCCGGGTACGAAAGCCGGCATTGAGGCCTGCCAGGAAGTCACGAGCTGCGGCATGGGCGTCAACATCACGGTAAATTTCTCCTTGCCCCAGCAGATTGCTTTTGCGGGCGCCATTGAAAAATATAGCACAGCGCGGGTGTGCTATCGCACGCAAATGGATGGGCGCCTGGATGATCCCGTAGGCGAGGAGCTGCAGGAATTGGGCGTGGCGGATTGGGAAGAAGTGAAGACATGGGCCACAACAGCCATTCGCCAGCGGGAATATCGGATGCTGTGCTTCCCGCCTACTCAGGGCGGCCTGGGCTGCCAGAAATCCTTCCCTCTCCCCGCCTCCGGACGCGGGCCCTGGAATATCCTGCGTTCCCTGAACAGCGGCCCTGTGCCGACCTTTATCACTGTCTTCCCGCCGCGGCAGGAAGAATTTGACGCCGAGCCGCGGGAACTGAATCCCAACGGCGTATGGACGCCTGTGCCGCCGGATATTATGGAGAAATTATTCAAGAGCAAGCTGTTCCGGATGGCCTACGAGCCCGATGGAATGACTGTGGAAGAATTTGACAGCTATCTGCCCGTAACACGGACGCTCCAGGCCTTCAGCGAACAATATGATGATTTTGTGGCGTGGGTCTCGGCACGCAGCAGCTGATTGCCTTAAGCAGCAGGCAGCATGTAAGCATGAGCGTAAGCGCGGGCACACACTGGAGGGCAGGAATATCCTCAAAAAAGCCCTAGCATAAATGCATGGGCGTAAACGCGAGCACGCAAATGAGTCTGTGCGGGAAAATTTGCTGGCTGTCAATTTTGTGTGCTTGTGTGCGGATCTACATTTCTTAGCTGTAAATTTTTCCACCGCAAATAAAATGCAGGAGGGCTGTCCCCCTTGTGAGACAGCCCTCCTCGTTTTTTAGCTCTTTTTCTCCCAGGCCGCCTTTATCACAAAATCATGAAAAGCCCTTCAGGCTTATTCTTTCCGGGGGCTCCGAATGGCCTGGAAAAATATCAGCAGGAGCACTGAGCCCACTAAAGCCACCAGAAAGCTTTCCAGATTCAGGCCTTTTCGGGGCGCGTGCCAATAAAGCTCAAAAATCCAGCCTCCGAGCACAGCGCCCAGGCAGCCCACGACAATGTTTTTCAAACAGCCCTGTTGCTCGCCCACGAGCAGGGAAGCGACAAAGCCAGCGAAAAAGCCGATAATAATCCAGCTGCCAATGCGGAGCAAATCCCCCTCGCCGTCCATAATATGCCTCCTGTACAGATTGCTATACGGCTCTGCTCCGAAAGGGGCAATTAATTTGATTCTTTCCGTTTTCGCAAGCTTTTATGCAATTGGCATGCCAATTTTTTATTCGCGGCAGCCGTAGCGATATAAATGCGGGCTGCGAATGACTTCGTCCAGGCCCAGCCGGCGCAATTTCCCCTCCACAACAAGCCCACATGCGCGGGCGTCCAATTCCCGGATTAAAATCTCCCGCCAGCGGGCAAGCTCTGTCTGCCATTCGCTCAAAGGGGCTAAATTATGCTCCTCCCCCGGATCGACGGCTCTGTCAAATAATTGTTCTGTGCCCAGATAGGGAAACCATATATATTTCCAGCGGCCATCTGTGACATAATAATTTGCCTGTTCGTGGCTGTAGCACCAATCATGTTCGCCCAAAAGATATTCTCGCCATTCAGGCTTTTCGCCGCGGACAAGGGGCAATAAGCTCTGCCCATCCACTGTGGGCGGAATGGGCACGCCCGCTGCTTCTAAAAATGTGGGCATAATATCCCGCAGTTCCACGACTTCCTCACGGACTTGTCCGCGCGGACAATCCCATGTCAGCGGCGGCCGAATGATTAAGGGAATACGCGCCGAGCCTTCATAAGCGTATGTCTTGCGCCAAAGATAATGATCCCCAAGCATATCGCCATGATCGGAGCAAAAAATAATCAGCGTATTACGCCACATCTCCGGGCTCAGGCGGCGCAATTCATACAGCAGCCGCCCAATTTGATGATCAATAAAAGTGACATTCGCATAATAGCAGGCGCGGGCGCGCTGCACTTCCCGCTCGGAACGATGCGCCCGCCAGGCATTGACATCATCACAGGGAATGTCATGGATGTGGCTCCAATCACCAATATAGGGCGGGGGCATTCGTCGTTCGCGATACATCTCATAATACACAAACGGCGGATCATAGGGCGAATGCGGGCGGGCAAAACTGACTTTCAAAAAGAAAGGCTTTTCCGGATCGCGGCGGCTCAGCCATTCGATCGCCTGTTGAGCCGTCCACCAAGTGGGATGCAAATGCTCCGGCAAATGGGAGGGACGGCTCATCCACGAATTCCAATCGATCGAATGATCCCGATAGCCATAAGGCCCCTCTTTATGCTCCTCAAACCATTTCCGATAATCGCTGACAAAGCCCGGCGCCTCCACGCGTCCGCTCTCATCCAGAATCGTATTGTGAAAGCCATATAGCGCGCGCTGGGGCTGAAAATGCATTTTGCCAATGCCCTGCGTATGATAGCCGGCGGCGGCGAGCTCGCCCGGCAATGTATGCTTGTAGGCGCTTGTCATCTTGCCGCCGCTTTTGCCCATCCCCAAAATCCCTGTATGCCATTGATCCATCCCTGTCAGCAGCGACGCACGTGCCGGAATGCACGACGGGACAGCTGTATAAGCGGCTGTAAAGCGCGTGCCCTGGGAAGCCAATTCATCCAGATAGGGCGTTTCAATCACAGGATTGCCGTCACAGCCCAGACAATCCGCGCGTTGCTGATCCGTCATAATGAGCAGCAAATTAGGCTGCGCTTGTGCCGCCATGGCAAAGCCTCCCAAAATGCAAAATGCAAAGCCTGAGGGGCGACCTGCTATTATGAGAACATCCTCTTCTCCCCGCAGACTATCTATTCCTCATTCGCTACTTCAATGAGCGCCATAATGTTTTCTGGCCTAGCGTCGCCTGGGATAGCATGGGCGGGAGCCAGAATATAGCCGCCCTCGCGGCCGACTTCCTGTTTCAGCCGGCGCACTTCCGCCCGCACTTCCTCGGGCGTGCCATAAGGCAAAAGTTGCTGTGTGCTGACGCCGCCCCAAAAGCTCAGCCTGTCCCCATATTGCCGCTTCATCTCATAAGGATCCATCACTTCCGGCTGAAAAGGATTAAAGCAATCCAGGCCGATTTCAATCAGCTGGGGGAAAAGCTCCTGCACTTTGCCACAGGAATGAATGGAGACAAATTTGCCCGCCTGTTTTGCCAGCCCATACATGCGCGCTAAATGCGGCTTCAAAAAGCGCTCCCACAATCGGGGCCCCATCAGCAAGCCCCGCTGGCTGCCCCAATCATCCCCAAAATGCACGCCATCAATATCAAATTGCAGCGCGCGCTCAATTAACACGCAATTATAATCGCAAATCGCCTGCAACAGCTCGTCCACGAAGGCAGGCGCTTCTATCATATCCATAAACAAATTTTCCATCCCCCGCAATGTCCAGGCCCGTTCAAAAAACGAAAAGCCTATTGCGAATTGTACAAAACAGCCGGCGGCTCGGCCTGCGGCTACAGCCTCCGCCATTCCGGCAAATTTCTCCGGAGCATTTGGATCGGGCAGCTCCAGCTTATCCAGATTGCGCTCCGGCAACACGCAATTGCACACATTGCCAATGTCTTTGTCAATCGAGCGATCCCATTGCACGCCAAATTCATCCTGCCAGATTGTCTCCGATAGCCACATTTCTTTGGGGCCTGGCTGGGCGCGCACGACATAAATGGCGTTGTCAATAAGCGGCCAAAAGGCGTCCCCATAGCGCGCTGTCATCGCTGCCGCCGCCTTCTGCGTAAAACTGATTACATACGGCGTGCGATCTGGCTGCTTGTGCTCAAAAGAGCAAATGACGCGCTCGCGATTTGTCATATTGTTTCGCCTCTTTTCTTCTGGCTTCTGTCAGCATTGAAGGCCTTTGCCTCCAGCGGCACATTTCGTAATTTCAGGCTATATCAGCTTGATAGCGTTTTCTTTCGCCCTCGTTAAGAATTAAATGGCGCAATTTCCGCAAGAATTTCCTTTTCCGACATATAGGCATGGCGAGCCTGTAAGCTGTTATGCGCTCCCGGACGATTAGGCCCTAATGTGTGCAAAATGCCATCCGCAGGCGTCCGCACGGCCACAGCCTGCCAATCTCGTTCTCGCAGCAAATAACAGATAATTTCGCCCGCTTTGACAACATCCCCTGGCTTTCGTCTGCCGTGCCGAAAAATTCCTGCTATCGGCGCGGCCACTCGAATCAGCTCTTCCGGCCGCACGCGCACACAGGGCGGATCCTGTTCTATCTTTCCGGGAAGCATTTGCAAATAACGCGCTACATTCAAACAAGCGCGCAGCCCGCGCCGCACTTCGCGTTCTACTATTTCGTATGTTCCAGATAATTCTAATGTGAGGCCGATGCGTCCTGTGTTGTTAAAATAGCCTGCGGGCGTAAAATCTTTCGGCGCGGAGGGCCGAATAATTCTGAACGCGCAAATATCTGCCAAAGCTTGCGCTGGCGCATAATTCTCTCGTTCAATAATCCAGGAGGCGTATGCCGGCTCGCCGCAATGCACATCCATACAGACATCAAGCGACGGCTCATCAATGGCCTGGCGCAGCCGATAAATCAGCTGCTCGGCGGGGCTGCCTTGGGCTTTGCCCGGCCAGGCTGCATCTTCCGGCTCGCCGCTTTCAGCAATGTACGCGTATGTGCGCTGATGCAAGGCTAACGGATTGGCAACAGGCACAATGACAAGGCGGCCCCGCTGCAGATATCGACGCGCATAATGAAACAAGCGGCGTGCCACCTCTGCCCCTGTCAATTCATTCCCATGGCGCACGGCATGAATGAATAGCCCCGGGCCGGGCTGTCGCGCCCGAATGTGATACACAGGCACAGGATCCGTTGTCAGCTGCACTGTGATATCTGCCTTCACACTCTCTCCTCTTTCTTGGATGCTTTTATGGCCTGTGAACAAATTATTTTTCGCCCTGAAGCCTCAAATTATCTATAAAAAAGGAGCCCGTCTCTGTGCCATTGGCGATAATATACATGTCTGTGAGCGTGCGGAATTGTGGCGTCAGAAAAGGCGCCGTATGTGTTTTTGTAGTGCCATCGGGCAGCGTTACGCTGAGCGTCCATTCCCCGAGCGCTTGCGGCCCTAATGTGAAGGCGACTTTAAAATGACTCCATTGCTCCTGGGGCAGCCGCACGATTTCATGATTTTGCACACACACAGCCCCATCCGCCTGGACGACGAAGCTGGGGCCAACGGCAAAGCTCCCAGCTGGCTTTTCCTTGTAGTCTCTCAGCTCAAAAACAGCTTCGCCGCCCGGCTCTCCTTGCCGAAAATCAAATTCCCATACAATTGGGCCCGCTTCCAGCTCCACACGGCGATAAATATAGGGATAAAACGGCTTGGGCAAGCCTGGCTTGTCGGAAAAGCGCAAGCTCCGTTTGCCGCCTGCCGCCAAATCCTCCACAACAAAGACATCTGCGCCTTCTGTAGCCCAGGATTTGCTAAAACGGCGGGGCAACATCCCCACAGGCACTTCCTCAAAATCCTCGACGAAGCTCTGGGGGACAGGAGGCACGGCGGGCCATTGCATGTCATATACAGGATTGGGCGTGAGACGAATGGGATAAAACAACGCGCGAAAGGGCGCTTCGACGCCGGCGCGGATGGCTATTTCTTTGGGGAATTGAGGATGTTCGGGGTGCAGCCCCAAATAATTTGTTCGGATTTCGTGCTCGGCAGCTGTGTTGCGATTCTGGGCAATTTGGCAATTATTCCAATCTACATCATACACGATATTGTCTTCCACAAGAAAGCCTGAGCTGCCCTCGTCAAAATATAGCCCGCATTGGCCCTCCGCACAGGCAAAGCGACTGCGATGATTATCGTGTATCACATTGCCGCGTATTATGGTGCCCGGCTGGCGCCCCAATGTATATATTCCGCCGCCGTCCTGCACGAGCTCCATTACATGATGCACATAATTGTTTTCTATGATGTTGGCAGCGGCCGATGTGGGCGTAGGGGACCAATTCCAGCCCACGGCAATGCCTGTGTATGGCCCATGGCGAATTTCGTTGTGGCGAATTTTTGTCTCCCGTACGATTCCTGCCCACACGCCGTTGGCAGAATAATGAATAAGGCCAAAATTCGTGATGAGACATTGCTCCACAATATTGCCGACAGGCAAAAGCGGAGGCTGCGCCTGTTGCTTCATCTTCCAATCGCCAATTTTCACGCCTCCGCCCCCTAAATCATACATATAACAGCCACGGACAAAACATTGTTCGCAGCCTACGCCCAGCGATACGCCGTAAGCTCCTGTGTGGGCGATGACACATTTTTCCAGCCCGCAAAAGCGCGCACCTGTCATCTCGATAGCGGCCGATAGCTGCGGCTGGCCCTGGGATGTGTCATAGCCCTCGGCGGGCAGCGGCCACTCGCTATGGACGAAATGCAGCCCCTCAAAGCGCACATGCTCCACAAAGGGACCCTTTTCCGGATCTCCCTGCAATACAATCAGTCGCTCCAGGGCCGGAGCAACGAGCGTTGTGTCGGCAAGCTTTTCCTCGGGAAAGGGAAGATATGTGAGCAAGCCTGTGGGGCGCTCCAGATACCAATAGCCTGGCGTTTTAAGCTCCTCGCGGATATTTTCCACATAATATGGATTGCGCTCATCCTTGTACCAATGGCCTATCCGAAATGTCGGCACAGATGTAAATGTGACGATATGTTTTTGCCAATCGATCTCTTTAATCTTGAGCCGCGAAGCGCTCCAGGAATGTAAAGCCACGATTTCCACATCCTCCAGATGTTGCCAGGGCTGCAAATCTCCCGGAAAGAAAATGAAATCCTGCTGGGCGGCGCGATGCGCCATGGATTTACGCTGGGGCGAATATGTCAGCCCAGCCACAACGAACATGCCTTTGTGGGGACGGAAGCGCCGTGTATAGAATATCTCCCCTCGCCGGCGCACGAAAAGCTGCCGAAAATAAAGCTCTCCAGCTCGGACAGCAGGCACTGTCGCTTGCCAGGCGCGCACTTTTTGCCCTGTCTGGGGCAAAAGGATTGTCGTTTCCGTTAATCCGACAATAGGGCGCCCGCCGCTAATATATACGGTTTCGCCCGGATAAGCTTGCCAGATGACGGGCGCCTGGGCTGTGCCGCTGTCTTCAGGCCCTAAAAGAAGCGTTTCGGGCAAATAATATATGCCGGCGCGAAGCACTATATTAAGGGGCTCCTCAGGCTTAGCGAGACGCCATTGCCGCGCCTTATCCCGCGCTGCCTGCAGCGTCTGCAAAGGCCCATCTGTGCGCGCTGCGTTGGCCCTCGCCAGCCGGCCCGTCCAGGCATCGTTGCCGTTTGGAGCCACAAATATATCTATTTTGGCGGGGGCGATTGTGAGGGCATATGCCCAGACGCCTAAAACGATGACGCCTAGTCTTTTCATTGTTCTCGCGCCTCTACGCGTAAATCGTCCAGATAAGCCTCTACTTGCGCGGCATTATAGCTATGGATCCAGAGCTGCATTTGGACAGCATGGGGCGGCGTGCGGAACGGAAAGCGAAATTCCGTCCATTGTCCAACAGGCCCGCTCAAACTGCCGACAGGAGGAATGTTCCCTTTGGCATCCGCCTCGTTGAGAAGATTGCCTTTGTCGTCAAAAAATTTGATATACATTCCTATGCCGCTGCCTGAAATGTGGAAGACTTTTCCGCTCAATATGTATTCCTTGCCCGCTTCCGCCGCCATTATCGCCGAGCTGACATTAGAGCCCGCCTCTTGACGGCGATCCACAATCTTTAACGAAGCCTTCCCGCTGGCAGCCTGTTCGGCGCTTATAGTGCTCATCCCGTCGCGTATGTCCCAGGCAAATCCGCCCAGCTCAAAATCGCCATTGGGCAGCAGCGTTTGGGAAAGAGCGCTTAGGGGCAGGGGCGTGATATACATTTCAATTGTAGCCGTTGTGACGGGCTCCTTAAGGCGCAGCCCAATGCGAAAAGGATGTTCTGGCGCTTCTTCATGAATTTGTTCCGTCGTAATTTCCAGCTCGCCCCCTGTGGCTTTGATCTCAATCTGCACCGCTGCATCGCGATCATACGCCATCAGTTTGCCCGGCGCCAATTCCTGCCAGCCCTGGCGGGCTATTAAAGCTGTCTCAAATGTCTGGGGCGTTGTAAATTCCACAGCATCCCGCACTAACAGACTTCCTGCCCCTTCGCGCGAATACACGAAAGTTCGTTCCAATGTTTTCAATTCCGGCACCTCATACGCCGCTTTCAAGCTCATCCGCACTGTATCCTGCTGGGGCGTGAAATCCGTGGCCAGAATCTCGGCTTTGGCGGCTTGCCCTGGGCGTTGCAGCTTGCCAGCGACAACAGGCACGGGATGCCCAAAAGAATTCAGCAGCTTGCTTTCGTAGCGCTGGGCGCTGAAAGTGCGACGCGTGTACACTTCTGCGCCCGGATCCAGAAGCGGCATCCGACTGTTGAGAAACACTGTATAGGAGCCCACATCATTGTGATTGTGATGCTCGTTGTTATGCCCGCCTTTGAGCGCCACGGCTAATTTGTCTTTGAATTCCCCGGCCGGCCGCGCAATTAAGATCCCGGCATGCTCAAACCAATCACGGAGAGGACGCGGCGGCTCCGCGCCGCTTGCGGGCGGCATTTGCGAAGCACGATTGGGAAAGCCAAACAACGCCCATTCAAACAAATTGCCTCCCCACGCGCCTTCGTCTAAAGTGTCCCAGCGCCTGTAGCCCCATTGCAGCACGCGATTCAAATAAAACATCGTGTTTGTCGCCGGCCGAGCGTTGACGCTGCAATCGGCAAAAGCAGGCGCCACATTGTCATCCACCATAATGCGCACGCCAAATAAAGCCGGCGCCTTCGCTTCAGGCCGCGCCAGCAAATCCAGCTTCCCTTGTGTCGCTTGCCAGATTGTTTCGCACAAAAGCACATAATGCCCAAAGCCGTAATTCCAATAGCCCAGGCCTTCACTGCAATAGCCATCGGGCGTAAAGCCCTTCAAAAAATTCAAAGAAAGCTTTTCCGCAGCAGCAATGAATTCCGCGCGTTCCGTCGGGGACTCCAGCAATGTCAGGGCCGCCCCTGTCACGCCAGCCAGACACACGGCATTCCAGTTGTTGGTCGTTAGCAGCCACCAGTTAGGCGCCCGTTTGCCCTGTATCATATCTCGATACGGCTGCAGGACAAAATACGCCACACGTTCGCGCAGGAGTGCGCGCACCTCTGAGGACAGCTTATCGCCCAGCAGCCAGTCGGCCGTGGCCAGATTCCAGGCCAGCGCGGAGGAGGCTAAATCTATATCTACAGTTCGCCCGTAAAAATTGTCTAAGCGGCCGTCGTGGGCGGGCATAACCCATGTCTTTTCCGCGCACAAAGCGCGAATAAGCGCCTCAATAGCAGGCAGAAAGCGCCCTTTATTTTCCACACATTCAGCCCACACGAGCGGCGCCAGCCGGCCCCGCCGCTGTCCCGCCACATTTTGCCAGCGTGTGCGATTGCCTGTACGCGAAAAATCCAGATACAGCTCATCGGGCTGTTCGGGCAGCGGCTCTGTCAGATAACGCTCCGCGATGGCAGGGATTTTTTTGTCCTCCCACGCCTCGCGATGGGCGAGGGGCATTCCCAGGCCTTGGGGCTTTTCTGACAGCATAGCCGCAATAGCTTTCACGCGCGCCGGATCCAATATCCCTTGCGCCTCCGCCTGGCTCATTGCCAGAAGCATCATCACGAGCAACCCTAAATATATGTATTCTGACATTTCGCTCCCTCCTCTCCTGGAGCAGAATGGAACAGCCTCAGCCTTTCATTCTCTGTAAAATGTATGCGTGCGAATTTTTACGCCCTTAATTCAATCCACAAGCACGAGGCCATAATAATTTTGCTCGCACTGGCGATCTGTGACGACTTCAATTGGAAAGCCGTGGACGCGGGCTGTGGCGAAGACATCAATCCCGCAGGCTTCCATAGCAGGGCGGGCCTGCCCGGCGTGTCGACACGATTCAAATGCGCATTCGGGACAGAGCGTGCAGGGGCCCGCCCCGAGACCAAAAGCTTTGTAAAAGCCCGCCAAAAACAGCTCGCGCTCCAGCGCCACGACTAAAGCCTTTACATTGAGCCCCGGCGGACAATGCACGAGCAGGGCGCGCTGATAACAATCCAGCAAAGCGCGTGTTTGTTCCGGCGTCGGACTGTGTGGAGGGCAGCACAGGCTGCTGTTGTAGCCGCTGCAGCCGTATTGACATTTCCAGCGCACCCAGGAGGCTGTAACGACTGTTTTAGGATCAATAATTTTGGCTGCCAGCGCCCCTGATTCTTCGGCGCGCTTTAGCCAGGCCTCCAGCTTCGGCCGTTGGGCACGCTTTCGTATATGCTGTTCTCCTGAGCTGGCTGGCCGCATTAGATTGCCCTCTTTCCGTGAAGGCTGAAAAAATATTCTGGACGCTCTATAAACTAATTAAAATTCTGCTCCAGCCCAGCCCTGCAGGCGTATTGAAGCCCTTAAGCCGTGTGTACACGGCCGGCGGGATCTATTTCCTGCACTTCGCCCCCTTCAAAGGCCACAGCCCGTAGCCATGTGTGCCGCTTTTCGCCGGGCTGCATTGTAAGCTGATGCCCCCATTTTATGACTTCGCTTAAAATCCCTGGATAACTGCTAAAAGGCTCCAGCGCGCACACATAAAAACGCCCCCAGCTGGGCCCGCTTTTCGTGCCGCCAAGGGAGAGCCAATACCAGATATGTTTAAAGGTGGCCAGATCCCAGGACATCCCGAAGCCCACGCCCAGACGATGATTGCTGAGGGCGTACCAGCCTGCCCGCAAATCCGTCAAAAACAACATATCCGAGACATTTTCTTCCGGAGGCGTGATGCGGCTGACATCCACAGGCTGGCCCTTGCGTCCCGGCCCTGTAGGCCAGGGGAAATATGTGCCTGGCTCAAAGCGCGGCTCATCGCCGGGATTAGCATCGGCATAGACGCGCCCGGCGGGAGCATAAACGCGGCAGCTATCGTCCAGAAACGGCGGGCCAAAGGCGGGATGATGGCCCCACATTAAATCTATAGGCACGCCGCCTTCATTTGTGGCTGTTTCCTCTATTTCCAAAACAGGGGCGCCACGGCGCATTGTCAGCGTCTTTTCCAGCAAAAAGGGCGTGCGCACGGTCCGCACCCATAATTTGATACTGATCAGCTCGGGCGTGTCTTCCAGCACAATATGTTTCCAGGGGAGGCCGAAAACTTCGCCGTGCTGGCCCAATTCAATGCCCTGATACTGGCATTTGCCGCCCCCCTGGGGAAACAGCTCCTGCCAGCCGCCCTCGTAATATTCCATAAATGAGCCGCCGGGAAGATAGCTGCTCGGAGCAAAAGCGCCGGGCCGCCTTACGCCCTGAGGGCTACGCCACATAAAATCGACATCCTTCGGCTTGTATAGAAATTCAATAATATCGGTGCCCTGATCTAACAAAATGGACACGCGCAAGAGCTCATTTTCCATCACGAGCATCCGCAAGCCCCGATATGTCAGCTCATCATTCAGCCGGCAGCCGAAATTGCGCTCATGCCAATAGAACATACAAAAAGCCCTCCATCTTTTTGATGAAGGGCTTCTCCACACAGCTAAATTTTTCCTGCTTAAAGTATTTTGCCCGCCCCGTGTAAAAGCTCAGGCGCAATAGCCTGATTGTGCCTGTGTCGGCGCGTTCAGGCCGGGCTGCGCCCTAATGGCTTTGGGCTTTTTTCTGCGCTGTAGCGGCGGCATCTATTTTGTCGTCCGGCTCACGCGATGTGTCCAGGCTCTCCAGTTCCAGCCATGTCACAAACTCCACTGTATAGGCATATGTTCCTGTATCGTTCGCCTCGACTGTATTGAATCCCACAGTGATTGTAGCCCCCCTGCGCACTTCAATCGCGAGCAGAGCGTTACGCTCCAAGCCGCTGTCATCGTCAGCCAGATAATTTTCTTCATTAATCAATTGGACAATTTCCGCCACTGTGTTCACAACGCCGGGGAACACAAAAACAAAGGGATCATCCACAGGATTGGAGCCGCTGCGGCGCATGCCAATTACAAAATAGCCGTCTTCGGGCGCCCGATAAGTCCGTAAATCAATATAGCTGCCATCAGGCAAGAGCAAATCGCCGGGCCCCAGGCGCCCTGTGCCGCTTTCCCCTGTGCCGCTTCCTGTTTCATTTCCCCCGCAGCCTAGCAGCGCCAGCATAACAAGGCCGGCTAAAATTGTCGCTAATCGCAAGCCTCTCTTCCTGCGCATTTGCCTTTCTCCTTTCGCTTTTTACTCATTTATTCATTTATGTTTTTATTCTTGGGCTCCTAAAATCCTTGTTTTTATGAGAAAAAAGTTATAGCCATTTGCGCTCCAGGCATGTTGATAGTCCTGATTTCTTGATGTAGTCGGCTGATGCATTCTTGTTTCTTCACAGCTTTTTGAATAAATGTTATAGTTATTAGCAGATGGCATTTGGCATAATGACAAACATTGTCTGTTCCTTTAATTAAATTAGACAGCGGACTCTTTGCTTTAGCCCAAAAGGAGTGGATACAATGGGAAAATTAGCGCTTACAGGGGGCGAGCCTGTCCACAAAACAGGCTGGCCGAGCTGGCCGCCCAAAGATCCGGGCTATCTGGAAAAGCTCAAACAAGTGCTGGACAATGGCATCTGGGGCGTGGGCGGGCCCATGAATGCGGCCTTAGCCGAGGAATTCAAAAAAGTCTGTGATGCCGAATATGTTGTTACGACGACAAGCGGAACAGTGGCTCTGGAGCTGGCGCTGCGCGCGCTGGACATTGGGCCCGGGGATGAAGTTATCGTCCCCCCGTACACTTTTATCGCCACGGCCTCCTCTGTGATTGCCGTCAATGCTATTCCTGTGTTTGCGGACATTCGGCCTGATACTTTATGTCTGGATCCGGAGGCTGTGGAAGCCGCCATTACGCCCTCGACAAAGGCTGTCATTGCTGTGCACATTGGCGGAATGCCGGCGGATATGGCTTCTTTACACGATGTATGCCGCAAACATGGCTTGAAGCTGATCGAGGATTGTGCGCAGGCGCATGGGGCAGTTTATGCAGGCCGTAAAGTCGGCGCGCTGGGCGATGCGGGCGCGTTTTCTTTCCAGTCGTCCAAAAACATCACGGCGGGCGAAGGGGGAATTGTCACAACGAATGATCGCGCCACATATGGAAAAGCCTGGTCGTATATGAATGTCGGGCGCGTTCCGGATGGCGGCTGGTACGATCATCGCGTCATGGGAATGAATTATCGGATGACGGAATTTCAGGCCGCGCTCATTTTACGCGGCATTGAAACTGTGGAGGAGCAGATGGCAAAGCGCGATGAAAATGCCGCCTATCTGCGGGAGCGTCTGGCAGAAATTGAAGGCATAGAGCCGCAGGC
The DNA here is from genome assembly GCA_964622325.1 of uncultured Armatimonadia bacterium. Classification (GTDB taxonomy): domain Bacteria; phylum Armatimonadota; class Zipacnadia; order Zipacnadales; family UBA11051; genus JAJFUB01. Next base: position 45,558 of record CAZUOJ010000018.1, read on the forward strand.
TTTCAGCCCCGGCGCGGAGCGCTGCGCCTATCATCTGTTCATTTTCCGCTATGATCGCAATGGCTTCGGCGGCGTGCCGCGCGACAAATTTGTGGAAGCGCTGAGCGCTGAAGGCATTCCCGTTGCTCGCGGCTATAATCCGCTGTATCGGGAAGGGATGTTTACAGCTGGCTGGGATCCGCAGCGCTGTCCCTTCGCCTGCACGATGTATAAGGGACATGTGGATTATTCGCAAACATATTGTCCTGTCTGTGAGCATATTTGCACGGACGGCTCCTTCTGGATGCCGCAAAACGCCCTGCTCGGCACAAAACAGGATATGGACGACATCGCCGACGCCATTTTAAAGATTCAACACAATATAAATGAGCTGAAAGAATAAAAGTCCCGGGCGCGGCGGCGATTCTATATAAAAGGGCGATAAAGCGCAAACGCAGGCCAGCAAAGCCGGATTAGGGGATTTATAGAGGAAATATCGGCATAGCCTGATGGCCTCGCAGGCCACAGAGGCTGTCCCGCTTTAAGCCCGCTTGCTTAGCTGTTTAGCCAGCGAAAATTCATACAACTAGGGAAAAGACGATGATGCGCTTAGCCACGGCGGCTCAGATGCGGCAAATGGATCAGCGCACTGTGACAGAATATGGGCTGCCCAGCCTTGTGCTGATGGAAAATGCCGGACGGGCTGTGGCGGACGCCGCCTGGGAGCTGTTGCCTGAGCAGGGCCGCCGCGTGTTAATTCTGGCGGGCAAAGGCAACAATGGCGGCGATGGCTTTGTCGCCGCTCGTCATCTGAACGCCGTAGGCGTGGATGTTGTTATCCTGCTCTTTGCCCGAATAGAAGATCTTAGCGGCGACGCAGCTGTCAATGCCCGCCATGCCCAAGCCCTGGGCCTTAAAATTATTGAGGAGCCAGATGACGCCACACTGCAGGAAGCGCTAGCGGGCGCCGATGTGATTGTGGACGGGCTGCTGGGCACGGGCCTGTTTGGAGAAGTGCGTGGACGCCTGCGCGAAGTGATTGCACAGCTCAATTCCGCGGCCGCGCCGGTCGTGGCTATAGACATCCCTTCGGGATTGCACGCGGACACAGGGCAGCCTTTAGGAGTGGCGGTGCGGGCCAAAATAACTGTGACATTTGGGCTGGCAAAGCCCGGCCTCGTGCAATATCCCGGGAAGCTCTATGCCGGCGAATTGCGCGTCGTGGATATTCAGTTGCCGCCGCCGCTTCTGCAGGATCCGGCTCTCAACACATATCTCACGGAGCCGAGCGATGTGCGGGCGATGCTCCCGCCGCGTGCGCCAGACATTCACAAGGGCGAGGCGGGGCGTGTATTCATTATTGGCGGTTCGCCTGGCCTGACAGGGGCGCCGGCCATGGCGGGCTATGCGGCGGCGCGGGCGGGCGCCGGGCTCGTAACTGTGGGCCTTCCGGCGCCGCTCAATCCTATTTTGGAAATGAAGCTCACAGAAGTGATGACAGTGCCGCTGCCGGCGGGCCCCGAAGAGACAATTTGCCTGGAGGCGCTGGAGGAGATTCAAAAACAGGCGGCGCGCGCGGATGCCGTCGCCGTGGGGCCTGGCCTGTCGCAAAAAGGACAGGGGCGGGAGCTTGTAGAGGCGATTGTGGAGCAGCTCACAATCCCCCTGATTGTGGATGCGGACGGGCTGAATGTGCTCGCGGGCAAGCCCGAGATCTGGCGGGAATGCGCCGCGCCGCTCATTCTCACGCCCCATCCCGGGGAGCTCAGCCGCCTGCTGCAAAAGCCCATTGCCGAAATTCAGCAGGATCGGCTGGCCAGCGCCCGCCTCGCGGCGCAAACTTTTAATGCGATTGTTGTCCTCAAGGGGGCTGCCACGGTCGTCGCCGCGCCTGATGGCGAAGCCTGGATTAATCCCTTTGCCAATCCGGGAATGGCCAGCGGCGGGATGGGCGATGTGCTGACAGGCATTATTGCCGCGTTGGCCGCAGGCGGCGTGGAGCCGTTGCACGCGGCTGTGGCGGGCGTATATCTGCATAGCCTGGCAGGCGAAATTGCCGCGCAGGAAATTGGCCCCTACGGCTTTTTGGCCTCAGAAGTGGCGGATCGGCTGCCCGCTGCTTATAAGCGGCTGCTGGCAAAATAGCTTGAGGAATCCCTTGCCATATGCGATAAGCGCGTCTCCTTTTTTTTGCGCGTATGGACGGAGACGCCTCTGATGCCCCATGCACGGCTCAGGCATGCATGCGGAAATCCAGATGTGGAGGCGGCGGAAATTCCTTCCGGACGCGCTCCCGCAGCCTGTCATCTATTTCCACGCCTTCGGCCTGGGCCAGCCGCTTCTCCTGCAGCCCGTACCATAGATCGCTTAATGAGACTTCTCCCTCGCGCAAATCCGGAATTTCGATCTTCTGGCTTAAAATTCGCTCTACAATTTCCAATTTGCCTGTAGCAAGGGCAGCCTGCGCTTCCAGCAAAATGACGCGGCCGCAGTTCCGCACTGGCGCCGGGAGTGCGGCCAGCAGCGCCAGCCAATCGGCGCCGCGGCCTGCCGCCAGCAATGCCCTGCCACATTCAATCACAAGCGCCTTTACATCGGGCCGCTTTCTGGCGGCTTGAAGAAGCAAATCGCTTGCCTCGGCCTCATTGCCCTCTTCTTTGGCGAGCACGGCCAGATTGCGCCACGCCCA
>CAZUOJ010000019.1:0-45279 GCA_964622325.1 uncultured Armatimonadia bacterium
GTGACAAGCGGCGGCATTGGCCGCCCCATTGATGAATTATGCCTGAATGAGGCGTTATTTGCCCGCGAGGGCGTGTCTGTATTCGGCGCTGTGTTTAATAAAGTGCTGCAGGCGAAGATGGAGGAAACGCGGGCGCCTGTCTATGCCTGGGCGGCGCGCCACGGGAAGAATATCCTGGGGATGATTCCGTTTGACGCCTTGCTTAGCAAAATCACAGTGGGGCAAATTGCGCAGGAGATGGGCGCCATTGTGCATAGCGGCCATCAAAGTTTGGGCTGTTTGATAGACAGATTTATTGTGGGCGCTGAATCGCCCCATCGTTTCCTGGCGCATTTTGGCCCCGGCGTGCTGGCGCTTATTCCCGGGGATCGCGAAGATCTCATCCTGGCAGCTGTCTCCGCCGAACACACAGCCATCAGCTCCGATGGCCGCGCCACTTCCGCCATTTGCCTGACAAGCGGCATATTGCCGCATCCCAATACAATGGCCATCGTGAAGCGCACGGCTATGCCTGTGATTGCCGTGGAAGACGGGATGTTCCGCGCCGCCTCGCGCATTTCGGATCTCGTGGCGAAAATCACAGCCCAGGAGCAGGAAAAAGTGGAGCGCGCTTATGAAATCATTTCCAGATATCTGGATTTTACAAGCTTGAATGAGCGCTTTGGCCTGAATATCGGTTTATCCGCCACGCGGGGGAAAATATGAGGGAGCATACATTTGCTTTGCTGAAGCCGGAGGCAATCCGCCGGGGGCTTGTGGGAGAAATCCTCCGCCGTTTTGAACGCGCGGGCCTGCGCCTGACGGCGCTTAAGATGCTGCAGGCGCCACGCAGCCTGGCGGCGCAGCATTATGGAGCGGAGATTGCCCAAAAATACGGCGAAGCCATCCGCCAGCAGCTCATTGATTACATTTGCAGCGGCCCGATTATCGTGATGATTTTGTCCGGGCCTGGCGCCATTCGCCGCGTGCGGCAGATTGCCGGCGAAAAAGCTGATCCCGCCGAATGCCCGCCGGGCACAATTCGGGGCGATTGGGGCGATGACACGCGGGCAGCAGCGAATGCCGAAGGCCGCGCTCTGCGCAATCTCATCCACACGGCCGATTCCCCTGAAGCGGCCGCCCGGGAATTGGCTTTGTGGTTCGGCGAAATAGACAATGGCGCTGGCTAATGAAGGCGTTTATCCAGACGAAGCCTATTAACAACAAAACAACAGCCGCATAGATTAATCGTGAGGCGTCTTTGCCAGTTTGGATAAAACAGCCTCGTCCTTTTTTCGATAAAGCAAAAATCATCCCGCGGCGCCGAATTCCTCATATGCTTCAAATAGCGCCAGAATATTTTCCAGGGGCGTATCTGGCTGGATATTGTGCGCCGTGCATAAAATATAGCCGCCCTCATATCCCATTGCTTCGATTTGCTGCCGTACATGTTCCCGGATTTGTGCGGGCGTGCCATAAGGCAAAACTTTTTGAATATCAATGCCGCCGTGAAAGCACAAATGGCGGCCGAATTCCCGCCGCAGCCGCCGCAAATCCATCCCGGCGGCCTGAGGCTGAAGCGATTGCAAAATGTCCAGCCCGCAGTCAATAAACTCGGGGATGAGCTCCACAACGCTGCCACAGGTGTGATGCATCACTTTCAGGCCATAGCGGTGCGCTAATTCCACATACGCGGCGAAGCCTTTTTTGAAAAAACGCCGCCAGGTGTCCACGCTCATCATCGGTCCCTGTTGTGTGCCGAAGTCATCGCCCATGAGGAAAATATCGATTGTCCCCTGCGCGGCTTCAAAGACGCGGCGATTGTATTCCAGAAAATAAGGCACAATATGGGCTAAGATCGCCTCCACAATTTCCGGATGCAGCACAAGATCCATAAAGGTTTGCTCCACGCCGCGCAAATACATGAGCGGCTTGAGCTGGGCGGGGCGATCCAGCCGATCCCCGGCAATAACAACCGCATAGCCGCGATGAGCGAGACATTGCTCCCTGATGTGCGTGTAATCCCACATATCGGGATGCGGCCAGTGGGGATAATGATCAATCTCGGCAGTTGTTTGGGCGGAGGCTAACGGGGAATGCACAACATGCCAGTAAGTCCAGACATAGCCGCCCCGGGCTATTGTCCGTGGCTGGCGGCGGACGCCCCATAAATCTTCGCGTGTCCCATCGGGATAGGTGCGCAGGCTCACGCCGACATAAGCGGGCCCCTCGACAGTCCGCAAATCCACGCCCCAATAACGCAACAACGCCTCTTTGTGGGGAAGGCCCAGATGCGACAGGAGCCTTGCCGTCACTTCCGCAGTGGCCCAATAATCCCGCGGCAAACGATCCGGCGGCTGATGGGCCAGGGCTGTTAACACGCGCTCGCGGGGCGTCATCTTTTTTCTTTCTTTTCTGGGGCTGCTTTCGACTCCGGACAAAAACAGCTCATTGTGCCGAGCTGGAGGGAAAACACACACAATGAGCTGGCGCTATCCGCACATTTATTTGGCGTAATGTGAAATGCGCTTTTGCCCCAGCTCCCGCCCGAAGAGGCCTCAATGGCTGCCGCCGCTGCTTTGCTTAAAAGGCAGGCGGATAGTGAAGGTGCTGCCCTTCCCCAGCTCACTTTCCACTTCCAGATGGCCATGATAGCTCTTTACGATGCGGGACACAATGGACAGGCCCAGGCCGGTGCCCGGCACCTGGCGCGTCATTTCATTCTTCTCGCGGAAAAATTCCTCGCCAATGCGGCGCAGCCCTTCCGGGGAAATCCCCACGCCCGTGTCGGCGACCTGGATGACGGCATAAGGCGCTTCGGCGAATACGCGCACATGAACACTGCCGGCAGGGCGATTGTATTTGATGGCATTGCTGAGCAGATTCTGAAATAGGATATTTATCTCCTGCGCGTCGGCATTAAGCGCGGGCAGCGGCTCCTGGATGTCCAAGGTCACGCGCACCTCATGCTCCTCCGCCAGTGCTTCCATCATTTTGCACGCTTCGCGCGCCAGGGCTGCCAAATCCAGAGGCCGGATGTCGCGCTGAATTGTGCCCGCCTCGGCGCGGGAGATCGTCAACAAATCATTCACAAGCTCCAGCAAGGCCTGCAGACGCTGATGGGCGCGCTCCAGCAATTCCTGCCGTTTTTCGGCCTCGGGCACATAGCCTTTGATGATCGCCTGGATTTGCGCATCCACCGCCGCGACGGGCGCGCGCAGCTCGTGCGCCACCATATTTACAAATTGCGCCTTGATGAGCTCAATTTTTTTCATTTCGCTGATGTCGTGCAGCACTGTCACAACGCCCAGACAGGCTCCGGCCTCATCCAGGACAGGGGAGACAGTGGCGACGACAACATCATGCGGCTTTTCGCCGACGCGGATCTCCCGGCTGCGACGCTCGACGGGCAGATGGCGGGCGGCGGTGCTGATGAGCTCAATCAATTCTGGCGGCAGCGGGCTTTCCTCCAGCAGTGGCTGGCCGGCCGGCAGCGGACAATGCAGCATCGCGGGCGCGGCGGCATTGTACAGCACAATTTGATTATCACGATTAGTGACGATTACGCCATCGCTCATCGCCTCGACGATGGAACGCAGGCGGCCTTTTTCGGTGGCAAGCTCCAGCAGGCGGCGTTCGCGCTCCTCATAGAGGCGATTGCGTTCCCGCATAAGCCGGGAATGTTCCAGCGCCCGCCGCGTCAGCGTCACAAGCTCATCGGGCGTGAAAGGCTTGGCGACAAAATCATAAGCCCCGCGCTTGGTGGCTTCCACAGCCATCCCCAGGGTGGCGTAGGCCGTGATCACGACAAAGACGCTTTCCTGGGGCAGCTTTGCCGCTTCTGTCAAAAACTCCAGCCCGTCCATCCCCGGCATCTTCACATCCACAAATACGACATCGTAATTATGCTGGCGCAGCAGCTCCAGGCCTTCTTCGCCGCTGGCCGCCACATCCACGAGATAATTTTCTTCAGTCAACACGCGGCGGCAGCCCTCGCGCACGCCCGGCTCATCATCCACAATAAGAAGACGCGCCGGCTCATAATGATTGGCCCTGTGATTGCGCCCATTGGCCTCATTCTCCGGCCGCATTTCGGGTGGCAAAAGGTTTGCGTCTGGGGGCAAGGCAAACATGGCGTCTCTCATTTCGCGCTCGCGCTGCCGATGGCGCCGATGACTTCGTGATTAGTTTCCACGGGCGGCTGGAGGGGCAGGACAATAGTCGCTTGCGCGCCCCCCTCGGGGCGATTTTCCAGGCGAATGTCGCCGTGATGCATTTTCACAATCCCGCGGGCGATGGCCAGCCCCAGGCCCGTCCCCTGGCCCGGCGGCTTGGTCGTAAAGAACGGATCAAACACACGCGGCAGAGCCTCTTCCTCCACGCCCGGCCCTGTGTCCAGAAAAGCAATTTCTATTTTTTCGCCGGGCAAAAGCGCCGTCCGCACAATAAGCTTCCCCTGGCCCTGCATCGCCTCGATGGCATTATCCATCACATTCTGAAACACCTGCGACAATTGATCGGCATCCGCCGTCAGCGGCGGCACATTCGGCGCAAACTCCTTAACAATCTCCACGCCCTCGTTCTTACGGGCCACTACGGTTAACAGCTCCTCCAGCAATTCGTGGATGTCAAATGTAGTCAGCTTCAGCCGATTTTGCCGCGCAAAGTTCAGCAGCGCCACCATAATATTCCGGCAGCGATTCGCCTCCTCGGCGATCAAAGCTAAATCCTCCCGCTTGGGATCCTCCTCGGACAACTGCTTGAGCAGCATATGGCTGTACAAGAGCACTGTGGAGAGGGGATTATTCACTTGATGGGCGACGCCGGCGGCTAATTGGCCGATGGCGGCTAATTTTTCTGCCTGGACGAGCCGCTCCTGCGTGCTGGCCAGTCGCTCATGGGATTTCTTGATTTCTTCCAGCGCCTTTTGCGTCTCATCGATAAGATACGGCAGGCACATCTCCACTTCTGCCAGCCCCTGACATACGGCAATGGCTTTTTCCCGGCAGGTGTCATAGCCGCAGGCGCCGCAATTCAGCTCATCTTCCGGCGTGAATTTATTTATGCGGGCTAATACGGCGCGGATTTCTTCCTCTGTCGGCATTGGCGCCTCGACGGGCTGCGGATGGAACGAGCGGCTCAGATCCACATCATCATATTGGGCTAAAAACGCCTCATGTTCTTCGGGCGTGCGCTGAGGCGCCTGGCGCACATATTTGCTGACGATTTCCTTCCGCGCAAAATCGGGCGCCTCCGCCATCATTACCGGGCCCCCAATACAGCCCTCACAAAACAGCAAATCCAGAAATTGCGCTTCCACGGCGCCCTTCTCCACTTCCTTCAGCAGCCGCCGGACGCGGTCCATTCCCTCTGTCACTAAAATGCGATTGTCCAGCACATCCTGCTGCAGGGCGGCTGTCTTCAAAAGCCCGCCGCTCACCGGAAATATGCGCCCCAGGCCCGCTCGCGGCTCATCCAGCTCCGCCTCCGGCAGACTCGCTGGATCTATCTGATGGCGTTCCAGCAATTCCCGAAAACCGTAAAAGGTCAGGACGGCATCAATGGCGCCTTCGACTTCCGGATCCTCGATTTCCAGCTTTTTGGCGGTACAGGGGCCAATAAACACTATCTTGGCATCCGGCCAGTGCTTTTGTTTGAGCACCCGCCCCAAAGCCACAAAGGGCGACACAATGGGCGCTAAATAGGGCACGAGCTGCGGATGGAACTTCTCCACATAAAACACGAGCGCCGGGCAGGGCGTGGCGATCAGCCGGCGCTCTGGCTGGGCGGCGATCAGCTGCCGATAGCGCCGCGCCACTAAATCCGCCCCAAACGCCACCTCCACGACACGCGTAAAGCCCACGGCGCGGCAGGCAGCCACGACTTGCCCCGGCCGGATCGGATAAAAGGCGGCGGGATACGAGGGCGCCAGCGCCGCCACCTTCTCCCCTGCCCCGTGCAAAAAATCCTCCACAATCTCCACGCTGCTGCGAATCCGCTTGGCGTCCTGCGCACATACCCGATAGCAATTTCCGCAGCCAATGCAGCGCTCCTCGACCACCGTCGCCTGGCCTTCCACGACCTTAATGGCTTTCGCTGGACAATGGCGCACGCAATGATAGCAGCGCTTGCAGCGATCGCCGATTGTTTCAATGACGCTTCCCATCGCAGGCCTCTTTATATGTCGCTCGAGGCGGACGCAGAATCTTTAGACGCGGCTGGAGGCGCCGGGGAACGCCAGAGGGCCGCGGGCAGCCGCACCGTAAAGGTGCTCCCCTTCCCTAATTCGCTGTCCACCGCAATTTCTCCTTTATGCGCCTCTACCGTATATTTGACAATGGACAGCCCCAGCCCGGATCCGTGCACTTGCAGCCGCCGCGCCGCTTCCGTGCGGAAAAATTCGTCAAAGATGCGGGGCAAATCCTCCGGGGCAATCCCTATCCCTGTGTCCCGGACGCGCAGGACAACATAGTTTCCCCCGGCTTCGCTGGCTGCGCTTACCGTTACGCGCCCCCCGGAAGGCGTATATTTGATGGCATTGCCGACGAGATTGATGAGCATGGTCCGTAAGCCCTCCGGCTGCCCATAAAGCGGCGGCAAGCCCGGCTCGATTTCTGTCTCCAGCAATACGCCGCGCTGTTGCGCGATATCGCTCATTTCGTCCATGACCTGCTCCACCAGATGGCTGACGGCTAATTCCGTAAAGGGCTCCTGCAGGGGCGCCTGGCGCATGCGACTGAGCGTCAGCAGATCCCCCACCGTGTCCAGCAGAGTCTCCAGCCGCGCCTCGGCGCGTTGCAGCAGCTCCGCAAACTTATCCGGCACTTCCGGCGGCAGACTGGCGCGCAGCGCCCGCAGCGTCATCAGCACACTGGACAGGGGCGCCCGCAGCTCATGGGACACGCGCCGCATATATTGCAGCTGCATCTCCTGCGTGCGCTGCAAATCCTCCCGCGCCAGATCGCACGAAGTCGCATAATGGCGCACTTCCGCCAGCGCCTGCGCCAGCTCCTGCTCCCGTTGCCGCAGCCGCTGACTCACCGCCACCGTCAAAAATACGGATATGAACAGCGCCGAGGCCATCACGGCAATATGGCCCAGCACATCTAAAAGCTCCAGCGCGCCGCGTCGCGGAAAAATAGCCACATGGGGCAGCACGCCCCAGTGCTCGCCCAGCAGCACCAGCGCATACAGGCCGCTGCCCAGTATCGCCTGGGCATAGGCATCCAGGGGCGGCAGCAAAATACTGGCAATAATCATATGAAAGACAAAATACACACAGAAGGGATTATCAATCCCCCCGGCCAGATGCAACAGCACGGCGAGCGCCAGGAGATCCAGCGCAATCTGGCCGTTTGCCAGCAGCCGCCCGGCTTTCTGGCCCTCTGGCCCTTCTTGGGGCAGGCGCCGCCACAAATAATACAGCCCGGCATTATAGGCCGCGACCGCCACCCCCAAAAGCACGAGCTTCACCAGCGGCACCGGATAGCCCAGAGGCCCCGCAGCCAAAGCGGCGGACAGCACTATGCCGCCCGCCGCTATCCAGCGCAACTGGATTAACCACCGATTATTCTGCCCTAACCCCCGCTCCATTAAATCTGGCGTACTGACGGCCCCTCACCTCGGCCCTCATTATGCCTTATTTGCGCCACATCTGCAGCACTTGCTCAATCCGCTTCAACAGCATCTCCGGCTCAGCAGGCTTGTCAATAAAGCCCTGCACGGGCAAAAATTCCCCCGGCCGATAGGTGCCATCGCTCTGTTCCGGATAAAAGCGCAGCTTCGTGGTCTCGTGGATCGCGGACAGCACGATAATGGGAATATCCGCTATGCCCGGCGGCATCTCATTGCGCAGCTTCCAGACAAAATGAAAGCCTTCCGTGCCGTCCGGCATCATCACATCCAGCAAAATTAAATCCGGCTTGACTTCTGACACCTTCTCTAAGGCTTCCGGGGCACTGTGGGCCGCCTCCACCTCATAATCCGCATTCTCCAGCACTAACCGCAATATCTCAACCACATCGGGATCGTCATCAACTACCATGATTTTGGCTTTGGCCATCGCAGGATCCTCCTTGTGCCAGATTCTTGTCGCGGCCTGTTCCGGACCTATCTGCGCCAGCGGCTTGCGCCTGCTGCCTGCTCCTCTTGCCTGTCGATTTATTTTACTTACTATTTATGTTTCTATTTATGTTTCGCCCGTAAGCTGCTCCGCTAACAACGCCCGCACCTGCTGCACCGCGCGCGGCACTGCCGCCGCCACCGCCGCGCTGAGGCCCACGCCGCCTTCCAGCCGCTGTGGCTGGATGCCCACAATATGAAGTTGCGGCGGCAGCTCCATTAGCTTTCCCAGCTCCAGCACCTGCTCCAGACCAATATGATGCAGCGAAGCGATTTTCCCCGGCGCTATAAATTGCGCCTCCTGCGGCGTGAACACCAGCACTTCGCCCGGCGACCGCTGCATATCCACCGCATCAATAATGATGGCGTACTGGGCGCCCTCCAGATCAAAGAGCAGATTCAAGCCGCCGGTGTGCCCCTCAATCACTTCCACGCCCGCCGGCAAATCTCCTTGACGCACAAGCTCCCGCGCCACGACGACGCCCACGCCATCATCCCCATACAGCTCATTGCCCACCCCTAAGATCACCACCCGCTTGCCTGCCATCGCCCTCACACAAATTGCACCCGCAAAAGATGCGTCGCACACGATATGCACGGATCGTACGCCCGCACCAGCATCTCTAAAGTCAGGGCTATCTCCTCTTGCGGCTTATCCAGGATCTGCGGCACCAGCGCGCGCATATCATGCTCAATATTGTTCAGATTCTGCCCCGTGGGGATGATGAGATTGCAATCCACGATAGTCCCCTCGTCATCCACCGTATAATCATGATACAGCGTCCCTCGCGGCACTTCGGCCGCCCCCACGCCCCGCCCCGCCTTCACTTCCACCGTCAAATCCTCCTCCTGCAGCCCCATATCCACGAGCCGATCAATGTATTCGATGGCATCATAGGTCGCCTGCACGCACTCCACAACCTGCGCAATAGAGTTCATAAACGGATTGTAGCAGATGGGCTGCAGCCCCAGGGCGGCGGCGACTTCCTTGGCTTCTGGCCGCAGCTGCTCATAATTCACATTGAAGCGTGCCAGCGCCCCCACCATATAGGGCCCCACCGGCGAAGTGACATGCTTCGCATGCGAATGCGGCACTACAAATTCCTGCACCTGCCGCTTATATTCGGGAATCGGCGTGTCGCCCGTCTTTGTCGAGCGAATCACAGTACCCCGATAAAACGCATATTCCTCCGGATGATGCAGCGCCACGAACTCCATATCCCGCTCAAATTGCGGCAGCGACAAAGTTTTCAACAGCCCCACCGTTGTTTGCAAATCCGCCACCGAATCCTGCAGCCGCTGCTTCAGCGCCAGCAAATCCTCCGCCCGCGGCACCTTCGGAAAGCCCTTCACCAGCATGGAGCACGGATGGATGTGACGGCCCGCCACAGTGCAGCAGATATCATTCGCCAGCCGTTTCAGCCGCAACGCCATCTTGACCACATCCGGATGCGTTTGCACCAGCGGAAGCACACTGGGCACCCCCAGCAAATCCGGCGCCACGAGATAAAACACATGCAGATAATGACTCTGCAAGGTTTCGCCCGCAAACGCCAGCTGTCGCAAAAGCAAAGTCTGCTCCGAAATCTCCACCCCTAACGCGTTCTCCATCGCCTGCAAGGAGGCACTGGTATGGCCGATCGAACAAATCCCGCAGATGCGACAAGTGATGTGCACCGCCTCATACCACTTGCGCCCCAGCAAAAACGCCTCAAAAAAGCGTGGCGATTCCGTAATCGCCAGCTTCAACTCCTTGATTTCTCCCGACTGCACATCCACGATGATGTCGCCATGCCCTTCGACCCGTGTAACATCATGGATATTGATTTTGACCTCGCTCATACGAATACCTCACTAACTGTATTTCCGGCGAGAAATGCATGTTTGGGCGTTTCAGGCTTTCTGCTCCTCCTGATAGCTGTTGAACATATTGAAATGCAGCAGCACTTCCTCCACCGTCAGCCCGTGCTCCGCCAGTGTCTCCTTGTGCGCTTGCTCATTGGGATTGTCCACAAAGCCGCGGCAGCCCTCGCAGCCGGCGCCAAAGGTGGGACAGAGCGCGCCGCAACCCGCCCGCGTGACGGGGCCCATACAGAACATGTCCTTAAAAAACACGCACACATTGTCCTTCTTCTTGCATTCGACACAGAGCGGATAGCTCGGCAAGCGCGGCGTCTTGCCCAGTGCGATGTCCCGCACCATACTCAAAAATTCCCCCCGATCGATGGGGCAGCCCGGCAAAAAGAAATCCACTGGCACGACCGCCGAGAGCGGCCGCGCCGGAATCGTATCAAACTGATCCCCGGCTTCCCCATAGACCATCCGCTTGACTTCGTTCATTCCGTAGCGATTCTTCAGCGCATTTAAGCCGCCGGTGTGGGCGCAGGCGCCCAGCGCCACCAGCACCTTCGCCCGCTCGCGAATCTCCTTGATCTTCCGCTCATCCGCATGCGTGGAAATGCTCCCCTCCACCAGCGCAATATCCAGCTCCGGCGGATCCGCCTTCTCGCTCAAGCCCTCCCGCCATTCCACCAGATTAATCAGATTCAACACCTCCAGCAGCTCATTTTCACATTCAATCACCGCTAGGCCGCAGCCCTCGCAGCATGTAAAGGCAAACATCCCAACCCGCGGCTTCATCTAGATCGCCTCCCACAAATGCTTCAGCTCGGAATAAGTGAACACGGGCCCATCCAGACACACATATTTGTTATTGATTTGACAATGTCCGCATTTGCCCACCCCGCATTTCATATGCCGCTCCAACGACATAATGATATGCTCATCCGCAATGCCCTTGTTTTTGCATTCCATAATCACAAAGCGATACATCACGGGCGGCCCCACGACGACGACCCGCGTGCGCGGCGGATCCAGCTCCACCTCAGGAAACAGCGTCGTCACGACGCCCACATGCCCGCTCCAGTCCGGATGCGGCCGATCCACGGTCAGGCGCACATCCACTACGCCGCTTTCCTGCCACTGCGCAATCTCCTCCCGAAACAGCATTTCCTCTGGCCGCTTCATTCCATAAAATATCGTGAAATTCCGATAATCGTTCCGATTGCACAAAATGTGATGAATCAGCGGCCGGACGGGAATCATCCCGATCCCCCCGGCGACGATGAGCACATCCTGCCCCTCCAGCTCCTCCAGCGGAAAGCCATTGCCAAAGGGCCCCCGAATGCCCACATACGCCCCTTCCGCCAAATTATGCAGCGCCGTTGTGACATTCCCTATTCTTCGCACGCACAGCTCAAAAATCGGATCTTCGCACGGCGCGGAGGCAATGGAAATCGGCGCCTCCCCTATGCCGGGCAAGGACACTTCCACAAATTGCCCCGCCCGATGGCCCAGGGGCCGCCCATCCTCAAAGCGAAACACAAACAGCTTCTCCAGCTCCGTCTCCGGCACGATCTTTTCCAGAATCGCTATTTTCGGCACATAGAGCTGGCGATGCGACTCACAGGCGCAATTCGCCGCCATCAGCCTCGCCTCCCTTCGGCCTCAGCAATTAGCGCATTCAGCACTTCAACCGGATTAATATGCACCAGGCACTGCCGGGCGCAGCGGCCGCAGCCGCAACAATACGGACGTCCGTATTTCGTAAACAGATACGAATACTTCCGATAGAAGCGATGGCGCAGCCGCTCATCACGCGTCTCGCGGAAGCTCTCTCCTGTCGCCACTTTCGCAAAGCTTTCCAGCATACAGGCATCCCATTCGCGCTCCCGCGCCCCCCGATCCAGCGTCAGCTCCATCCGATCGATCACATCAAAACAATAACAGGTGGGACAGACGAGATTGCAGGTGCCGCAGCTATAACAACGCTCGGCTTGCTGCTCCCACACCGCGCTTTCCGCCACCCCTGTCAACAGCAAGGGCAATTTATACGCTTCCGCCTCCACGGGGGATGTTTTGCGGATTTTTTCCGCCAGACGCTCCCGCACTTCCGCCAGCTCCGTCGCCGTGGCGGCGCGGCTGGGCAGCCCCGCCAGCATCGCCTCGCCCGCCTCTGTGGCTGTCTCCGCCAGATATTCCCCGCTCGCCAGGGGCGTTAAAAACAAATCGTAGCCCTCTGTGACCGACGCCGTGCCCATACTGCCGCAAAAACAGTATTCATCCGGCTCGCAATCCACGCCCACAATCTGCAGCTTCTCCCGCCGCGCCAGATAATTGGGATCGGGCTGATTATCGCACAGGGCGATGTCTAAAGCCCGCAGCGCGTAAATATCGCACGGATGCGCGCCGAAAATGACCAGGGGCTCCGCCTCTATCACCGCCTCCATAATCGGCTTGCCGGCTAAACGATACTCGACGAGCTTTTCCACTGGGGGGAAGGCAAACTTCTTGGGAGGCAATGTCGTTGTGATATACGACAAATCGATCTCACACGGCTCGCGGACTTCCGCATAGCTCCATTGATGGCGCCCCTCCCGGGGCTGCGGCGCCATCACCCGCGCCTGCTGTGTCAGCTTTGCCAGGAGCTGCGGCACCACCTCACACCCGATGACCTGTAAGGGCATTCAAACACCTCCTTCATCGGCCTCTGCACCGGCACTTCGAAAAAGAGCTTGTGAAGGGGCCTATGTTGGGAATTGTGCCCGCTGGGCTATTTGTCTATGTCAACGGACAAGCCTCTTATCGCTTGCCGGAAAATTGTCACGGCGCGCCGTCCCGGCCCCGGAAATATGATTCAGCTTCAGCTCTCTCTTTTTCGGCTAAGCTTCTTAAAAGCATTAATCCTTTTTCTGCCCGCGCTCGCCACTACTTTATGTGTTTATATCTCTCTTGCCTTGGGCCTGAAATGCCGTCTCGGCCCCTGCGCCCCCACTGTACTTTATTAGTAAGCCCTCAGGCTTCTGTTTCGTGCTCCCCGCCGCTGTAACGGATAGCGGCTACTTTAGGAGGAGGGCTCCAGCTCGTATTCGCACGCCTTCACGATTACAGTTTCGCCCCCGCATAAGCGCAATGCCTGCGCCCCACAGGCCGGACACCCCCAGGCAGCCTCTTCCTCTAAGGCAGAAATCTTTTGACAGGCCGTACATTCCACAAGCACAGGCGCAATTTCCAGCTCCAGCTCTACAGGCTTCATGTGAAAATGTTTACAAACATGATCCAGACTCGCCTGCAAAGCCTCACGCGTCAGGCCGCTCAGCTCCGAGACTAACACTGTAATCCGACGGGGCAATGATCCGGCAGGGCGCTGGGGATGGCGTAAAGCGTCTTCTAATATCGCATCAGCTAGGCCGTGTTCATGCATAACAAAAAAACGCCAGATACAAATCACTCATTTTGTGAAAAAAATCACAAATATCAGTAAATAGTCTATCTGTTTTTATGCCTTTTGTCAATGCTTTTTTGCAATTTGCTTAAACTACACTTTTGGAATAAAAATTTTGAGGAAAATAATATATTATAACGTAAAAGATAACACAAAATTGGGGGGAATTTCTTATTGTGTCTGTTTTGAGGCATTAGGCTAAAAGAGCTTCCTATTGCGCGCCTTCCCGCCTCATCACACGAGCGCCTGGCCCTCCTTATGCTCCTGGGCCAGCTTCTGCTCCCATAAAAGCAGCTTCAAACTCTCCTCTTCCGCTTCCTGAAGCGCCTGCAATACGAACTCCATGCTGAGCCATTGGGGCGCGGCAATCCGCACATTCAACGGGGGAACTTTCTCCTGCACGACAATTTCTCGCCAGCGAAAAATATCGCCCGCCTGCAGCGGCGGCACGCGAAAGCAAACTTCTGCCTGGCTTAATTGCGCCAGAATCTCCTCGTAGCGCGCACTGTCCTTGCGATACAGCTCCAGATCCGCCCAGGCGCATTCCTCAAAAAATTGCTGCTTCAGCGCGGCGGCGACCTCTGCGGGCCCCTCCATAATCCGCTCCCACAATCCCGCCAGTTCATAGCGGACTTTCTGCCGCCAAATCCGATCCGCACACAAATGGCTCAGCCAGCCGCTGAAAAAGGCCTGTGCCGCGCCATTATCGCCCGCCATCGCCGGCCGCAAATAGACATTCACAAAATCATTAAAGCTCAGGCCTTTGGGCGAGGCATAACGAAAATGGGACAGACGCTGAGGAATGCTATAAGCCACACGATAGGCATCCGGCGCAATCGCCCCTAAATAAAGATACGGACGTTGCGCTTCCGCCCAGCCTAAGCGCTCCCAGAGCCGATCCGCCACCCATAAATGGCCTAATTCTGTCATTTTCTTTTTGTTTAATCGTTCTCTCTTGTTTTTAACGCTTCTCCAAGGGCAATGTTCCCCAATAATACAGCCGCCATTCGCCTGCCTTTAATTTCACGGAGAAAGCATTGCTGCGCGGCCCCAGCGCCTGGCCAGAGGCTAAATCGATCACATCCGCCAGCTGAGGCAATTGCACGCGATATGTTTCCTCTTCTGGCCCCCGCACAGCCAGCCAACTTTCGTTGGCGTATACGCCGACTCCTGCTTCCGTGTAGATATGGACATCCGCTTCCAGGGCAAGGCTGCGCAAGAGCGAGGCGGGCAGATGGGGCGCCGCCGACCAGATAGATTTGAATCCCTGATGTTCCGTCACGGCCAGGCCCCCCCATTGCGTCCCCACAAGCACGCCCCGAATATCCGCCTTGTCGCCCAGACACGCAAAACGCGGCGAGATAGGCGCCGAAAGGCCATAGAGATAGCTTTCCGCGCCGCTCACTTTGACGCGCAAGGGCCCCCGATCCGTCCGCACAGGCTCGCTGATTTCTACATTTTCCTTTCGCGGCGAAGCCAAAACTTGCAGCGGCCGAATAAGCGTCAGGCCCGTAAGCGCCTTCATATAACGTGCGCTCATTGTTGCCTCTAAGGCGCCGGGAGCATATATCCACAGGGCTGTGGCTTTCTGCTGCGACAAAAATTTTACTAATTGTTCCCGCGCCGCAGCATCCAGATAAAACGCATTCAAAAAGATATACAGCTTGTAGCCGATTGCCAGCCCCGAAAGCACATCATCCAGCATCCACACATCATACGGCGCTCCCATCAGCGCCAGCCCGGCACGTTGATCGGCAAGCAAGGGCTTGACAAGCTCTGTTCCTGCGGCTGTATACGCCGCGCTAATATCATCGAGGATCACAGCTATTTCGCTACGGCTGCGACGTGGCAATGTCAGGGACAATGTCTGTATCTGTGCCAGCCAGGAGGCCTCCGGCAGCGCCTCCACAGCCGCCATCCCCCCTTGCATCAGCGCCTGTACGATTGTCGCAGCGGCTTGCGTCGCCGTCCCCTGCGCAATCCACAATTTGCCATGATGGGCGATGGATGTTACGGCTGTCGTCGCTAAAGGCAAGGAGCTGGCTTCGGCAGATGTGCCCGGCGAGACAATAAAATCCAGCTCCTCGGCTCCTAAAATAGGCGACAGAGCTAAATGCCCCCCATTTTGCAAGCCCATACGCGTGCTGGCCAGATCAAAAAGATGCCCATACGCCACGCCCACTAGTTTTTTATCGCCACAGGCCTCTTTCGCGGCACGTGCTAATTCGCATATCGTTTCCGCCACAAGATCTGAACTGAATATCTGATAATCCACAATATCCTGTGCCGCCGCGGGATCGTGCAACGCCCCGCTGGGCGCCCGCAAACGCCTTGCCGGGCTGGGAATCCGCACATGGCTCCAGCCCAAAATAGGCTGGATTTCCTTCAATGCTTCGGAAGAAGTCACAGGCTCCCGCGGCTGCCCCCAGGCCGCCCGCAACGCCGCTACATCCTTGTATTTATTTTTAAGCCATTGCCGAAAAGCTTCTTGCTGCGGCGCACTGTAATCGCTGAACACGCCTTCTAGGGCGCCCGGATATATCCAGCGGCCTTCTTCTCCCGCCGCCAGCTGATAGCCGATAATGGCGGGCCCCCAGGGGCCATTTTCCAGATGCGCGATCAGCTTCTGTAGCGCCATCTTTGCGTCCCGGCGCCACACTGCCGAAGCCCACGAAGCGTATGTGCGTTTGGCCCCGGGAACGCCCGCAGGCAATCGTGTCTTGTTATCGCCAAAAATCATCAATTCTTTGGGATGCTGCTCGTCCCACCAGGAAGGCGAAGAAATATAGACAATGGGCAATAAATACGCTTCGGGGCTGGCCCCCAGGGCTAAGGCCAATCGCCTATCCACAGGCGTATAATCAAATTTCTCGGGCCCCAGCCACACCGGCGGACACTGATTCGTAAAATCAAAATCGCTCGTCACAGGAAGCATCAGCCACGAACAATGTTCGGGCGGCGCGCCCGTTCGCCACAAGCCCCCGATGAGCGGCAGGCTCTGCCCCTCCACGGCGATACAGCCTCCCTGCGACGGCGGGCGGAGGCTAAAGCTTTTGGGAGCCGTTTCGGCTGTGAGGCGCATTGGCGCTGTGAGCTGGCCTGTAAGCCTTACGCCCTCTCCCGAAAGCTGCCACTGATAGCTCCCTGAAGCGATATGTCGGGGCAATGTCACAACAATAGATACGCGGCCCGTTCTTTCCTTCCAGACAAGCCGCTTAATCAGCGCGGGCTTCTGCTCAGAATAAAGCCCTATTTCTAAAGAAAGCGGCTGCAACAAATCACTCGTAATCTCTCCGGCCAATTGCACTGTAATTTGCGCGCCCGCTTGTGCTGTGGAGGGCGCCGTAAATTCTGTGACACGCATATGGGGCGCCGGCGGCTGTAAAGCAGACAATTCATCTAAATAAAAAGTATAGCGCACGCCGGGCCGCAATCCTCCGAGCACTAATTCCGCATTTTGCAGCGGCAATAGCAGCCCGGGCTCTTCTTCCGTCAGCTCGGCGATTGTGAACACATAGCGACGCCAATTTTTGTGCTCCTGAAGGAAACGGGGGCGGCTGCGGCGTGTGCGCCCCTCAGCATCTGTGACACGCCAGAATAATTCTGCTGTGAGGCCTTCAGGATTTTTCAGCCATATAGCCATTCCCGCCGTCGCCGGCGGCAAACGCAGCGTCAGCGCGGCCTCCTGGGCCTGGCTGTGGCGCGGCTGGATTTGCCAGCAGGCCGAAGCGCCACTGACGCGGGAGCCGCGAAATAACGTGAGACGAAAAAGCTGAAAATCCTGCTGCACAATCTGCGCTGGCGGCAAAGAGATTGCTTCCGAAAAAGGCTGCTGATCAAAGCTTTCCAGCAGCGTGGCTGTCCAATCAGTGGGAAGAGCTTCGCTCCCTGCCGCGTACGGCCCGAGGGCTGCCAGGAGCAAAATCCCGCCAAAGACACGATAAGCAAACATTTTCATGGCGCCAGCGTCTTTCTATCCCAGTTGCAAATATCACGATCCAGCCCTTCGCCGCCCTCACGCCCATCGCGCCCATAACTGGCTAAATCATAGGGTCGTTTAATTTTGCTGCCAGGATACGGCTTGCCTGGACAAAAATATTTGAATTTGCGCCCCCAGCCGTCCTCCAGCACTTTTGGATCCGAAATATAGCCGCCCCGCCACCCTATTGGAATAGGGGGCTGTGTCGGACGCGTCCACAACGCCTCCAGGCCCTGTTTTGTCGTCGGCAAAATGCCGCCGCAATCAATGCTGTATTTTTGCAGGGCTGTTTCAATTTCCAGCATTCGCCGGATTGTAATTTGCCGCTTGGCCATCTCGCTGCGGCTATTTGTCCAATAAAAAAAGCCAAACGCCAGAGCCAAAGCAAAAAGAAAAGCAATGAGCAATTCTCCGGGCGTCATGCGGCGGGCTGTATCCTGGGCCATGGCTGTTCTCTTATAGCCGGAAAAATTGGGGCGTATTTATGCCAAGAGAAAATCTTGCTGTAGCTTTTCTGCTCAATTTTTGCTGTTTTAGTATATGAGGTTTGGCTTTTGGAGTAAAGCCCTTAGCCGGAAACAGGGGGCAAAAATGACGCTTGTTGCTTCCGATATGTTTTCCGCGAACAGCCTGGGACATTGAGGCCTCAATGTAGCGGCCATTCGCCCGACATCATGCGGATAAAATCATCAAATAAATAATTGGCATCATGAGGGCCAGGGCCCGCCTCAGGATGATATTGCACGCTAAAAAGCGGCAGCTCTCGATGCCGCATCCCCTCACATGTCATATCATTCAGATTAATATGTGTCATCTCCATCCCCGTGTCCTGCAGCGTTTCCATATCCACGCAAAAGCCATGATTTTGGGTTGTGATTTCCACAGCGCCTGTTAAAAGATTTTTGACAGGATGATTGACGCCGCGATGCCCAAATTTCAGCTTAAAGGTGCGGCCCCCCATGGCCCAGCCGATGATTTGATGCCCTAAACAAATCCCGAAAATAGGCACACGGCCAATCAAGCCCTTAGCGGTACGAATGGCATAATCCAGCCGCTGGGGATCGCCGGGCCCATTGGAAAAGACAACGCCATCAGGCTTGTAGGCCAGGACTTCCTCAGCTGTTGTTTTGGCGGGAACAACGATTATGTCGCAGCCGCGACTGTACAAATGCCGCAAAATGTTTTGTTTTACGCCCCAATCCAGACATACAACGCGAAAAATTTGGGGGGCATACAGCGGAATCCCATTCCGATAAACAGTGCGGGGCTTAGGGCGCTCCCGCTCGGCCGCCGCACGGGCTTCGCGCTCGCTTTGCAGCTTTTCAACGGAAAAATCCTCCTCCACATATCCCTCTTCTATCCAGCGCCGCGGCTTCAAACAGGACACTTTCTCCACAAAATCTATGTCCTCCAAACGCGGCGCCCGACGGACTTTTTCCACGAGGCTTTCGGGATTCAAATCAATTGTGGACAAAACAGCCATCTTGGCCCCGTACGTGCGCAGATGTTTCGTCAGCCGCCGCGTATCCACGCCGGCAATGCCCGGGATGCCGTGCTGCTTCAGATATTCCGGCAGGCTGATTGTGGCGCGATAATTGCTGGGCGTCTCGCAGACTTCCCGGACAACAAAGCCCTCCACCCACGGCCTCCAGCTTTCATTATCCTCCGGATTCAATCCATAGTTGCCCTGTTGCGTATATGTCATTGTGACAATCTGGCCACAATAAGAGGGATCCGTCAGCACTTCTTGATAGCCCGTCATTCCTGTATTGAACACGAGCTCTCCATAGCGCTCCCCCTCAGCGCCAAATGACTCTCCCTCAAAAATTGTGCCATCCTCTAAAGCCAGAATCGCAGGCAAACGCTGGCGAAAGCTGCTCATCGTAATTTCCCGTTTTTGCTTTTTCGGAAAAAACGCTTTTGAGATTTTTGCGCTTATAATTGGATTGCCGCTTGATGCATCTCGTTGATGGGCGGGCAACAAGCCTTGCTGATTTACGCACATTATATCATCTCGGCTGTTGGCCCTCAAGGCGAGCGGGAAGCTGCTGTGTGCTGCAAATATATGCGTATTTCCGGGAAGGGATACAGCCAATCCTGCGGCGGCGCCCAGCCCGCCAGGCCGGCTAAGGGGGCAGAACGACAGGCGATGAATCCCAGCACATAATCCTGGCGCAATTTTTGCAAAAACTCTTTAGCTCCAGGCAGCCCGATCCGCATAGCATCTCTTATCTCAAAATTGCTGAGCACAAAAGCGAAAGGCTTTTGCTGCGCCAAAGCCTCCGCATTGAGGCCCGTAATCACAAGCGGCCTGAGCGGCTGGCTGAATTGTCGCCACAAAGGATTCTGGCGTAGTACGGCGCCGCCATTTACAACATCCAGGGGCGGGGCATTGAACCATAAATCCCACACAAGCCCCACGGAACGATCCGGCGGCACATAACGCCGCAACGCCTGCAATGCCACATCCCGCGGATCCGGCTCCCTATGCAGCCGCCACACAAGCGCCGCTGATATCATCAGGCTCAGCGCCCCAGCCGCGCCTGCTAAAAAAAGAGCGCTTCGCCGCAGATTCCTGTGCCCCCAATGTTCCAGAGCTGCACATCCGCCTCCCACAAAAAACGCTAAAGCGGGCGTCAACGCCATCTCATAGCGCCCATAACGGACTTTCGCTAAGGAAATCATCACAAGCCAGGCAACGCCAAACAGGAGAACAGGAAATAATTCTTTCCTGCTCTTCCTGCCTTTCAAAGCCACAACGAGCCCCCCCAGGGCGGCAATCGTGGCGCCGCCGCTTGTCAGCGTCAGGCTCCATAGATGAAACAGCAGGCCATTAGGATCAGCTGCGCGCGCCGGCTCTTCCCCTTGCCTCATATGCTGCAGCTCAAACAAGATGTCCTTTTGCGCCTGCGCCCAATCCAAAAATGTGTAAGGCGATGTGGCGGCAAAAGCCAACACAGCCATGAGGCACATCAAAACAGGCCTGTTGATTTTTTGCGCCCGGCTTTTTAATTGGCATGAAGCCAGCATATGCGCCAGCAGAGGCGCCAGCAATACGAGCGCCCCGTTATATTTCGTGGAGGCCGCCAGGCCTGCCCCCAGCCCCGCGTATATGTAATTCCGCAAATCAGCTTTGCGGCTCAGCCGTAAGGCAAAAAACAATGTGAGCGCAATGAACAATGTTTGTGGCACATCTACAGTGGCATAATGAGAATGCAACACATGTAAGGGGAACACTGATAGAAGCGCCGCCGCGGCCAGCCCCCCTTTTTTCCCGAATGCCTCCTGCGCTAACAGATATACAACAAACACAGTGAGGACGCCGCAAAGCACATTCACACAGCGAGCAGCCAGCGTCCATTCCCGCATCATCTGCGCCCAGGATGCGGCCTGCATATCAGCGGGGAGAGGAGCTCCCCTACACAGAATAGCAGCTGTAACGAGATACAAATACAAGCTGCCATAATTGAAAAAATGGGGATTGAGATCGCCGCCCAAAAGCGCCGCAAACGCGCCCCGCAAGGAATGAAATTCATCCGGATGATAGGAAAATATATGCGTGGCATCCGGCAAGCCCCACGTTACGCCGACAACACGCAAGCCAAAAGCCAGCCCAATGATCCCTGGCCAGGCCAGCCAAAAAAGATACATCTGCCGCCAGGAAAGCTTTTTCTCTTCCATGAGAGGGCTCTCCCATAGCCAAACAGAAGCCACGGCATTGCCTCTTGCATTAGCCTATCTACGTGGAGAGCTAGACTTATTATGTCTAGCTCTCAATGAAACAAAATAAAATCTGTTTGCCGTCCTCTGTCAAGACATCCTCTTCTGCGTCGCTTCTCACAGAGCCGTCTTTCGCCTTCGTAATTAAAAAGGCATTTAATTTTGGGGCTGCTCTAGCGTATAGGATTTGTGGAAGCAGTAGGCCCGGGCGGGCCCTGTCGGACTTCAAAAGAATGGCGGCCAATTTCCTGGCCCCGATAGTGTACGCTTACAACATAATTGCCTGGCGGCAGCGCGCCTTTAGGATTGGGCCCCCAGCGCAGGCGATGGCTTGCGCCTTGTAATGTAATTTCCCGGCGTAAAATTTCCTGGCCAGCATTATAATTTGTCACAAACTCTATTACGCTGCCTGCCGGCACATTCGCGAATGTCAGCACGAGGCGAATAATCTCCGGCGTCGGGCCTGGGGCTCCGGGCTTGCCGGCACGGCCTGGAGGCCCCGGCGGCCCCACAAACACAGTGGCCGGATCCATAGGCCGCCCTGATTCGTCTATTTTCGTGCAGGCCACAATCGCCACAGAGGGCGGGCCCCCGTCGGCTGTTGATTTGTTATGTTCGGGGGTTTGCCCGCCCGTCTCCGTCTTCAAGCCCCCCGTCATATTCTTTGCTATATCGTCCTCCAGCTGCAGGCCCTCGGCGCTCAATACGCGTACAATGCCTGTCATTCCCGTTTTCGCCTGCACAGGAGGCGGCCAATGAGCATCCCCGGGGAAATCCCCTACATACAATGGCTGCCCCGAAGCTGCGACAGGCAACGGCAGAATCATTTCCTCGTTTTGTTCAGAGCTGCCGACGGAAAATTTCCATTGGGCAGGCGTATGCTGGATGGCAATTGTTGTCCATTCGCCTCGCTTAGCGGTAATACCACTATACATAATATGCCAGCCAGGAGCCTTTTTGTGCGGGCTATTATGTTGGGGGGCAAAAATTTGTAGCCGCACAATGCCCTGCTCATCCACGCCCACGGAAAAGCTTCCCGGCGCCGCAGCATTCACGCCCACTGTATCTAAAATCATCCCTGGCTTGTCCCAATTGATTGCCAGCCGCAGCCCAAAATTCTTCACATCGTATGCGCCTGCTAATAAGACAGATGCCGCGGCGTCCGCCAGCTTTATCTCGAAGCCTGAAAAAGAGGGCGCGTCCTGGCCCCCATCCTTTTGTGCTGTATCCTTCGTCTCTTCGCCCTCTGCCTCTGTCAGGACATCCAGCAGCGTCCCCTCCACAGCGCGCCGCAAGACAAATAGCATGGGCTCTGTCTCCTCCGTCCAGCGCCAGCCCCGCAAAAATTGCCCCCGGCCATCCAGCTCCAGATATGTCTGAAAGCGCCCCTGATCGGGCCCCGCCGCATGCGTCCATTCGGCGACAAAGCTGCGGCCATCCCCCTGCAATTGCCCCTGGATCTTGCCGGCAGGCTCCTGTGGATGTTCGCGGAAGCTGTAGCTTCCTGTAATTTTGTTGCCTGCCACATTTAATTCCACGCGATACAGCGCCGAGCCCCATAGCCCCGTTATCTCCTGGGCCTCACAGAATGCGCTTAGCCCCCATACGAAGCTACAGCAGCCTCCCAGGAAAGCCCAAATTCTCATTTTTAGTTTAAAAGACATCTTATGCTCCTTATGATGGCTTGCCGTCTCTTGTTATTTTTCACAATTCAGCACAATTGTGCCCACAGGAATGCGGAGAATCTCCTCGCTTTGTTTCCCCGTGCTGAACGCTTTTCTAAACGGAAGTTGCGCTTCGATATTTATTTCGTAAGCCTCCTGTGGGCGGAGCTTAAAATCTAATTGGAAGGCAGGCCCTGGCTGTTCTTTTTCATTGTCCTGCCCATTAAAAGAGTGGCGCACTCTAAATACAATTTTGGGCGATGCGAAGGCCCAGGCACATGTTGTGTTGGCTGAATCTCCTAAGGCGATGCTCCCTTTGTCAGGATTCGCGCTCGCCCCATATTGCAGCTCCACACGCCCCGAGACGCCCGAGGGGATAACATAAAAGCCATAAAAAGTTTTGGAGAGTTTAGGATTAAAGATAAGATCATCTCGCTTGGCGCCCGGCGCGCGCAAAAATAAGGAGCCGCGTTTTGTGATTGTGACAGCAAAACGCTTCATTAAATCTGTCCATGCGGCGCCAGACTCTCTGAAATCTATAACGAGCTCCTGTGTTTCTTTAATTTCATCATTCAATCTAATGTCAGTGCCTGCTAAAATCACAGATGTATCCTGGGCGCCTCCAATGTCAATTTCCACAACAGCATCAATCTGCCGCCGCATCACAACACGCGGCTCTGTTTGGGCGGAAGCCATTCTTGTCTGCGGCGCAATCTCCAGCCGCACTTTGACAGGATATTTGCCCGGCTTATCAAACACAAAGCTGCGCTGCCACATCCGATCCTCTACACGCTCTCCGGCCGGATCCCAATAATAGAAATCGCCCACAGAGGAGCCAGAGCCATAGAGGATGCGAATAATTTCATTCATTCGCCGCAGCCTCTCCCCGAGCTTTCCATCATAGCTGCGCGCTTCGCAAATAATCCGCTCGCCGGGCTTAGGCTCTGTGGGCTTGTAAAAGATAATCAGCGGCGTGTGCACAATTTCGCTGCCCAGCCGCAGATATTCCGTCATCAGACAATCGCGTTGCCAGCGCCAGGCGTCGCGTATTACAGGATAGCATCTGGCAAAAATGGCCTCGGCGCGAGATTTATCTGTTTTTTCATCTGCGCCGCCGAGATTTGTCGTGGCTGCGCGCAAACATTGCGCATACACAATCGCCTGCAGCCGCTCTTCCGTGTGAACGCGGGCAACAAGATCTTCCAGCGTCAATTGTCGACGAGGATCTGGATCCACATCGGCCCCGCCCCAGGATGTATAAATTCCTCCCAGCAAATCCCATGCTTCCTGAAAGCTTGCCGCCAGCTCATAGCCGCCTGCGCGGGCTTCATTGATAATCGCCGCTGTAATCTCTAAAAGCAACGCCGGCCCAATGAGCTTTAATGGCCCAACAATTTTAAGAGGATTGATTTCTCCGGAAACATTCTGCAGCGTCTCAAAAAAATTGTCGCCGCGCCCGATCGATTGGGCTGTCGCCTTCGTCCCCAGAGCAAAAATAATAAAATTGATTGTATTCTCCGCATCCACAGCGGAGGGGATTTTTTCCATCACGCGCGTCAGCAGCTTTCCCAATTCGCTGCGGGCTTGCAAGCCGTTCAGCATCACGCGCAGATAGGCCCGGCGCACAGGCCCGGCTTCTTCCATTCCCCGCAAAATAGCGGCTTCGGCGTGGCCGCGCAGCGCCAGCCGTGCCACATCATCACTTACAGAGGCCAGCCGCCCGGGCGCTTGCTTGAGCAACTCCCGCAGCTTCTGCAGCTCGCCCCGATAGGCCTCATCCAGCGGCAAACGCAAAAGCGAGCGGCTTTTGACAAGATCCCGCTCCAGCCGTTCCAGATATTTGGCTGCCAGGCGCCCGTCGCCTTGCTGTACGGCCTGCATTAAATGTTCCGCCCATTGTCCGGCTGTGTTGGCTGTGCCGGCCGCTGTGAAGCGTGCCGCTCCTTCGCCAAGATGCGCCAGCTCGGATAGCCCTGTCACGCAGCGCCCATTATTGTTATAAAATAGCCGCCCCGCCGCCTGTTCGTATTGCTGAATATATGTCTCCGCGCCGCGTCCATACAGGCCTTCGGCATAGCGCATTGTTGTCTGCGGCGTTACAGGGCCCGTGTGGGCGAGATTCGGCACTGTATTGAGATTTTGAAAACGGCGCATCGCATCGGCGGCATCTTCTACGCCGCGCATTAATTGATTCGGCGCATATAGATTTGTCCTCGCTAAAATGTTGTCTGCCTGAGCGCCAAATTCTTGGCGAATCATTTGTGCCAGTTGCTGCCTCGCCTGCTGCCAGCGACGTAATTGCTCCACAGGCGTACTGCCTTCGGGAATAACAAGCCGCATATCAAAATCCGATGTCGCCGGATTGAAGCCCTGGCCCCGAATCCACGAGCCCACGCCCAGCACGCTGTAGCCCGTCTGCTCCACAAAGCGCGCGACAACGCGCTGCATCTGTGTATTCAATCCTGTCTGCGCTTCTGCAAGGCCTGCTCGCAATACGCTTATAATAAATAAAGCGGCGCTGAGCCACAGCGCCGCTTTGCTGCCTCGTTGCATGTGTCCCATTCGTTTATTCCTTAATTTGAATTTTTCCTGCGCACAGTCAAACAACAAGCGACAGCGTAATTTTGTTTCGCAAAAAAAGATATCTCGAAACAAAAAATCATTTTATTCGCTTCCCAACAGCTCAAATAATTTCGCGCCTTCAGAAAAAACACAATTTATTCGGCTAAAAGAGCAGAAAAAAATGAAAATTACAGGCTAACAATGTATCGGCTCCGGCGGCCTTATTCTTTCATTACGCCCAAACGAATTTTGCGAAAACGCGCGCAGGAAGCGCCGTGGCCTACATGTGCTGTCTGCATTGGCTCTCCCTTGCCGCAATTGGGAATGCCCCACATCTGCCAGTCCTCTTTGTTGCCGACAGCATCGCAACGGCGCCAAAATTCAGGCGTCAGGCCTGTATATGTGGCGTTCTTATATAGTCTCCCCAGGCTGCCGTTTTTAATTTCATAAGCCATTTGCGTGCCGAATTGAAAATTCAGGCGCTTATCATCTATGCTCCAGGATGTGTTTGTGAGCAAATAAAAGCCTTCTTGCGTATCCGCAATCATTTCCTCCAGAGTCCAATCGCCTGGCTCCAGATTAATATTCGTCATCCGAATTAGCGGAATATGATGAGGCCCGTCGGCGCGCATCGCGCCATTGCTGTTTTGCCCGAGGGCCAGCGCTGTTTCCCGAGACGTCAGATAGCCTACAAATTGCCCTTCTTTCACAATCTCTACACGCTGGCCCGGCACGCCCTCATCATCATAGGCAAACGAGCCCAGCCCGCCAGGAATTGTGGCATCCGCCACAATGTTGACATGTTCCGAGCCATATTGAAAATTATTCAATTTGTCCAGCGTCAAAAAGCTCGTGCCAGCCAGGCTGGCTTCCGTCCCCAGTACACGATCCAGCTCAATGGGATGGCCACAAGATTCGTGGATTTGCAACGCTAATTGGGAGCCTTCTAAAATAATATCAAATTCGCCGCTGGGGCAATGTGGAGCATTCAGCAAAGCGGCGGCCTCTTCGGCAATACGTTCAGCATTTTCCACAAGCTGCATTTCCTCTACAAATTCCCAGCCGCGCGTTGCCATATTGCCGCCATGGCTGGCCGGATAGGAGCGCAATTGTGTATCGGAGCCATCAGGCGCTACAGCCCGTGCTTCCAGGCCGGCGCCTGTCTCAATACGCTCCTGATAAATATCAGCGCCCTCGGAGCTCATAAAATGTTTCTCCTCATACACAGCCCGAATGAAGCCTGTGCGCACTTTTATCTGCTCCCGAATCCGCATCGCCTCATCACAATCTTTGAGCAATGCAATCCGCTCTTCTAAAGGAACTTCAAAAGGATTGCGCTTGATGTTTGGCCGCACACGCGCATATTGGGGCTCAGCTTCCGCCATCTGGACATCTTGCTTTTTGGCGGAAGCGCTGGCGCGGGCAATGCGCACGGCCAGCCGGGCTGTCTCGCGAATGGCTTCAGCTGTTAATTGGCTTGTGCTGGCAAAGCCCCAGGCGCCGCTGGCGATGACGCGAATGCCAATGCCCTGCCGCTGCTCCGCAGCCAGGCCTGTCACAGTGCCATTTTTCATCTGCACTGTTTCCTCTTGCTGGCGCACATAACGCGCATCCGCATAGGAAGCTCCCGCCTGCAACGCCGCCTCTACAGCTAATTGCGGCCAATCTTCCATTGTCTTTCCCCTTTTAAATGATTGAGAGGATTTTTCTTTTCTTCACGCTATGTGATTAAAACAATTGCTCGGCGAATTCGTGAGAAGAAAAAGGCTTCAAATCCGGGAGCTTTTCGCCCATGCCCATCAGCTTTATGGGAATGCCGATTTGTTCCGCAATCGTCAGTACAATGCCGCCTTTGGCTGTGCTATCCATCTTGGCCAGCACTAGGCCTGTAATCCCCACAGCCTCATGAAACTGACGGACTTGTTGCAGGGCATTCTGGCCTGTAGTGGCGTCCAGCACAAGCAGGCGCTCATCGGCGGGCCGGCCCAATTCCCGTTCCACAATCCGGGATATTTTCCGCAGCTCCTCCATCAGATTTATCTTCGTGTGCAGACGTCCTGCTGTATCGATTATGACAAATTCTGTCCCGCGGGCTTTAGCGGCTTGCATCGCATCATACGCCACAGCGCCGGGATCCGAGCCCGGCTGCTGTGCCACAATATCACAGCCTATGCGCTCCGCCCATATGCGCAATTGATCAATGGCGGCCGCGCGGAAAGTGTCGGCAGCCACAACGAGCACTTTATGCCCCTGCGTATGAAAATGATAGGCTAATTTAGCGATTGTTGTTGTTTTCCCTGTGCCATTTACGCCCAGCATGAGATATGTCGTTGGCGGCGTTGGACTGATGTGCAGGGATGTTTCCCAAGGCGCCAGCATCCGTTTCACGCGCTGCTTGAGCAGCCCCTGCAAGCCCTCGGGATCTGTGATGTGTTCCTTTTCTGCCTTGTCCCGCAGCTCCTCCACAAGCTTCATCGCCAGCGGCGCTGACACATCAGCCTGAATAAGCGCCTCTTCCAGCTCCTCCAGCAATTCCTCATCAATCACGCTCCGGCCTCGCAACACATTCGCCACACGCGCCAAAAATTTCCGCACAATTACATCTTCCCTTTCTCCATATCGCCTTTTCCTCAAGGCTGGAATGTCACATTGTCCAGATAAAACACGGATTCCCCTTGTGTCATAGACATAATGACAACGCAATTAAGCGTTGTGAATTTTTCTGAATGTGTGATGTTAAATGTCTGCTCCGGCCCGCCCGTCGAGGGCTTGATTACAAGCTCATAGCGCCCCGTATTTTGCGGCCCGAGGCCACATGTGAGATCAAAGCGCATCCATTGGCCCGCCGGCAGCCGCAAAAGCGCCTGGCCGTTAGCAAACAAATTTCCCTGGGCGTCTGTTTCCAGCCTGGGCCCCAAATTATAATGATACGGATCATCACGCCATTCATACACAAACAACGCGCCGGGCTCCCAGCGCAAATCAAAGCCCGCACGCAATATCCCTGATTCCATTTCTAAAGGATATGTAATATACGGCACAAAGCTTTGCCGCACGCCGGCCTTCTCTGCCACACGCAGGCTATGTCGTCCCGAGGCTGCTGTTTCCTCTGTTACGCGCACTGTCGCCCATTCGCCCTCTTCCCCCACATGAGCCTGTCGTTCTTTTTCATTGATGGCATAATCTTCGTAAGTGCGCAGTGGCGGCTGCGACGGCTTTGCCTCTGGCAGCGGCTGATAATCCATCACATCGCGAACAACTCTAATTTCTGGCCGAGGCCATGTGCGCCGCTCTGGACTTTTATAAAGGCCCACGCCAGATAAATCTAGAGGGCGAAAGCCTACACGAAAAGCGGGAGAGGCTGGCCGCAAGGCATAATGACGACGCTGCGGAGCCACAAATTGCGGATCGGCGATAAGGCTGCCTTCTTCCTGCCCTAACGCACGCCACGCCTCCCAGCTCTGTGTTTTGGGCAGGCCGGGCGCATGAATTCGAATTTCCTCGCCGTTTGCCCATACAAGATTTTGCCGAAACAGATAGGCCTCCTTTTCGGCTTTTCGCACAAGATAAATTGAGGCGTTTTTGCTCGGGGAGACGAAGATATTCCTC
Source organism: uncultured Armatimonadia bacterium (assembly GCA_964622325.1). Taxonomy (GTDB): domain Bacteria; phylum Armatimonadota; class Zipacnadia; order Zipacnadales; family UBA11051; genus JAJFUB01. The sequence goes on from CAZUOJ010000019.1 coordinate 28,919, forward strand.
TCTACGCGATTGCCCCGACATTCATAATTGGGCCAAATGCTGAGATACGCCTGATGTTGCTGGCCATCCACACAGATGTTGTTTTCAAACACATTTTCCATGCCCCCATTAACCATATAGGCTCCCAGCACTGTGTTGTAACAGATATTATCGTGAATATGCCAGCCGCTGGAATGTGTGTCCAGATAGATGCCCCATGTGAATTGAGGACTCTGCAGCTTTCCCTCGGCATTAACGCCCCAGCCGCCGGAATCATGAATCAGATTGTGATGAATGACATTGCCCCAATTATAACGGCGATTGCGCTCCATTTGTTCTGCCATCGGCAAGCGCCAATCATACGCTGTCGCCGCCTCGATAATGCCCGAATCCAGCGTCACAAGATTCGCGTGATGGCAATAATTGTACGCGATTTCACAATAGCCGCCCACGTCCATCCCAATCGCATAACGGGGCGTATCATGAATGTGATTGTGCGTAATTTTGATACGCTGCATTCCATGCCCATACACGCCGCCGCAGCGATTATGAATGCGCCCCCAGCCAATGTCATAGATGTAATTGTTGTCAATAACATGATCTGTAATTCGCTCATGCTCCCGTGGCGAGCCCCACAGGCTAATTCCGTCGCCCTGTGTGGCTGTAATATCACAGCCCTGCACAAGACAGCCATGCGTATCCAGCCCGAAAAAGACGCCCACATCACAATTGCGCAAATCACAGCGCGTGATCGCACATTTTTGGGCGCCTGTCAGCCGAATGGCAGGGCCTCGAAAATCGCGCAGATCTAATCCGCTAATACGGACATTTTCCACGAATTGCCCATCCTCCGGCTTGCCTTGCAGCACAAAGCCGGACGCTAAAGCGGGGACGACGACACAATCAGAGACATTGGGATTGCCGTAAGGCGGCCAAAAATACAATGTCTTTGTATCTGGATCCACAGCCCATTCGCCCGGCGCATCCAGCTCCTCTAATATGCCACACAGAAAGAAAGGACAGCCGGGCGCCAGCTCATACACGCCGCGCTCCGCCTCAATAAGGCGTTTTTGAGGATCTATGCTTTTGACAGGGCAAAACTGTGTTTCATAATTCAGCCGGTCGTGAAACATTATCCAGGCGCGTGTAGGATGCGCCCATTTTTCAGGCTGCAAAGCGCCCTCCGGATAGCGAAATTTTGTCTTTGTGCCAGCTTCAGCCAGGCCGTCATTTTGTAAAAAGCCGCCCGTGCGCGGATGTGCGGGATCGAAATTCGGCGTACGCGCCCAGATTTGCAGCTTTGTATTGTAATACAGCTCCCGAAAATGCACATCGGGCAGATTAAGCGAGGACAAATCTGCTTGCAGGATGTTTCCCTTCCATCTCTTCCAGCCACGGACTCGCCGCCCGCCCGAAAGCACAGGCTCCTGCCCCCGCTTGCCCTCAATAATGAGATGTGAATCCTGCCTCTCCAGCACAATTGGCTGGGACAGATAATATGTGCCCGGCGCGATTACAATCCGCACGACATCGCCGGGCTGGCGCTGCAGGCGTGCTTTTTGAATGGCTTCGGCTAATGTCCGCACAGGCCCGTTAAGGGATACATTCAACACAATTTCTTTGCCATATATGGGCCAGCCCCAGCTTATGCCCACAATCCCAATTATTATTAAACGCCAAGAAGACATTCGCGTCGGGCCTCCTGTCAAAGCATGGAGCCTCAGCTTGTTATCGTTCCTCCCCCGCCATAGCCGTCGCCCGTTGCTGCGCTTCCTTCTGGGCTTGCTCCAGCTCTACAGAAATCAGCTTGGACACGCCTGGCTCCTGCATTGTGACGCCGTGCAGCACATCCACTTTTTCCATTGTGCGAGGATTATGTGTGATGACGATGAATTGCGAATGTTGCGCAAATTCACGCAGCAATTCGGCGAAACGATCTGTATTGGCGGCATCCAATGCCGCGTCAATTTCATCCAGCACACAAAATGGGCTGGGCTTCACGCGAAGCAAAGCAAACAAAAGCGCCAGCGCCGTCAGGGCGCGCTCGCCGCCCGAAAGCTGTAGCAAATTCTGTTGCTTTTTCCCGGGAGGAGTCACAACAACTTCTACGCCCGAATTCAATGGATCGTCAGGATTTGTGAGCAAAAGCTGCGTCTCGCCGCCTTCAAAAAGCCGCCGAAAAATGTGCCGAAATTCTTCCGACACACGAGCGAATGTGTCCATAAAGGCCTTTTGAGCAGCCTGATCCAATTCCGCAATAACTTTTAATATATCCTCCTTGGCGGCCAGCAAATCAGCTTGTTGCTTTTCTAAAAATTCTTCCCGCGCCCGCAAGCGCTCACACTCTTCTATGGCTCCTAAATGCACAGAGCCCAGACTCCGTATCTGAGCGCGCAATTGCTGCGCCTCACGCCGTGCCTGATTTTCTGTCATCCCCTCTAAAGAAATCTGCAACGCCTTTTCTATATCTGTTTGATAGATGTCTTGCAAGCGTTCGGCAACAGATTGCAGGCTCGCCTCCGCACGGGCAAGCGCTAATTCAGCCGCATGCAAACGTTCTGTTTGTGTCTCTAATGTCTGACTCAGCTCACGACGCCTGGATTCAGCTTCTGCCAGCTTGTCCCGCAGCCGTGCTAATTGCTCCGCTTTCTCTTCCGCATGCGCCTCTAAAGCCGCGGCGCGTTGCAATTTTTCGCTTTCATCGCTGCCCTTGGCCAGCGCTTTTTCCAACGCCTCTAATTCCTCTTGAACGCTGCCCAGCTCTTTTTCCGTCCTCTGGGCCGCAGAAGCGGCTTGCTGCAAATCCGTAGCGGCACGCTGTGTCAGTTCCTGTGTAGCGGAAATCTGTTGCCGCAGCTCCGCCACGCGGATTTCGCGCTCCGTTAAAGCTTGCCGAAGCGCTTCATGCTCCGCGGCCGTGCCAATTCCCCGCCGGGCTGCCTCAATGTCTTGTTGCAATTGGCTGATGTTTTGCCGCTGGGCTTCCGCAGCGGCCTGCGTTTCTTGCTGTTTCTCTAGCGCTTCGTTCAGCCGCTGATTCAGGCGTCGAATTTCTTCTGCTAATTCCTCGCTGGCCTCTGTGCCCGCCTGCAATTGCGCCTGCAAATGACGCGCCTCATTTTCCATTTCGCGCAAATCGCTGCGCAGATTGTTCGTGCGTGCGGCGGCCTCCTCCACAGCCTTGCGGGCACGGCTCATTTCTTGCTCTAATTGCTCATCCACACGATACATCCGCGCCAGGCAGGCCTTCCATTCCTCGCTTTGCGCCTGTAGGGCTTCCAATTCCCGTTGCCGCTGGAATTCCTGCCCTGCCCCGCCCTCTACGACGCCTCCATAGACGGCGCCTTCCGCTTGAAATACATCGCCTTGCAATGTCACGACTGTATATTTGCCTCCGAAACGCTGATACACATCTACAGCCGCCTCTTTGTCCTCACAAATCAAAATGCGGCTGAGCAACGCCTCTACAGGCTGTCCCGCCTGGCGCTGCACTTTAATCAGCCGGCTGGCGACGCCAATAAAGCCTTTGCGTAAGCCGCTAAAAGCCATCATCTCTATTTGGCGGGGCGCCGTGGCTAAGGGCAAAAAAGCAGCGCGGCCAGCGCCCTGTTCTTGTAAATAGGCAATCGCCCGCAAGGCGTCCTCTAGCGTATGGCACAATATCCATTGCAATTTCTCGGCCAGCGCGGCTTCAATCGCCATTTCATATTTGGCGGGAACTTCCAACGCCTCTGCCAGAGGCCCTAATATGCCTCTCAGTTTGCCGGCGGCCGCGGCCTGAAGCACAAGCCGCGTGCCCTCGCCATAGCCTTCATAGCTGTCTTTTAATTCCTGCAGGACTTGTCGCCGTGATTCCAGGGCGCTCACAGCCTCCGCAAGGATATTGCGTTTCTGATGCTGATCACGGAGGACAGCTTGAATATAGGCGGCTTCTTCTTGCTGCGCGTGTTGTTGTTGTATTGCCTCCTGCAAGGCCTGACGAATTTCTTGCAGGCGCGCTTGTTGTGCTTCGGCCTGGGCGAGGATTGTCTGGCGGCGCTGCTCCAATTCCTGGCGTTGGCTTTCCAGGCGCCCAATACGCTCCTCCAGATCCGTTTGCAGACTCGCCAGCGCCGCCGTTTCGTTTTCTAAACGGGCAAGGGCCTGCAGCCCTTTCACGCGCTGCTCTTCGAATTGTTGCAGGCGTTGCTGGGCTTCCTGCGCTGCTTGTGTGCGCTGTTCGTATTCCTGATGTTGCCTGTGCAGCTGGGCTTCTTCGTTTTGCAAACGATCCTGAAGCGCCTGCAATTGCGCCTTGTAAGCGGCTTCTTGCTCCGATAAGAGCTCCTGCTGGCGGCGATGTTCCGCCAGGGCCTGAGCCAGGGCTTCCTTGCGGGCCAAAAGCGTCCGCTGGCGTTCCTGATTCACAGCCTGCCGCTCTCGGGCCTCTGTAGCTTCCCTCTGCAAGCGTAAAGCCTCCAGACGAAGCTTATCCAGTTCCGCCTCCAGCTGCTGCACAAGATCCCGCAGCTTTTCTTGTTCTCTGTCTATTTCCTGGAGCAGATTGCGTGTGATTTGCACATCTGCCTGCGCCACAGCTTGCTCGTGGGCTAATTGGCCACGCTTTTCGGCGTGCCGCCGATAATCCGCCGCCAGAAGATACAATTCCAGCTCCTGCAGCTTTGCCTCCAGCTCTTTATAGATCCGTGCTCGCTGGGCTTGCTCTTCCAGGGGCGCTCGCTGGCTGCGCAGCTCATGTAGAATATCTGCGACGCGTGTCAGATTAATCTCCGTGGCTTCTAATTTCCGCTCCGCCTCGGCGCGGCGGATACGATATTTGCGCACGCCCGCCACTTCCTCTAATAGCTCGCGTCGATCTTCTCCGCGGATGCTCAGAATCGCATCAATTTCGCCCTGCCCCACTACAGAATACGCCTTCGGCCCTACGCCTGTGTCTAAAAGCAAATCCCGAATATCCTTCAGCCGACAGGGCGTATTATTGATAAAATATTCGCTCTCGCCATCACGAAACACGCGGCGTGAAATGACGACTTCCGAAAACTCTGTAGGCAAAGCGTGATCGGAATTATCTAAAGTCAGCTCCACTTCCGCCATATTTAAAGGCCGCCTTTTTTCCGATCCCACAAAAATAACATCCTGCAGGCTTTCAATGCGCAGCGTACGCGGGGATTGTTCGCCTAAAGCCCATAAGATGGCGTCGGCAATATTGCTTTTCCCCACGCCATTGGGCCCCACGATGGCGCTCACGCCCGGATGAAACTCTATCTCTGATTTGTCCGCGAAAGTCTTAAATCCGCGCAGTTGCAGCTTCTTTAAATACAAATCTTCCTCACCGCTTTTATTATATATTTATTCAAACTTTTAGAATAATCTTTAGCTCTCCCGAAACAAACACAGACTCGTCTTTCCTACTAGTTATGGATTTATGTATCCAATTTGCCCGGCCTGAACAATTCTCTTCCCTTCAGCTAGATCAGCTGAATCAGGGCGTCAGCCTTGCGACATTTTTCAAAAAATATATTCTCACAAAAAACAAATCCGCTAAGGCCCTTTCAGCTATTGAGCGGGAATTTGAATGTTGTGCTTTTTGATGCCTTCAGCCATTTCCTGCATATATTGCGGGATGGGCAGATGTTGCGGACATTTTTCCGTGCATTGCCCGCAGCCCACACAATCGGCAGGATTGATTTTCAAATGAGACAGAAAATCTTTCAGGCTCTCCTCATCGCCGATGAGCTGGCGAAGCTGATAGGGCTGGATTGTGTAGCGCAAGGATATTCTCTGGGGGCACGGCTCACAATAGCCGCAGCGTGTGCACAGATTTTCCGCTAAATGCGCGTATTCGGCAAAATAATCCACAGCGTCCTCCCCTTTTGCCGCCAGCTCCGCGGCTTCGTCGGCAATGGAGCAGCTTGATTCCACTTGTTCTATTGCCGTAAAGCCAATTAAGGCGGCTGTGATGCCGGAATGGGCCAGAAGCCAGCGTTGGGCGGCCAAAGCCGGATCCTGCTCGCCCACATGTTCGGCGATGAGACGTCCCAGGCGGCCCTTTGTGCTCGCCAAAAGCCCGCCGGCTGTCGATTGCATTGTAAAACAGCCAATGTGATGTTCCGCACAATAATCAATCACACAACGAAAATGCCGTTTGGCGATATTGTACGGAATTGTGACGGCGGCAATTTCGCCTGTCTTCAGCCATTTAATCACATTCTGCGGCACATCATGAGATGTCGCATACACATATTTCACAAGCCGCTCGTCTATCGCCTTATAAATGCCTTCTAAGGGCCCGCCTCTGGCAAAAAAGCGCTGCCAGCATTCCTCGTCGGAAAGCGACCAGCCGCCAAATAAATCTAATTGCGAAACGCCCAGCGTCTGCAGCGACCAATCAATATTGCGCCGGGCGTCATCCGCTGTGAGCATATAGCCCGGCTTCCATTCCTCATAGGGACGCACAACAGCCTTGGAGCAAACATGGATTTCTTCCTTCCGTCCCTGAAAGGCGTGTCCCAGCCATTCCATACTGTTCTTATATAATGGCCCCGTTTCAAAGAAATTGATGCCAAGCTCCAGGGCGCGATGCACAATCGCAATGCCTTCCTCCTCGCTCGGCGCATAGCCAAAGCGCATCGCCCCAAACGAAATCACAGAAAATGCTAAATCCGTTCTCCCGACGCGGCGATATTGCATCCGCTTGTCCCTCCTCTCCATGCACTTTTTTATTATATTACAGGCTACACACATTGGCGGAAAAAGGCAAGCTCGGCAGGAAATTCTCAGAAGGAGAAAGAAATTTCAGGCTATGTCCCGACTGATTATCTTAACAGGCCCTTCCTGTGTGGGCAAATCGCCCTTGCTTTCGGCCCTGCGCAAATTCTATCCGGAACTGGCCACGCAGCTTCAGCCGCTTGTTTTGTTTAATGATCGCGACCCCCGGCCAGGCGAAATAGACGGCGTGGCGTATCATTTTCGTCCGCGGGCGGAAATCGAAGCTCTGCGCGCCCAGCCCGGCTTTCTTGTCCTCCCGGTGCGGCGCGATGTCCAGGCTTTGGAGCTGGCACAAATTGAGGATATTTTATCCGCCGGGCGCATGCCCTTTTTTGAAGGCAATGTGTATGTCGCAAAAGCGCTCCTGGAAGCGCCAGCGCTGGCTTCCTTGCCCAAAATCTCCTGCTTCCTTTCTCCTCTTTCCCTGGAAGAAGTGCAATTCTTGCAGGCCCAGCCGTATGCAGGATTGCTGGAAAAGACAATTACAGACATAATGCGGCGCAAACTATTAGTCCGCACGCAAAAACAAAAAGGCCTTTTGTCGCTCCCCGATTTGCAGGACATCGAAGCGCGTTGCGGCGCAGCTTATACGGAGTTGCAATACGCGCCCCTGTGTGATTGGATTTTGCCTAATCACGATGGCGAAGGCCATGTGCACTGGGAAATGTATTATCCGCTGGGCGATGCCCGCAAATGCTTGCTGGCCTTCGCAGCCATCTTACAGGGCCATGATCCGCGCCCTTATGGCGCCGAACGCTGGCCCGCCGATTTATTTGCTTAATAGATTAAGCCATAGCCAAGGCAAAGGAGAAGAATTATGGGCGCAGCGCGTTTATTTTTGCTTATTATTTTTGGGGGAAGCCTGGGAATGCTCTCCGCGCAGCCTTATACTTATAAAGGATTTTATACAGGCTACATTCTTCCCACGCCTCAGGAAGTCGCCTATAGCGCCCAGGCCTGGCCTATCGCCGATGGCCGGGCGGGGCGGCACGAATTGACGCTGATTGTTTCTCCGCAGGCGCCTGCAGTGGCGTCGCTGGGCGCTCAGGAAATCAGCCAGCGCGTATGTTATTTAGCCCAGATGAAAAAGCCTGTGCCTGTCGCCCCGGCCTTGCCTTCTTCTGGCTGCGCTATTGTGCTGGGCCTGGCTGGCGATCCGCTTGTGCAAGGCCTTTTGGCGGCGCGGGGGATCACAATCCCGCAACGCCCAGAAGGCTATGCAATAGCCCGCTGGCGCAACGGCGCCGCTTATGGGCTTGTGCTGGGCGGATACGATGAAGCCGGCCTGTATTTTGGCGTACAAAGCCTTGTGCAGCTTTTGGAGCAAAAAGGCCATACGGTCTTTTTGCATCCGGCGACAATTCGGGATTGGCCTGTATATCGCTTGCGTTCCTTTAAGGTGGGCGGCGCCTATGATCCTAAGGGCATGCCCGCCCAAATGGCGCGTTTTGCGCCCTTTGCCAAATACAATTGCTATAACATATGCTACACGACATTAGGCGTGGACAAATGGAAGGATCCGCCCGCCGAATATCGCGCTTTCGTGGCGGAAACTGTCCGTTATATGAAAGCCCGCGGGCTGGATTGCATGCCCTTTGTTAATCCTTATTATCTGTGGAAAACGCACATTGAAACATCCAATGAAGAGGATTTAATCAAGCTCTTTGAAGCCTGCCGCATTGGCCTCCAGGCGGGCGGGACGCGTGTGATGCTATGTCTGGATGATTTCGCCAGCGAATGGGATCCGAAGGGCCCCAAGCTGTATCATGTGCGCAGCCCGCGCGACCGCGAACGCTGGGATGACGATTTGGCGGCTGTGAATATTGTGATGATTAATGATCTGGCGCGGCGCCTCAAACAGGCCCATCCGGAGGCCAAGCTATATGTCGTGCTCCCGTATTATTGGAATCCAGCGGGATATTATAAAGAGGAGGGCGAAAAATATCTGCGGGCTGTGGGCCAGAATGTGGATAAGGATGTGACATTCGTCTGGACAGGCCCCCAAGTTCGTTCTGCCGTCATTGCCAAAGCCCATCTGGATTATTATCAGGGGCTGTTAGGCGGCCGCAAAGTGATGCTGTGGGACAACACGATTTATATGCATCACAATCCGACTTATTATCTGCTGGACACTTTCCGCACAAAATATCCCGAAAACTTCTGGGAGCTGATGAGCGGCGAAATCCATCTGAATGCGGGCGGCGGCGCCATTTATCAATGTGGCTTGCTCTCCGCAGCGGATGCCCTGTGGAATCCGCACGCTTTCCGCCCCGAAGAGTCCCTGCGGCGCGCCATTGCAGCCCTGGCGGGCCCCGAAAGTGTGGACGATTTGCTGGCCTTCCGCGACACTTTTTATGCTCTCTACGACAAATATCGGCCCCGCTGGGGCGCGCCGCAAAGCTTCCTGGCGGCTGTGAAAAAAATGTCCTCCCGGCCTTTTGAAATAGAGGAGTTGCAGGAGCTCAAGACGCTTCTGGAGGCGGAAGCCCAGCTCGCCCATAAAATCGCCCAGAGCTGTCGCAATCCCGACATCGCGGCCGAAATCCCGCAGCATGCGGCGCAGCACAATCCCTATCGCGAGGCCCTGACGCTGCTGGAAAAGCTCCCGCCTCAGGCGGAGGAGTCGGCCGCAGCTGCGAACATCGCGCCCAATCCGGACGCGGAGCAAGTCAGTGGCGGCAAGCCTGTGGCCTGGGGGCTGTATGTGGGAGCAGGAGGAGCTGTTCTGTCCGCCGCCCCCGGGCGAAGAGGCGGCCATTGTGGCAAGCTCGCCGCGACGAAGCTGTATGATTGGAGCGATGGACGCAAGTCCATCAATGTCGCTGTGATGATTGGCGATAGCGACGGCTTTTCCGGCGCAAATGCGCCTGCGGTGCGGCCCTTTGCGCGCTATTATTTCAGTTTCTGGATTAAGGGCAACGCCCCCCGCGTCGTCGTGAGCTTTGTCACATGGAATGAAAAAGGCAGCGTGGACAGTCGCGCTTATGTGCCTTTGCTGGCGCAGCCTCTTGCGGCTCCAGAGGAATGGACATTTATCTCCGGAAAGTTTGTCACGCCGCTGACAGCGGCGCGGGGCTGTCTGAAAATTGGCATCGAAGGCTATACGGACGAGGGCGGCGGCCTCGGCGAAATTTATGTGGACGATGTATATGTGGGACAAAGCAAGGAGGCCAGTTTACAAAAAGCGCCATGAAAGCTTATGTCATCGAGGCGCCGCAGCGCATTATAGAGCAGGAGCAGCCCCTGCCCACGCCGGGGCCCGGCGAAGCGCTCGTGCGCGTCCGCGCGGTGGGCATATGCGGCAGCGATGTGCATGCTTATGAGGGCACGCAGCCCTTCTTTCAGTATCCGCAAATTCCGGGCCATGAAGTAGTGGGGGAAATTGTGGAGATTTCTGCGGAGCCTGCGCCGGAGCCACAAATTCCGGGGCGGACGCAGGCGCCTTTGCCGCGTGTCGGCGAGCGTGTCACATTGGATCCGAGCCTTCCCTGCGGGCATTGCTATGCCTGTCGCCTGGGCCGCTATAATTGTTGTGCGCATTTGCGCGTGATGGGCGTGCATGCCCCGGGGGCGATGCGTGAATATTTCACAGCGCCGCTGGCCTGTTTATATGTGTTGCCGGACGCAGTGGAGGATGAGCTGGGCGTTTTGGCAGAGCCTCTTTCCATCGGCGTGCAAGCGACAAGGCGGGCGCGGCTGCAGGCGGGCGAACGCTGCCTGATTCTTGGCGCTGGCGCGATTGGCCTGTGCGTCCTGTTAGTGGCGAAGGCGCTGGGCGCGTTATGCGCGATCAGTGATGTCTGTGGGGAGCGTTTGCAGCTGGCGCAGCGCCTTGGCGCGGATCTCACTATTCATCCGCCCACACAGGATCTGCAGGCAGCCTTAGCGGAATTCACGCAGGGCGACGGGCCGGCAGTCGTGATCGAGGCGGTGGGGCGTCCCGAAACAGTAGCGCAGGCGGCGGAGCTTGTGGCGCCGGCCGGGCGCGTCGTTCAGCTCGGCCTGTGCAGTCAGCCCATTTGTTTCCCCGGCAACATCTTCGTCAAGAAAGAAATGGATTGGCTGGGCTCGCGGCTGCACGGCGGCACAATGCCTGAGGCTATTCGGCTGCTGGCGGCCGGGACAATTAATCCGCAGCCCCTGATTACGCACAGGCTCCCGCTGGCGGCCCTGCCCCAGGCGCTGCCGCTTCTGGCCAAGCAGCCGCAGGAGGCGATTAAAATTATCTTGCGCCCCTAACAGACACGCTCTATGATTAAATTATCCTGCGCCCGTAAAAGACAACAAAGATGTTGACAGCCGGCGCGCAATCTTGTATGCTTATAGCATAAGCGCGGCCTGAAGATGCAGGCGGCGCGCTTTTGTCCCCGAGTGCAGCAGGCTTAAGGCCTGTTGCAGGGTGCAGGGGGCTTATCAATATCTCGGCGCAAGCGGGCACAAGGTCATTGTGTCCGGCCTTGCGTCGAATGAAAAATAGCATTATCATTGCCTTTGTCAGAAGCGTAAGGGCGCAAGACAGGGCAAAACGATACTGCCGAAAGTTTTCATTCAACGGGCCGTTAGCTCAGTTGGTAGAGCACCGGACTTTTAATCCGGGTGTCGAAGGTTCGATTCCTTCACGGCCTACCAGTAAGGTTGTTCTCGGAAGACAGGCAGTGGGGGAGCTGCGGGCTTAAGCATAATTGCCTTTTGCTCCCGAAATCGCCTGCCCTCCGTTTCCATACAGGTGGCCCCATCGTCTAGCGGTTAGGATGCGGCCCTTTCAAGGCCGAGGTAGGGGTTCGACTCCCCTTGGGGCTACCACTAGTATATTCACAGGCGCGAGCCTGTTTTGGTTTCGATGGGGAGTCGGAACGGGCGGGGCGGATAGCTCAGCGGGTAGAGCGCATGCCTTACACGCATGATGTCACAGGTTCGAATCCTGTTCCGCCCACCAGCTCCTGAGTCTGCAAGCCATTCAGGGCGAAAAAAGCCGCGCAAAAAAGCAGGAGAAAACAATAAAAGCGGCGGGAAAACAGTATAAAACGCCAATGGGCGGGCCCAGAAATGGGCACGCCAGGAGGACGGGGTAAAAACACAGGCGCAGGCACACAGGGCTGACGCCTGTTTGAAGACGCCTCCGGAAACGAAAACGGGGTGGCTGGATAGCTCAGTCGGTAGAGCAACGGACTGAAAATCCGTGTGTCGGCAGTTCGATTCTGCCTCCAGCCACCAATAGAGCAGTAATGAGCGCCTTTCGGGCTTTTTAGCTCGAAAGGCGTTTTTATTTGGAATGTGCTCCGCCTGATGGGAAACAGATATTGTGTCAATGCCTGCTGCGTTTTTAATTCCCCCCAAGGCCATTTCTTCTCGAGGTCGCCTTTTGCTTTTTTCTTTAAATGGGGGCGGCCTTTATATGGATGAAGAAGTTATTGTGCCTCATCTTGAGGCAAGTGGACAGGCAGCAGGGGCTACAGCAGTTCTCTGAGCCAGTGGCGGATGCGGCGGACATATTCCTTGCGGATGAGGCCAAAGAGGCCCTCGTCGCTGCGCAGCAGTTTCTTCAGCGTCTGGCCCGACAGATAAAAGCGCCGATAGGCGCGCCGCAAGCCCGACTCGAGCTGATCCGGCTTCATCCCCCGCGGAGCAAACACACAGTGGCTGCCATCATACAGGCTCCAATCCCGTGACAGCACACGCCCTTCCGCCTGCAGCTGCGCATACAGCCGCGTGCCCGGAAGTGGCGTGGCAATGGAAAATTGGGCAAAATCCACGCCGTTTTCCTGAGCGAAATCAACAGTGCGGTCGAACACATCCGGATCATCGCCATCCAGCCCGAACATGAAGCTGCCGATAATGCTGATGCCATGATCGTGGAAGCGCTGGATGAGCTCCCTGTATTTGGCGACGACATTGAATTTCTTTCCCACATCGGCCAGCCGTTGCTGGGACACGCTTTCCAGCCCCACAAATAACGCTTTACAGCCGGCGCGGGCGGCTTGCGAGATGAGTTCGGGCCAGCGCGTGATGGTAGTGGAGGCGGCGGCAATGAAGCTTTTGCCCAGATCCGCCAGCCGGGCAAACAGCTCCCGGGCGTAGGAGGGCTGGCCAATAATGTTGTCATCCACAAAAAGCAGAGGCTCGCCGGGCAGGCTTGCCGCCTCCTGCAGCACGCAATCCAGATCCCGCGTGCGATAAGTATGGCCAAAAAAGGTGGAGACGGCGCAAAAGGCGCAGGCGAAGGGACAGCCGCGGCTGGCGTGCAGGGTGTTGCCGGCGGCATAACGACTCAAATCCACGAGGTCGCGCCGCGCCGGCGGAATAAGCCGCGCCTCCGGAAAGGTCTCGTGCCGATAAAGCGGCTGCAGCGCTCCCTGCGCTACATCCTGCAGCACGCGGGGCCACAGCCCCTCCGCCTCGCCAATCACGACAGCGTCCACATGCTGCAGCGCTTCTTCCGGAAGCGCCGACGCGTGCATCCCGCCCATCACGACGGGGATGCCCTTGGCGCGGAAATGATCCGCAATTTCATAGGCGCGCGGGGCATGCGCAGTCGTGGCAGTCAAGCCAATTAAATCTGGCTCCATCTCCCAATCCAGCTCCTGCACGCCCTCATCAATTATATGCACGCGATGTTCCGGAGGAGTCAGCGCCGCTACCGTCATCAGTCCCAGCGGCGGAAATAAAGGAGGGACAGCGTCGCCCGGACGCGTTTTTTCTTTCGGCTGTTGAGGCGCGATGAGACAAATTTCCATTTCCCCGACACCCCTTTTTTGCGCTGCCTTCACTATCGCCCCTTCCGATGGCTAATTCGGCGTGGCTGACGGCAACTGTTGTGTCAGGGCAATGGCGCCCATTCTCTTAATGAGGCACGGCTTCGGCCTTCGCCCTCGCCTCTGCAGCCAGATCCTCGTCATCCACAGGCGGCCATTTGATTTTCCCTTCGCGATAAAGCGGGATTGTCCCCGCATACACACAGCCCGATTGCCACAATTCATCCGCGATTTGCTGCCATTTGCGGGCTTGTTCGGCCACTTGCGGATGCAGGGTCGTCAAAATCGTCTGGCCTTCTTGAGTGGGCTGCGCGCCCGTGGCTTCCACCGCTTCCTTGAGCACTTCCGGATGATCCACAATCAGGCACGGCGCCAGCGGATTATGTTGCGTGCGCGCCTGGCCCTCTCGCAGCCGGACAAAGAATTCGGACTGCAACGCCTCCAGAAGCGGCGTATCCGTCTGCATCTGATGGATATTATGGGCCGAATACATCATAAACACGCACGGCGTGATGTCGCCGCGATGATTCACATGCAGATAGCCATTGGGGCGGCCTGCCGCGATGCAGCCGCCGACGAGGGGCCCCGAATTCCAGAAATCCGCCACAAAAATAGGCCGCGTTGTCAGCCATTCGTAGGTCTTCTGCGCCATCAGCCGGCGCTGCTCGGGCGTGACCATTAAAGATAAATCGGGCTCCCGGCCCACGGGGACATACATAAAGTACCAGGCATACATACAGCCTTGCTGCATCAAAAATTCAATGAATTCATCGGAAGCCACTGTCTCCAGATTCTGCCGCGTGTAAGTGACAGAGGCGCCGAACAGGACCTTATGCTCGCGCAGAATCTCCAGCGCTCGCAAAATGCGGTCAAAGGTGCCGGCGCCGCGGCGAGCATCCGTTTGCTCGCGGAAGCCCTCAATGCTCACAGCCGGGCTCAAATTCCCCAGTTCCGCCATCTCGGCCGCCATCTGTTCATTCACGAGCGTGCCGTTTGTGTACATCAAAAAGACCATATCCTGATATTCTTGCAACAAATCCCGCAAGCCCCGCTCTTCGCCCGGGAAGCGCTCCCACAGCATTAAGGGCTCGCCGCCGGATAAAGTGATGAAGCGCGTGCCCCAGCTGCGCACTTCCGAAAGCAGCCGCTGCATATCGGCATAGGACAAATAGGGCTCCCGATGCCCATACGCGCCCGCATAGCAGCCCACGCATTTGAGATTACAGGCCGCCAGGGGCGAAATCACAATAAACGAAGGGGGAAACAGGCCTGTCTGCTGATAAAATCGTTTGCGCTGTTTGTGGCCCTCCCAGCCATGATCCACAAACAGCCGCGCTAAGGCGAGATGATAGCCGCGGCTTGTATTTTCAATAATCTTGCTGATAAGCTGAATGCTGGGATGATTTTCGGCTAATGCCTGCTCCAGCAAATCCAGGACGCGCCGATGCCCTTCTGTCGGCGCCAAACGCTTCCCCAGCCAGGCAATGCGGCGCAAACGAGCGGGCAGCTTCTGCCCATCGCTCACGAGATTCGCCACAATATTGATGAGCTGCGTTTTCAGCACAGACATGGCTAATCCCTCCTCCAACAAGCCTTAAGCTTGCTGCGGCGGCGCACATATTTTACGGAGCGATGGCTCTATTGTTGACTCAGCGATCGCATCTACTAGATTTTTATGGCTTTTAGGAACAGGAATATTCCGCTTGTTTTGGCCCGATAAGCTCTTCCAAAAGCTGCCACAATTTTTCCAGCCGCGCGCGGTCCACCCAATAACACATCCGCGGCCCCTCCACGCGTCCGCGTATGAGGCCCACTTTCTTGAGCATCTTTAAATGCTGCGACACAGTCGATTGTGCCAGCGGAATCGCCTCGCAGATGTCTCCACACATACAGGCATTCTCCCCCTGGCCCAACAAAAAACGCAAAATGCGCACGCATGCCGGATGCCCCAAAGCCCGCGCTAATAAAGCTAGCTCCTGATCGTGGGCCGCCCATAGTGCCGTCGCTCTCTCCGCGGCCTTCTGCGTTAACTGACGATACATTTTTGGCTTGCCCATAAGCGCTTAATCGTAAAAATACGATAACACAGGCACTTTAATTTGTCAAGATTCCTTAGTCCCCTTCTCAAGCGAAAAAAAGGCAGCGACTCTTAACTCTTAATAAGATATTTGTCTCAGGCTTTCCAGAGGAAAAATAGTCCCACAGCGATTAGCAGCCAGCCCCCCAGGCGTTGACTCCACACCGAGTATTTGCTGAGACGCTCCAGGCTCGTCAGCGCCCCTGTCAGCGTCCCAATCAGGACAATGGGCAAGCCATGCCCCAGGGCATACACAAACATCAACAGGGAGCCGTAGGCCAGCTGGCCTTTTTGGGCAATAAGCGCCAGTATCAGCGTTAAAATTGGCATGGCGCAGGGCGTGGCGACAAGGCCAAACAGCATCCCTAACGCGAAGGCTCCGAAAAAGCCGCTTAATTTCTTCCAATGGGCTTGCGCGGGCGCAATCGGGGCAAAATCGAGGGGCAAAAGCCCCGTTAAATGCAGCCCCACCCCAATACAGACAGCGGCGACAATATACATCCAGGCCGTGCGCGATAGCCCCAGCGCGCTGCCCACAAAAGAAGCCGTGGCTCCTAACAGCACATAAGTGAGGGCTAATCCCCAGACAAATGTCAGCGCCAGTGCCAGGCCCCGTCCCCATGTCTGCTGCTTTTGGCCTGAAATAAGGCCGATAATGACAGGAATAGTGGGATACACACAGGGATTGAGCCCCGTCGCCGCGCCCCCCACAAATACAAGCGGCGCCACAAGCCACGAAGAGCTTCGTAACGCCTGCTCCACAGCCTCAATGATGTCCACGCCGC
>CAZUOJ010000020.1:0-43765 GCA_964622325.1 uncultured Armatimonadia bacterium
TGCATCCCGCCGCGGCTTTCTTTCCCGGCGCTGTCCCTGCGGAGGCGCCTCGTTGTGAACGTGTTATTAATGTGGATACATCTTGCCCTGGCTGGCACAGCACGGGATTGTACGCGCCCCCAGGAGAAATCATTACAATCGCTTTGCCTGAAGATGCAAATCCCCCGGCGGACCTTAAATTACAAATTGGCTGCCATACAGATCGTTTATGGCATCTGGATACATGGAAGCGCTGCCCCGAGATCGTTCGCCGCGTGGCCATAAAGCCAGGCAAGACAAAAGCGGCGAATCCATTTGGCGGGCTTTGTTATCTTGTTGTTCCTGATAAGGCGCCCCGCGCCTTAATTCCCGTGCGAATTGCAGGAGCTGTGGCAGCGCCGTATTTCGTTTTGGGCCGGACAACGCCTCAAGAATGGCGTCAGGAAAGAGAAGCGCCAGCGCCCTGGGCGGAACTGGCATGCGCCAATATCATCTTAACAGTGCCCGCAGAAACAATCCGGGGCCTGGAAAATCCTGTTCCTCTGATGGATTTTTGGAATCATGTCGCGAATTCGTGCCTGGAGCTTTTAGGCCGTCCTGGGCCGCGTTCACGGCCCGAAAGATATGTAGCAGATGTGCAAATCAGTGCGGGCTACATGCATTCCGGCTATCCCATTATGACACATCTGGACGGAGCGAAAATAGCCACAGATTTAGAGCGCCTGCTCACGAAAGGCAGCTGGGGCCATTTCCACGAGCTCGGGCATAATCATCAGGCCCCGGAATGGACATTTGAAGGAACGGGAGAAGTCACTGTGAATCTCTTTTCGTTATATATCACAGAACATTGCTGCGGCTTGCGCGATCCGGCACATCCCGCAATATCGCCCGAAGAACGGGAGCGGAAGACAAAAGAATATTTTGCTGCCGGTGCGTCCTTTGCGAAATGGAAAAGCGATCCCTTCCTGGCGCTGTATATGTATATGCAATTAAAAGAGGCTTTTGGCTGGGAGGCGTTTCGTCGCGTCTTTCAAGAATACGACAGGCTCCCTGAAGAGCAAAAGCCCAAAACAGATGCTGAAAAGCGCGATCAGTGGCTGCTGCGCTTTTCACGAGCTGTGGGGCGCAATCTGGGGCCTTTTTTCACAGCCTGGGGCGTGCCCACATCGGAAGCCGCACAGCAAGCGCTGCAGGATTTGCCTGTGTGGCTGCCCGAAGGCTTTCCTCCCCCAAAAAGATAATGTTGAAGATTTATAAATAATGTATGGATATTTGATGCCGTAGAAGAATTGCTTGTACTAGCAGACAGCTTAAATGAAGAAATTAATTGGCAGCGCCTGGGAAATGTGGCCATATCCGCAGCCGAAGTATATTATCTTTTGACAGCTGCATTGGCCGACTATGCCCAAAAGGGCATTACGCCCAACGGGCTGTATGGGCGATATATTGGCGATATATTGATTATCCTGCGGAGCCAGCGGCTGAAACATGCGAGGAATGTGTTGTTTCATTTGCTGATTTCGCGGCTACAGCGCAAGCGCTTGTCACTTATATGGCTCGTACGGGCTATCTGCCGGCCCGCATTTGCATCAAAGGACATTCCTTTTTGCCAGCGGACTTTTTAGCCGCTGCCGCGCGCACAATGAGCCAGATTTTTCGTGGCGCACAGCTGCCAGAGCCAATACGCATTCGTCCAGCCGTTTGCCGTTTTGAGGATTTTGTCGAACAGGCCGCTGCCGCGCAAGCGGCCAAAGGCGCTACGATGAAGCCTGGCTTTGCGGCGCCGAAGCTCTATGAGCTGGCGAAAGTCGTGGCTTGGACGCTCAAGCCCGCTATATTGAGGCCACAAGGATGACAAAAATAATCTGGATAGATACACACATTCATGTTTCCGATCTCAATGCCGATGGCAGTGCCCGCCCGAATATGCTGGCAGAGCTTTTGGCCGTGCAGGAGCGTTGCGATGCCGATTTGCGCTTCATCATCAGTTGCGACGGCTATTACAACAGCCTCGTCAAGCAACAGCCCGAGGGGATGAAAATCGCCAATGAGATGATCTATCGGCTTTGCCGCCAGGCGCCCCAGCGACTATTCGGCAGTTGCATTGTTAATCCTCATTTTCTGGACGAAGCGCTCCGAATGATGGATATTGCCCTAGGCGAATGGGGCTTTGTGCAGCTTGGCGAAATGCTGCCCTATATGTTTGATTTTCAAATGGATAGTGAGGCCGGCGAACGCCTCGTACGGAAGGCGACTGAATTTGATGTCCCTGTGCAGATTCATATGGGGACATATTGGGGCTATAAAATGGGCGCTTCGGGCCATGGGATGCATCATATGGAGGATTTGCTGGGCATTGCCGAGCGCGTCCCGGAAGCCAAATATATTCTGGCGCATGCAATTGGCTGCGCGGAGACAAAAAGGCTCATTTCCTGGGCTTATTGGTTTTTGGATGTCCTGGGGGGCGTTTTCGAGGAATTCCCAGCCCATTTTTGGCTGGAGATTCGCGATTTTCATAGTCCCGCCTTGCCGCGCACGATAGCGGAAGTGCCCCGAGAACGCTTATTGGCCGGCACAGATTGGACGACGCGCGTGGGCCCTCCTTTTCAAAGTTATGGCACGATGTTCAATGTCGCCGAATCCGACAATCCTTTTCCGCCCAAAGTTGCTTCGTTCATTGATTTTTTGCGTCAAGCAGGCGCCAGCGAAGAAACGATTGAACATATCGCCTGGCGAAACGCCGCCGCCCTGTATCGTTTAAGCCTATGAACGGCTTATGCCTGTTGCAAAATTACAAGGAAGGGAAATTCGTGTCTTATTGGCCTCCTTTGCCGCCTCAGCCTCCTGAAAGCGAATGGAAATTTGTCACAGAGCTCCGCACAGCTCCTGTGCATGAGCCCCTTTTGTATAGAAAAAAGCAGCCCTCTGCCCAGGAAGCATTTTTCCCTGCGGGCTTTGCGCTGGAGATACAATTTCCTGATCCTCAAGGAATCTTAGAGACAGCGTATGCCGATTTTGCCTCTTTTATGTCCATCGTTTGCCCGGAAGCTGAGGGCCTCCCCGCGCCGCTATATATTCGCCGAGCATCAAATGATAAGCGCGAGCAATATGCGCTTGATGTGACGCCCAAATCCGTAACGCTGCAGGCTGCGGACACAGAGGGCATACGCCGGGGATTATTTTTTATGGAGGAGGAAATGCGGCGCCGGGGCGGGCCCTTTTTGCCGCTGGGAAAAATCACGCGCACGCCCTTCGTCCTGACGCGTATTTCGCGCTGCTTTTATGGCCCCATCAATCGCCCTCCCCGGCTGCGGGATGAATTAGCAGACGATGTGGATTATTATCCGGAGGCTTATTTGAATCGTTTAGCTCATGAAGGCATAAATGTCTTATGGCTTACGATTAATTGGTACGAGCTCATTCCCTCACGCCTCATTCCCGAATATGGCCGCAATGCTGGCCCCCGATTAGAGAAGCTACGGCAAATTGTGGCCCGTTGTGCCCGTTATGGCATTCGCATTTATCCGTTCTGCATTGAGCCAGCAGGCTTTACGCGTCCTGCGCCAGAAGTGCAGGCCGCTGCGCAGGCCCATCCGGATTTATTAGGCCATCAGCGCGCTTTTTGCACGAGCACAGAAAAGGGCCTGGCGTATGTAGAGGAAGCTGTGCGCACGCTCTTTGAGCTCGTGCCCGGCCTGGGAGGGCTGATTGTCATTCCCGTCGGCGAGCGCCAGACACATTGTTATTCCCTGTACATTCCAAGAGAAGGGACAGACTCTTTTGCTATTCAGTGCCCGCGTTGCGCCCAAAAGCAGCCCTGGGAAGTGCTGGCGGAGACATTAGCCGCGATGCGTCGGGGAATGGAAGCAGTGAATCCGGAGGCGGAGCTAGTGGCGTGGCCCTATGGGCAATTTGTGACATGGGGCGCTGCAAAGACAATTGAGGCCGCAAGACACATCCCGCCTGATGTAATCTTGCAGCATAATTTTGAAACAGGGGGCGCCAACAAACAAATGGGCAAATGGCGCCCCACATGGGATTATTGGCTCTCATATGCGGGGCCCAGCGAGCTATTCAAAAATATTGCGCAAGCTGCTCGTTCGCAGGGCACGCGCGTCTCTGCTAAGCTGCAAGTGAGCTGCTCTCATGAAGTGGCGACAACGCAAATTGTGCCTGTCCCCGGGATTCTCTATCGCAAGTTTCGCGCCATGCGCGCGCTTGGCGTCAGCGCCGCCATGTATTCATGGTATTTTGGCTCCTATCCGGGCTTAATGACGCGTGCCGCCAGCGAGCTGACCTTTAATCCATTTCCCAAAAACAAGCAGCAATTTCTCCTGTCCCTGGCGCAACACGATTGGGGGCCGTATGCGACACGTGTGGCGAAAGCCTGGCATTATTTTGAACGCGGCTACAGCCAATATCCTACGGCTCACATTTTTGGCTATTATGGGCCCATGCATGATGGTCCCGTGTGGCCCTTGTATCTTATTCCCCGCCGGCTGCCTCTTGCCCCCACATGGCAAATCGGCTATCCGCCCAGCGGCGATTATATTGCCGAATGCGTCACAAATGGCTTTACATTAACAGAAATTGTTACGCTCTGCCAGCGGATGCTGGAATATTGGGAAAAAGGCCTCGCTTTGCTCAAGCCCCTTTCTCGTCTCGGGAATAATTGTCCAGAACGCAGAAAAGATATTGGCCTCGCGACGGCCCTGGGCTTGCAATTCCGCAGCGGCTATCAGATTTTGCGCTTTTATCAATTGCGCGAACGTCTCGCAGAAGCAAAATCCCCTGCCCCCAAACAACGTCTGTTGCGGGAGATGAAAGCGCTTGTTCGCGCCGAGATAAAAATAAGCAAGCAGCTTTTATCTTTGGCGGAAGCCGATGCGCGGCTGGGATTTCATTCCGAGGCGGAAGGCTATAAATATTTCCCTGCCCTCTTGCGCTGGCGAATAGCACAATTGCGGCAATTGCTGGCCACAGAATTTCCTGCCATGGAAAAACAAGCCCGCCGATATGGCGTGCTGTGGCCTGATTATATTGGCGAAAAGCCTCCGGGCGTTTTTTATCAGGCGCCCTTTGTTGCGGCAAATCCTCCTGCGAAGACGCATTGGGCTCAAGCGCCCCTCACGGAATGTGTCCATTGGCTGCGTCATGTGTTTAATTCGCAGCGCTGGCAGCGATGTGGCTATGATCCGAATGATCATCTGCCTGTGCCCGACGAAGAAAAACAAAGCCGTTTGACTCGCTGGCAGGCTATATGGACACAAGAGGCTGTGTTTATTCGCGTGTTATGTGAAGGCGCAGGAGAGGCTGTGCAAATTCTTGTGGAGCCGTGCCGCACGCTCCCCCGCCGTATTTTTCATCTGGGGGCGGATGGAAAAGCACGCTGTCAATATGATGATGGCTACATCCCGCCGCTTGAGCCGGGAGGCTGGGAAGCAACGGCAGAACGCTCGCCTGAGGGCTGGGCGGCTACATTGAAAATTTCCTGGCAATGGCTCCAGCAAAAGCCAGGCCGAAAGCCCAAGCCCATCCGGATTAATGTGTTGCGTGTGCTGCCGATTAAAAGCTCGCCGGGCGCCGCCGAATGCTCCTGGGCGCCGCGCCAGCCCGCCCAGGGCCGCCTTGTTTGGGGCGATCTCAATCCCGCTACAGATTTCGGCTGGCTGCTATTTTCTCCCAGACAACACAATACAGAATAGACGAATTATCACAGAAAAGCTTTAGCAAATCTTCCTATTGCCTCTATTTCATCAGCCGCAATTAGCGAGTCATCTGCTAAGAATAAAGGCTGGCGAAGCCCGAAAATGAAAGCAAAACATTCATTTCTAAATCTAAAAAAGGGCGGAGCCTCAAGCTCCGCCCCTGTCTTCTGTTTGATTTTCTGGCAAGAGGCTTCTCCCCAAACGCGCCTTTTAGCCCAATTTGGCTCGTTCTTCTGGAATAAGGCGCTCCAGGATATCTCGCAGTCCTGCCAGCTTTTCTTTGACAAGCTGCGGGCTAATCATATAGCCGTAGGCTTCGCCGTGCCAGCCCAGCCGCGCATCAGCTTCCATCAACGGAATGGAGGCCTCCGCATTTTCCATTTCCGCCCGGCAAATCTCCTCCAGCCGCTCCAGCAGCTGCCGTTTTTCAGCTGGCTCCTGGCAGGCATAATAGGCATTGCGCGTGAGCAGGAAATCCACAACATTGGCCGCGCTTTGCGTCTGGATAATATGAAATTTGCACAGGCCGATTTCCCGCTCCAGGCGCCGACGATCCTCGCCTTGTGTTTTTGCTAAGGCTTGCTCAAGCACGGCAATAGCTTCCCAGCCCTTACGCGCTTCTGAGCGGAAACATTCTAACACTTTTTCAGGCCCAAAAGGCTGCGCCCAATCCAGCAAATCGCCACGGATGTCTTTGTCCAGCAGCCAGGAATTAGGGAATCTCTTATTTATTTGCTCAAAAATGAACAGGAAGGCAGGCCCGCGGCTAATGGGCCCATGATACATCACAGGAATGCTGCTGGGAAAATCATCGTGCGCCCGCGAAAGCATTTCCCAGGCCTTCACAACATCGTCTGCCGCTTGGGAGCCAAAATTACGGCAGGCAATTCGCCGCAGGGCAACGGAGATATCTTCGGGCTGGGGATCAAATGTGAATTCTCCAGCCACTTCTGTGGCCCGCGACGGCATATTGCCGAAATTCCAGCATGTCATCATCCCTGTGACGCCCGTTTGTTTGAGCGTCTGATATTTTTGGGCGATTTTGTGCATTGTGGGCAAACAGGGAATGGAGGGATTTTCATGCGTTGTGCCGATTTGAATTTTGGCATATACAGGCCGCCCGCGGCTCAATTGAAAATCCGCCACGCCGCGGAAACGCTGGCTGGGCCCCACAACTTTAATACTGTATTCATCATTCAAATACGAAAAGCCCAGCGCTTCTGTGGGCTCGCCGCGCTCATAATCGCCCATCACTATCACATCTTCGGGCAGCGCCTCCAGCACGCCTGTTTGCGGATCGGGCTCCCACATCGCCCAGCTCCAATTCCAGGCGATGATTTCCGCCTCAGGCTTCGCCTCTTTCGCGCCATCGCGGATTAGCCGCACAAGCTCCCCCACTGTCTCCTGCGGCGTGCGCTCGCGGCAGCGCGGGCAGGCCGCCACTTCCCCAATCCGTTTTGTCGGATCCTCGGGATCGATGCCGGAGCGGCACCAGCAATGGCTTGGATATTCGCTGGCTGTAATCATAATAAAGCCTGCCAGCTCCGGAACATTCCGGAAAATATAATACGCTGACTCACGCAAATAGGCCTTAATCTCCGGCGTGCTTGTGCACAGATTAATCATTGGCTTGAATACGGACGGCGCGCCAGCGCATTGCGGATATTTGCGGAAAAATTCATCATGCTCCGGAATGCCCATCGGCTCATTAAGATACAAAAAGACATTAATGCCATAGCGCGCTGCCCGCTTTGCCAGCTCCCGCAAACGCCCCAGAATAATATCCGCTTGCGCGCCAAATTCCGGAAACACGCTCACTTTCGCGAAATGTCGAAAAGCGCCGCGCAGCCAGATGCCATTAAAGCCGTGCTCCGCCAGCCGCAATAACATATTTTCGTGATAAAACATATCCGGGCCGGCGTCTTCTTCTGTCCAGCCCGTATATGTCATGCCTGGCGAAAACCATTCTGCACTAAAAGGATCTCCGCGATAGCCCGTGAGCTCTTCCACATAAAAGGGCGAAAGACACGAACGATGGATGCGATGTTTGAATATCGGGCGCCGCTTTTCTTCGCCCCGAGGCAAAAAAGGCCCGCCTCGTTCCTTCATCAGATTTTCCACGCGAAATACGCCCTGCAAAACGCCGGGCGGCCCCGCGCCGATGATTTCCACGCAGCAGTCGCTGACGCGCAGCAGATGTGTTTCGGGATTAGCGTCCAGATCGGGCTGAATGCGCAGAATAAGGCGTTTTTCGGTCCCACAACAATCCAGCTCCACGCCCAGCGATTGGGCCATAAATTGCCGCAGATGTTCCGCGGCCAACGGCACAATTCCCTCTGTAGCATCCAGCGCCAGCGCCCAGCTTTCATCCAGCGCAATTTCCCCCGGCCCCGCACAGGCCTCGGCGCGCCGAAAGCTTTCTTTGTATGTCGGCGCCAATAATTCCGCCGCAAAAGGCATGGATTCCACAATCTTCATCGTTCGCTCCTATTCTGAATAGCCAATTGTTGTGTAATAAGCCAGATTCGGCTGTCGGACATCCGCGCGCCCAATTTGTGCCACGATGGGCACATCAGAACGCAGCCGCAGCGCATATTGCCCGAAGGGAATCTGAAATTGCCGATCCCCCACAGGCTTATCCAGCCGAAAGCATGTCACACGTCGCGCCGGCGCCAGCAGCTTTAAGCCCCATTCGGGCTCCCGATCCGAAAAGAACACGTCCATCACAATATGCGCATCTTCCTCTCCTGTATTCAACACGATCAGGGATTCGTGTCCTTCGAGCGGCAAGCCCTCTTCGCCGCGCGGCGGCAAATCCCCATCCGGGAAAATCCATGTCAATTTGCCCTCAGCCATTGTCCTGTCCTCCCTGATAGATTAACAACAGCCTGCCCTTTGGCAGGCAGGCTAATGCAGGCAGCCTTTTTTCTGTAAGCTAATATAAATAGTTCTCAAATCGCTTAATCGAGGCTTCGACGCATTCCTAAAAACAAATAGCGCGCATGCCAATTTACAGCCTCTTAAGCCCATTCAGCGGCTATTTGGCGCGCTGTTTTAAATTGGGCGCCGCGCTCCAACAGCATATCTATTAACAAGGCAAATTGTTCCAGCGCATAATCGCCGCAATTTTGCACGAGGAAATAATCCGGCTCCACAGCGCCCTCGCCGTAATGCATGCGCGTCGGCATCGGCATAAATTCCCACGGATGGAAATAAAAGCACAAAACAACGGGCAGGCCGCGCTCCTGCACATAGCCAATGAAATTATCTACATGCTCCATCAAAGCCGCTGCGCTTTTCGTCCGAAAAAGAGGCCATTGATCCCGATCCCGATGATACGGATCCGTGCTCTCAATTGTCAAATCACAAAAATTCGGGATTTCCACAAGCCGCAAATTGCCTGTTTGCGTCCAATCCTCGCGGCTGGGATGATACGGCGTCAGCTGCTTTTCGTAAAAATACAGGGGATAGGAGGCATCGGCCACATAGCCCAGCTCTTCAAGCGCATTGCACACGGCTGTGCTGCCCCACAGACGCGGCGCCCGGAAGGACACAGGCTGCTCCCCGAGGGCTTCTGCGACCCATTCCGTTGCCACTTTTAAGCGAAAGGGCACTTCTTCTGGCAAAAGCGGCTTTACGCCAGGAATTTCAAAAAGAGGATCCCCCACAGTCTCGTGATAAAGCGAATGGCAGCCGACTTCGTGGCCCGCCTCCTTGATGGCTCGCACTACATGAGGATGCAAGCGCGCTGCCTCGCCCGTAAAAAAGAATGTTCCTGTGGCGCCTTTTTTCTCATATAAATCTAAAATCTTGGGCGTGCCTTCTTTGACGCCTGTGTAATCAATCCCCCAGCTTCCTACATCTGTTTCCATATCCAGCCCAAACAGGACAGAAATATCCGCCATCTCGCCCTCCCTTGCGGCGACGCGCCGGCCATATTATTCTGGATATGCAGCGACAACAGGGGCCAAAGCCCTCTTTCGCCCGACGTCGCCTGTGCTTTGTGTGTCCTCGTATCGCTTAAACTAGAACAATTTATCTTTGCGTGTCAAATTTTTTCTTGTTATGGAGATTATAGTTCCAGCACTTCATTAAATTTGCTGCTCAGCCATTCCACGCCTTTCGCTGTGACGCGCACGCCATTTTCCCAACGCAGCCCATATTGCTTTGTATACAGAAATGTATCCACTTGAAATGTCATATTTTCTTGCAACAGATATTTGCTGGAAGATTCCATCCAGGGCCGCTCCACTTCCATCAAGCCAATGGCATGGCACGGGCCGTAAAGCAGATAATCCCCATAGCCAGCTTGTTTGACAAATTCCTCAAATTTAATCACAACATCTGCTGCGGGCACGCCCGCCTTCATCAGCTCCGCTGTTTTGTAATGCGCCTCCAGGCCAAATGATACAAGATCGCGCATCTTGGCTGGCATCTTGCCGAAACAAACGGGGCGGCCGACGCTGGAAGAATAGCCGCTGACAAGCGCGCCGATATTCAGCTGGATGAGCTCGCCTTTTTTGAGGATTTTGCGGCTCGGCCGGCCAATCGCGTGCGTGCTGTTGCGGCCAGATAACACATATGTCGGATGGCCCTCGTATTCTGCTCCATGTTCATACATCGCCGCCTGCGCTAAGCCCACAACTTGTTGCTCCGTCATTCCCGGCTTCATATTCTGCAGCACATATTCTGTCGCGATTTCGCTAATTCGAAAAGCTTCGCGCATGCATTTGAGCTCATTGGGGCTTTTAATCGTCCGCATCTCCACAATCAAATCATCCGCCCGCACGAGCTTTGCCTTGCCAGCCGCTTTCTTTAAAGCGTTATACACAGTTACAGGCATTACAGGCAGCCCTGCCACGCCAATTTTCCGGATAGAATCGCCGCCTAAAGCTTGCAACACATCCTCAAAGGTATCCAGCTTGACGCCAGGATATTCCGGCTCCGCCGATTCCCGATATTCCAGAAGCTGCATAATTCGCTCACATTTGCTGCGATCGCGGGCGAAAGTCAACGACTCAGGCCCAATGAGCAAAATCGGATCGCCTTCACGGCCAATGGCGACGCCGGCTGTCTCAAAAAGCGGCCAATAATCAGAAAGATAACGAATCATGGAGGGATCGGCCTCATCGCCATGCGCAATGAGCACATCAATGTCGGCTTCGGCCAT
The DNA here is from genome assembly GCA_964622325.1 of uncultured Armatimonadia bacterium. Taxonomy (GTDB): domain Bacteria; phylum Armatimonadota; class Zipacnadia; order Zipacnadales; family UBA11051; genus JAJFUB01. The sequence continues at coordinate 10,858 of CAZUOJ010000020.1, forward strand.
CTTTTGCTGTAAGGTGGCCCAACGCTGCTGAAATTCGGATTTGGGAATGCTGGGAAGCGCCATGCTCATCTCCTCCAGAACATAATTTTTTCTTTCGCACATCGCTTATGCAATGGAAATATTTCAGCTTGCTAAGAGCTTTCCCTTCTTCCATAGAGAAAATGAAAAAATTCTCTGCGCTAGCGGCGCCATTGCAGACGCAGGAGCTTCCCGATAATATGGAGAATGCGCTTAAGATATGACAAATCTCGTCCTCTTGGAACAAACACATCATAATGCGTACATTCGCTCAGGGGACGACGAGGGGGCGGCGAAGGATTTTCAGCGGGATAGCCTACTGTAATCATTCCAGGGACGATATAATTTTCCGGCAGGCCAAGAAGCGCCCGAATTTTTTCCTCGGCGAAGCCGCCGATGTAGCATGTCCCCAGGCCTAAATCTGTCGCGCACAGCATGATATTCTGGGCGGCAAATAGGCAATCATCGCGCGAATACGGCGTCAGTTTTTTGGCGGCAAGAACAATGACAACAGGAGCGGACAGCAATTGCTTCCATTTCAGGCCGGCGATTCCCGAATAATCATATAAAGCCTTTTTGGCCTCGGCCTCGCGCACAATGATAAATTCCCAGGGCTGGCTATTTACAGCGCTGGGCGCCCAGCAGCCGGCTTCTAATATCTGTTGGAGCAATTCCTCAGGCACAGGCTCCGGCCGATAGCGGCGGATGCTGCGCCGCTGTTTGGCAAGCTCTAAGAATGCGCGGATGGCTTTCTCTCCATCTCCATATGTTGGGGGCAGCATGCATTTGCGCTTGGGCTCAAATCAAGCTCGTGCTGAAATAACGCTCCGCCCGATCTGGCAATACTGTAACAATGTTTCCTTCGTGCTGTTTTGCTATTTCCAGTGCCGCCCAGATATTGGCGCCAGAGGACGTGCCCACAAGCAATCCCTCCACACGCGCCAATTGCCGCGCCATCGCTATGGCGTCCTCATCTGTCACTTCTACAACTTCATCAATAAGATTGACATCCAAAATAGCAGGAATGAAGCCGTCCCCAATGCCTTGAATTTGATGCAGGCCCGGCTCATGGCCCAATAACGCCGACACATTCGCCGGCTCTACGGCGATAAGGCGTATGTCTGGATTTTTTTCCTTCAGAAATGCTCCTACGCCCTGCAGCGTGCCGCCGCTGCCCACGCCCGCCACAAAAGCAGCAATGTCGCCGTTCATCTGTTCCCAGATTTCCTGCGCTGTCGTCTCATAATGACAACGGGGATTGGCCGGATTTTCAAATTGTTGAGGAACGAAGGCGTTCAGTTGCCTCGCCAGTTCGCGGGCACGCTCCACAGCTCCTTGAATGCTGGCTTCGGCTGGCGTCAGTTCCAGCTCGGCGCCCAGGGCGCGGATAATCTTTTTTCGTTCCTCGCTCATATTCTCGGGCATGCAGATAATCACGCGATAGCCCTTCTGCACGCCCACAAGCGCAATGCCAATCCCTGTGTTGCCCGATGTCGGCTCAATAATTGTATCTCCCGGCTTTAGAAGGCCTTCTGCTTCCGCGCATTCAATCATAGCCAGGCCGACACGATCCTTGATGCTGCCGCCAGGATTCAGAAATTCACATTTGGCAAATACAGGCAGCTCTGTGATCTTTGTAAGCTGCAGCATTGGCGTATGTCCAATCAATTCCAAAACGCTCTTGTAAATCATAAGCTGTTATGATTCCTTCCCATGTGCTTTTGTCGCTTAATGTTAACAGGCTTTTTTTGTTCCTTCAATCCCCCTTGTCCCTGCGCCTCATCCCTTGAAGATACAATTTTATTTTTGCTCAAGAGAATCGGCGATATTATTATTAAACATTTTGAAATCGTACGCGTGTAACAGTGTCGCTATAAGAATGTCGGGCGATTGTCAATATTTTAGGAGATAGGCTTGTTAGTAAGACAAGCCTGAAAATAGCTCTGTTTGTAGCAAGCTCTAATTATTTTGCGGCTCCCAATACTGTCAACAGCGATTTAGCAGCACAATATAAAGTATCATGCAGGGGAGCTGCCAGCCAGCCAATCGCCGCAATAAACAGAGCCGCTTCCAAAGCTAAAATAACGGGCAAGGGAAGAGCAAAGGAGCTGAACGCTTCTTGTCGCAAAGCCATAGCGCGTTCTTGAGGATGGGCGTAGCGGGGAAACGTCGGCCGCAGGGAGGCCAGCTCTCCTTGCCGCTTTTCCTGATTGGCTTTTTTTAAGGCTTCCATTTTTTGAAGCGCAGATAACAGGCTTTCTTTACAGGCATATTTGGCTGCCGCTTCATCACAGGCATATTCCATCGCGCGGCGCGCCATACGCAAATAAAAATGCGTGCTGGGCAGCCATAAAAAGGGATCTGTCAGCGCTTGCAAAAAAATTTGCGCAGCTAAATCTTTATGCGCTACATGAGCGAGCTCATGGGCGATGATAGCCTGCCATTCCTTCTTATCCAGTAGTTGACGCAGCCCTTCTGTGGCAATAATTACAGCAGGCCGGCTGCCCAAAACGAAACATTCGGGCTCCTGCCGGGGCAGGATTAATATGGGCGTTTGCTCAATCCATTCCCCGCCCTCCTGTGCCGCGATTTCCCGCCATTGCGTGGCTAAAGCTTGAGCCCGCCTTGTGGCCCATAGCTTCCAGCCCAAACGCACAAGAGCAAAAAGCAAAAACATCAGCGCTCCCCAGGCTAACAAACGAATGCGGAAAGCGGCATCAGGGGCAACTGTCCACGAGAGCAGACAAAAATGGGCGCGTAGACGAATTTCTGGATTGTGCGGATCGGCGAGGGGGCCTTTGTATGCATAGAAAAGAAAGCCTAAAAGCGTGGCTATAAAGCCTAATACAGGGGGAGCAGCATTAACAAGGAGCCAAAAACGGCGAGCCAGAGAGGCCGAGGCATTATAAAGCGATTCTGTGGCAACAAGAACAGGCAATAAGAGCAAAAGACTCGCCGCCGCATTCCACAGCGCAAACATCAACGCCGCAGCTAAAACTATATCCAACGCTCAAGCCTCTTGTAGGGATATGAAATCTGTGTACGCGCTGAATCCATTCCCTTGAGATTTCTTTGGCGACAAAAATCTGGCGCCCAATCGTCCGAATCTGACAGGCCATTTGCGTCATGCTATTTATCCTCTTTGGCCGCAGATTCTTTCCGCGCTTTTCGTTTTTGTTCAATTATCTCCGCCAGCGTATCCAGCTTGCCAGGATCTTCATCCGCCAGCGCTTCCACGAAATAGGCAATCGCTGGCTCGGCAAACGCTGTTAATAGGCCGTCAATCACTTGTTTCGTGACACTGGAAGTCAGTTCCTTGCGGCTGATGCGAGGCGAATAATAATAAGCTTTGCCTTTTTGCGAACGCTCCAGCAAGCCTTTGGAATAGAGGCGACTGAGAGTCGTCATCACAGTCGTGTAAGCAGCGGACTTCCCTGCTTCTGCGAGGGCATTGCGCACATCCTCTACAGATACAGGCTTGTTAGCCTGCCACACGGCTTCCATGACTTGCGCCTCTAATTTTCCGAGCATTTTTTGCAAGCCTTCGCCCGCAGGCCGAAAGACAGGGATTTGGGGAGAATGATCGTCTTTCATTTCAGCACTCCTTTTACGCGCGTCAATTACTATAATAAATAGTAGACTAAAAACTTTCTCTTGTCAAGCCTTCTTTCTCCCGTCTATTTTTTAGCAGCCAGAGAACAAACGCCTTCTGTTTTGCACTTTTATCACGATAAATTCCTGATAGCAGGAAATTTTCCCAAAGAAACGAATCGTTTAACAAATTAGGCTCCTCAATTATCCTGAGCCAACATCTTGAAAGCAATGCGCATTGGCAAAGAATACAGCCAAAGATAGATAAGGGCCGGCCTTATGTTGCCGGCCTTATATGTTGTGCCTTTTTACGCCAAACGCGATATAATACAAAAGCAGAATATGTGATGCTCTCTACAGAAGCACAACAATTTATTTGGGCCCGGCAAAAAGATATTTGCGCAGCAGACAATTAGCGCCTCAGCAGACAATGCCTCGTTTGGGCACAATTTCCGTTTTCATATTCACAAGGAGAAAACAGCAATGAAGCAAATTCGCATTTTGGCCTGCGTGGAGCTTATATTCATGCTGAGCTTCTTCAGGAGCTATGCTGCAGCCAGCGCGTTTGATCCCGCCACAATGATGGATGTGAATCAAATTCAGCGCGGCGATAAGGCAATTGGCAAAACAGTTTTTGCTGGCGTGCAGATTTCAGATTTTCATTTAGAAATTATAGATGTAATGCGACAAGCCAATCTGGGCCAGGACATGATTTTAGCCCGCATTATTGACGGGCCTGTTGTCGTGCGCCAATGTGGCGTAATTGGCGGGATGAGCGGCAGCCCTGTGTATATTCGCGGCAAGCTCATTGGCGCCATTGCCTGGGGCTGGACATTTCAAAAAGAGCCCATTGCGGGCATTACGCCTATCCGCCCCATGCTGGAAGCTCTGGATGTTATGAATGCGGAAGCAAAGCCCCAGGCGCCGCCGCAAGCCGCTGCGCCTCTTCGCTGGATAGCCTCGCAGCCCTTTACAATTGCGGGCCATACGTACAAAGCCGCAGCTGTAGCGGCGCCCGGAGCGTTTTTGCCAACGGATACATTGCCTTTGCGCCCCGTGAAAGCGCCCTTGTATTGCAGCGGCTTTGGCCCCGAAGCCTTGAAGTTGGCGGCGGAAAAGCTGAGCCGCTGGGGCCTGGAGCCCTTAGCCGGCGGCGGAACGCGCCGGGAAAAGATTCCAGTGGAGCTGGAGCCTGGAGCCGCTGTAGGCGTACGCTTTATGGAAGGCGATTTTGATATGACGGCCATTGGCACTGTCACATGGCGTCAGGGCACGCAAATCCTGGCTTTTGGCCATCCTTTGCTGCAATTAGGACGCGTCAATATTCCATTAGCGACGGCCTGGATTAATGAGTTTATGCCGAGCTACATGCGCAGCAACAAATTGGGCTCCGGGATGATGGATGTGGGCGCCTTGCAAGCGGATGTAGCGTGGGCGATAGGGGGGCGTTTGGGCGTCAAGGCTCCGCTCGTGCCCGCCCGCTTTGAAATTAAAGACAGGACGCGGGGCCTCACGCGTGTGTACAACATCCATGTTTTGGATCAGCCCGGCATAACGCCCTCTATTTTGACAATCGGCCTGGCGCAGGCTCTGGAAGCCGCGTATAATCCGGGAGCCGAAGGCACATTGCGTCTGCGCTTTGAAGTCACAGGACAAAAAGGGGCCACATTTCGGCGGGAAAATCAGGCGTATTTTCAAGGCTCGCCCATCCGCGCAGCCTTATATGAGCTCAGCGATTTGCTGCAAATTCTGGAGGACAATCGCTGGGAGCCGCAAGGCATTGCCCGTCTGGCCTTTAATGCCGAAATTTCCAATCAGGACGAAACGGCTGTAATTGAGAAGATTTTCAGTGAAGAAAAAATTGCGAAGGCGGGCAAGCCCCTTCATATTCATGTTTTGCTTCGTCCAGATGGCGGCGATGTGCAGGAACATATTTTTACATTGCAAATGCCCGAGGATTTGCCCAAAGGAATGATTCGAGTGGGCGTAGGCGGCGGCAATGATGCTATATATTTCCGCAGCCGCTTCGGCATTATGCTCCCGTATTTTGAGGCGCTCTCCGATGTTGTGAATTTTGTGGAAAAATTAGAACAAAGCCGTGAGCTCTGTGTTGTGGCAGCGCTGCCAATGGAGGGCACACAAATAGGCAACACACGGCTTATGCGCTTGCCCTCTTCTCTTTCTGGAGTGTTGGCGGCGGCTTTGCGCACAGATGTGAGTACGGGCAAGGATGAGCTTTTTGCTTCCAAGCCCCTTGATTATGTGATTTATGGGCGGCATGTATTGAGTCTGGCGACAGAAGATCGCAAAGGCGCCCGTGGCACTGTCACGGAAGCCGCCCCATCCGGCGAAGAAAAAAAGCAAAATTCAGCCCAGCGCTCTGCCACGGAACAGGATGAGGACATGTGCTTCGCTTCTAGCGAAGCATTTTCGCCGCTGGCGTGGCTGAAACACAGGCTACAATTTTCGCCGACGCGGGCACGGGACATTTATGAAGCTTCTTCGGCTGCCGCGTCGCCTAAAAACGCTTCCGCAGAAAAGCCTCAAGATACAAAAGAAAAAGAAAATAAAGAAGAAGAGGAAAAAGGGGATAAAAAGTCAGAAGAAGGCAAAAAGGATGAAAAAGCGACAGGCAAAAGCGTGTTGCGCCAGCCCGCCATTTGGCTGCAGAATAAGGCAGAAGATTTTGCGAAAGGGGAAGCGAAAGGGATTGCGCTCTGCAGCGACGGGGGCTTGACATTGGGGCCTGTGATGCGCCAGATTAGCCGCTTGCCTGTTGGCTACATCTGGAATATTGTTTGCCATAAAGACATTGTATATTTTGCGACAGGGGCGCCCGGCTGTATTTATCGGCTGATGGCTAATGGCCAGCCAGAATTATGGGCAGAGCCCAATGTATTTGCGATACGCGGGCTCGCAATTGACGCCCAGGGCGTCCTGTATTTGGGAACATGGCCTGGAGGGCAAATCTTCCGCGTCAATCCCGACGGCAAGCTATCTTTGTTTTGCCGCCTCCCCTGTGATTATGTGTGGACGTTAGCCTTTGACAAATCAGGCCGCTTGCTGGCTGGAACAGGCCCCGAGGGCCGTCTGTATAGTATTGATGCTTCTGGCCAAGCGGAAATTCTCTGGCAGATTCCTCAGGCACACATTTTGGCGCTGCTTGTAGAAGAGGAAACAATCTTTATGGGATGTGGGACGAAGGGCGTGTTGTATGCTCTGCGGCCCCAGCAATATTGTGAGGCCTTGCTGAGCACAGATGATGACATCACAGCGCTGGCTAAAGACGAAAAAGGCGCGCTCTATGCCGCTTGTGCCGGAAAGGACGGCGCCGTGTATCGTCTTGTCGCCCCTTCCCAAGAAGGCCGCTGGCTGGCAGAACGATTTTTAACAACGGAAAATATGCCTATATATGCCCTATTGGCTCATGAGGGCGATCTGTACGCTGGCACAGGCCCGGAAGGAAAGCTTTTGCGGATTGTTGACAACGATCGTTACGAGATTTTGTATGATGCGGACATGACTCATCTTTTGTGTCTGACAGCCGGGCCCGCAGGCGTTGTGGGCGGAACAGGAAATGTGGGCGAAGCCTTTGTCTTTAATCCGCACGCGGCGGCTGAGGGCTCCTTCTTATCCTCCGTATTTGACGCTTTGCGGCCTGCCCAATGGGGCGTGATGGATTGGCACGCGATCGTATCTCCGGGCACGCAATTGATGTTACAGACTCGTTCGGGCCAAAGCCCTGATCCAGAAGATGGCAGCTGGAGCGGCTGGTCGCCCCCCTATAATCTAGAAGACGCTGGCCGCGTTTCCATCTTTAGCCCGCCTGCGCGCTATTTACAATATCGCGTGCAAATGAAGGCAGAGGCGTCAAAGGAACATACACGGCCTGAAATTCGCCTGCGCTGGATCAGCCTGGCTTATTTGCCCGCCAATCGTAAGCCTTCTGTGAAATTGGATAATCTTTCTGTGGACAAAATTTACAGAGGCGAATTGGAAATCAAATGGACAGCCAGCGATCCCGACAAGGATAGCTTAATGGCGACGTTGCAAGTTCGCCCTGCGGGATCAGAAAATTGGCAATTGTTGAAACAATGCAGCCCGGACGAAAACAGCTATAAATGGAATACAGCCTCGCTGAAAGATGGGCGCTATGATGTACGAATTGTCGTGAGCGATGAGCTAGCCAATCCTGACGCCGCACTTACAAGCGAATATGTCATTTATAATATTGTCATTGATAACACGCCGCCCGTCTGTCATGTGCAGCGCTTTTCCGAACAAGAGGGCAAGCTGATCATCGAAGGACTCGCCACAGATAATTGGCAAATCGCCGAAATCGCCTATCACACAGAAAAGGATAATATCTGGCGAGGCGTGGCAGCCGCCGATGGGCTGTATGATAGCGCCGAAGAGCTATTCCGCCTGCTTGTGCCCTTGGATAAAGAGGGAAAAGCTAAAATCACATTGCGTTGCCGTGACACTGCTGGCAATATCATATCCCAAGAGGTAAATTGGCCCCAAGCTTCGCCATCGGCAAAGGAACGGAAGCCCTGAATGCACAGGACATCTCATTAAGCTGTAAATTGTGCAGGCTTCTTTACGTCTTTTTTAAAGAGCATTCTTCGATTCAAAACACAGAGAATGTCCGCTAAAAGCTTTTCAGAAAGAGCCATGGAAACAGGAAAAGAGGGATTTTGTTGACATTTTGAGCTAAATACTCTATTATTTACATAAAAAAAATAGAGAATTCATTTTGCTCGAAGATGATTGACAATGATTCAAGTGTCCCAGCGCACACAATATGCTTTGCGGGCGATGTTTGAATTGGCGAAGCATTATGGCCAGGGGCCAATTCGGATTGGCGAGATTGCGCAGCGGCAGGCTATTCCGCCGCGTTTTCTGGAGGGGATTCTCAATCAGTTGCGGCAGGCCGGATTATTGCGCTCTGTGCGAGGGAGCCGTGGAGGCTATGAATTAGCCAAGGATCCGGCGGAAATCTCTGTGGGGGACATGATGCGAGTATTAGAAGGGCCTCTTGTGCCGACGGAATGTCTGAATCCGGAGCCGGCCAAAGATTGTCCTCTATACGGAAGTTGCGCATTTTTGTCCTTATGGCGGCGAGCGGCTGAAGCGCTCGCTTCTGTGTATGACGGCACAACATTTGCTTCGCTTGTGGAAGAAGAAGAACGCCTGCGCTCCCGTCTGGATTATGTGATCTAAGGCGCCTCTTTTGGCCAAGCTTGGCCGCCAGGATTGTAGCTCCTAATTGACAAAAAGCAATGGAGAATAAAGGCAGGCGTTTTATCCTCCCATTTCTTCCTTACGGAACGAAAGCTTCCTTGAAATGTGTTAGAAATACAAAATGAGCCCATACATTCCACATTCTCAGCTTGTCCAATGGCCGTCCATAGCAGATAGCCAGGCAGCGCAGGCTTTATTACGCCTGCTGGAGGGGCGCTTTAGTGAGGCGGATTTACAGGCTTTGCTGGAAACACAAGATGTAGCCGCCGAGCAGGCATTGTTTGCGGCTGCGGATCATGTGCGACGGGCGCAGATGGGGGAGGGCGTACATCTGCGCGCCCTGATTGAATTTTCCAATTATTGTCGTAATGCGTGTCATTATTGTGGTCTGCGCGCGCCTAATCAGAAGCTCACGCGCTATCGGATGACGCCTGAAGAAATTGTCCAGGCGGCGCAAAACGCGGCGCAACAAGGCTTTAAAACAATCGTCTTGCAGTCCGGCGAGGACATTACATTCACACGGGAAAGGCTAGCAGAAATTATTCGGGAAATCAAAAAATTAGGCGTGGCAGTAAGTTTATGCGTGGGCGAACGGCCCTTTGAGGATTATGCGGCGTGGAAAGAAGCGGGCGCCGATCGTTATCTATTGCGTATTGAGACTAGCGATCCCGAACTTTATTTTCGTTTGCATCCGGGGATGAGCTTTGAAAATCGTATTCGTTGTTTGCAGGATTTAAAGGCCTTAGATTATCAGTTAGGGTCGGGCGTAATCGTTGGCTTGCCTGGCCAATCCTCTGCTTCTTTAGCCCGTGATTTGCTTTTTTTTCATGAATGGCAATTCGATATGATAGGCCTGGGGCCGTTCATTCCCCATCCAGAGACGCCCTTAGGAGCAGCGCCTCCAGGCGGCTTGTCGTTGACGCTTCGCATGTTGGCCTTATCGCGTTTGCTGTTGCCCCAAGCTCATATTGTCGCGACAACAGCGCTGGGCACGATTCATCCGGAGGGACGCGAAAGGGGCTTGCAAGCAGGCGCCAATGTAATGATGCCCAATTGCACGCCTCCGCCTTATCGCTTTCAATATGAGCTGTATCCCGGAAAGATTTGTCCCGCAGAAGAAGCAGAACAGGGAAGAGAAGGCTTACGGGCGCGTCTGGAAAAAATGGGCCGCTTCATCGATCCAGGCTTTGGCCATGCTCGCCGTCTGGAGAAATGAATATGCGCGAAAAATCTTTGCCCACGGATTTAGCAGCCAAATATGCGCGGCTAAAAGCAATTTTACAACAGATGGGCAGTGTGCTTGTGGCTTTTTCGGGGGGCGCGGATAGCTCCTTGCTTTTGGCAGTGGCTCATGCTGTTTTGGGCGATAAGGTTGTGGCGGCTACAGCAATTTCTCCCCTGTTTAGCGAAGATGAGCGCGATCAAGCATGGCGATTCGCTTCCGCTTTAGGCATTCGCCATGTATTTATAGAAGAGAAGCTGGACAATCCCCAGCTGCTGGCGAATCCGCCTGAGCGCTGCTATTATTGCAAGAGAAGCTTATTTGAGCGGCTGAAGCGTTTGGCCCGAGAATACGAGCTGGCGTATGTAGCGGAGGGCACGCAGACAGATGATATGCAGGATTATCGGCCCGGCCGGCAAGCTGCTCTGGAGCTGGGCGTGCGTGCCCCTCTGGCTGAAGCTGGCCTCGATAAGCAAGAGGTGCGCGCGCTGAGCCGCTATCTGGGCTTGCCAACAGCAGAATTGCCCTCCCAAGCTTGTTTGGCTTCGCGCATCCCCTATGGCAGCCCTCTTACAGAAGAAAAGCTGCGCCAAATTGCTGCGGCGGAGCGTTTTTTGCGGGAGCAGGGATTTTCGCAAATCCGTGTGCGACATCACGGAGATATTGCCCGGATCGAGGCGCCTGCCACAGAGCTTTTGTTGCTGGCTCAGGAGCCTTTGCGAAGGCAAATCGTGGCAGCGTTGAAAGCGCTGGGCTTTATTTATGTGACAATTGATTTGGAGGGCTTCCGTTCGGGAAGCATGAATGAAGCCCTGCGACAAGAAACAAGCAGAGATTAGAATTGTGAGAAAAATGTCTGCGGGCGATATTTTTTTCTGTTTTATCGTGATGCCTTTCTTTGCAGCTATCTCCCCATTTTTGATGTAAAGCCTCCTGTTGGACATAAGAGGGAAAGCCTCTTTTCCGAAATGGCTTTGCGTGATATGATAAAAATTCCTATTTGGAATGATGCACAATGAAGGGGAAGGAAGATGTGTATGAAAAAATATGGCTTTGCTGTTGTAGGCTGTGGCGTGATTTCGGATACGCATCTGCAAGCCATTCAAATGCTGCCCAATGCCCAGATTGTGGCTGTATGCGACACTGTTGAGGAGCGTGCGCGGGCCAAAGCCGAACAATATGGCTGTGATTATTACACAGATCTTGCGGAAATGTTGAAGCGTGACGATTTGCATGTATGCAACATCGTCGTGCCATCGGGCTTGCATGCCAAATTAGGGATCCAATGTGCCGAAGCAGGCAAACATGTGATTTGCACAAAGCCGATAGATATTACACTGGAAAATATAGATGCCTTAATTGCGACGGCAGAGCGCCAGGGCGTGCTAGTCGGCGCCACACATCAGTGTCGGAATTTTTCTGTTTACAAGCGCCTTAAGCAGGCTGTAGACGAAGGCCGGCTGGGAAAGCTGCTCTATGGCAACGCTATAGTTCCCTGGTTCCGCACGGAGGAATATTACAGCGATGGCTGGCACGGCACAAAAGCTCTGGACGGCGGCGGCGCGCTGATTAATCAAAGCATTCATTACATTGATTTGCTCATCTGGATGATGGGCAATCCTGTAGAAGTATTCGGCTTTGCGGACAATCTGGGCCATAAGAATATTGAAGTCGAGGATTGCGCCAGCGCTGTTGTCAAATTTGACAATGGCGCCCAGGGCGTCATCCAGGGCACAACATGCACATACAAGGGACATCCCCAAAGGCTGGAAATTCACGGGATGAAGGGCAATGTTGTGATTGTGGGCGATGAATTGCAGCTATGGGAAGTGGAGGGCGAAGAGACAGAATACAATCCCACAGCCGGCGCCCCGGGCGGATCGTCCGATCCCACAAAAGGCATGGGAGGCGAGGCTGTGAAAGCGCATGCAGAGCAAATCGCCGATTTGCTCGCGGCTATTGAAGAAGGGCGTCAGCCTGTATTAAATGGCAGGGAAGCACGCCGCGCCGTTGAGCTTATCCTGGCGATTTATAAGGCTTCAGAGACGCGACAAGTCGTGCGACTGCCGCTCAAAAGCTAATCCGCCTATCATACATAGCACGTCTATTATGTTTCCTGAGACATATCCTGAGATTTTCCCTGGCGTTCAATATCCTGTGTGGCAACACGCCTGCAGGCATGGCTGAGAAAAAATGTCTTTGGAAACATCATTGAAGACGAAAGCGATAGGCGAGATTTCTATGAGGCATTGTCATGAATAAAGACATCAAGCTCGTGGCCATTGAGCCTGTCTTTGAAGAGGCCATGCTGCGGACGCCCCTGAAATTTGGCGCAGGCATTGTTTCCGCCATCACAGATATGCGCTGCCGCGTGCTTGTGGAAACGCGAGATGGCCGGCGTGCCGAAGGCTGGGGCAATATCTTGCTTTCCGATTTGTGGGCTTTTCCCTCGACGCTTGTGCCCCATGAAAAGCGCGATGCGGCCATGCGCCTGTGTGCCGAAAAATTCTGTCAACATATGCTGGACAATGCCCGCTACGGCCATCCCATGGAACTGTTTTTGGAGGCGAAGCCTGCTTTACAAGAAATTGCTGCCCAGATTACATCGGAGCTGGCTTTGGCGGAGCCGTTCCCCTTCCTGGCGGCGCTTGTCTGCGCCTCGCCTGTCGATGCGGCGTTAACAGACGCATATGGCCGTGTTCATAATGTGAGCAGCTATGATGCCTATGGGCCGGATTTTATGAATTACGATTTGTCCGCCTGGCTGGGGCCCGCCTTTGTGGGCAAATATCCTGCCCATTATTTATATCCCTCTTTCAAGCCCCGCCTGCCAATTTTTCATCTTGTCGGCGGGATGGATAAATTGACACGACAGGAAGTCACGCCGGACGATCCCCAGGATGGGCTTCCTGTCAGTTTGGAAGAATGGATTGAGCGTGATGGCCTGCGTTGTTTTAAAGTCAAGCTCCGCGGCACGGATAATGAAGGGGATGTGGAGCGGACAGCGGCTGTGGCGCGCGTTGTGGCAGAAACATACGAAAGGCTCGGCCGGCAGGAGCGCTTTTATCTTTCCACGGACAGCAATGAGCTCAATCCTCATCCAGATTCTGTTGTGGATTATTTACGACGCTTGCAAGAATGCTCCCCGCTGGCATATGAGTCGCTTTTGTATCTGGAACAGCCGACAGAACGCGATTTAAGGGCCCATCGTTTCGACATGTCCAGCGTGGCAAAGCTGAAGCCCGTCGTTGTAGACGAAGGCGTGACGGATGTGGAATGTCTTGAGCTGGCCATTGAGCTCGGCTGGAGCGGCGTCGCCTTAAAGACATGCAAAGGACATTCCGCCTCTTTGCTTTATGTGGCGAAAGCGAAAGAACAAGGACTCGTTGTGACAATGCAGGATTTGACAAATCCAGGCCTGGCGCTTGTCCATGAGGCTGGCTTCGCCGCACGCATAGACACCTTAATGGGCTTTGAATACAATTCTCGCCAGTTTTTGCCCCGAGCGCAGCCTGATGTTATCGCCAGGCACGAAAGCCTGTTTCATGTTGTGGATGGCTATGTGAGCACAGAGACATTGGCGCCTGTGGGCCTGGGATATTAGTAGGCACAAAAAATTCTGAAACCCCTGTGTGTGCTTATGCTGTTGCTTCGATAATTAGTTTAAGAATAATAGGCTCTTGGCGAGGCTTTTTAGATTAGATTTATAGCTACATTTAGAGGGGATAGCATGCGTTTTCTCTGGGGCGAACATACATGGGAAGAAATAGCTCAGGCCGCAAAGCAAGGCGCCCTTGTAGCGGCGCCCTTTGGCTCTGTGGAACAACATGGGCCCATGTTGCCTGTAGATACGGATGTGCGCATTGCCCAAAAGATTGCAGAAGAAGGCGCTCGGCGCGCACAGGAAGCCTATGGCGTGCAGACGCTTGTGTTGCCTACAATGCCCTACGGGCTGGCGCTGCATCATTTAAGCTTTGCGGGCACAATCTCCCTGCAGCCTGAAACATATGTCAATGTGATTGCCGATATTTTGCGCTGTGTTGTGCGTCATGGCTTCCGCAAGATTGCTGTTGTCAGTGGCCATGGCGGCAACGAGCCCGCTATAAGGCTGGCCATAAAAAAGATAGTTCATGAATTTGCGGGACAACACGCCTTGCGTGTGGCCTATTTTCAAGATCACAAAGATCCTGTCTTTGCCGCTCTTGCGCGGGAAATCATGCAAGAGGAGCCCTCCGAGGGACAGCCAGGCATTCATGCCAGCCGCTGGGAGACATCTGAAACATTAGCCGATCGGCCTCATCTTGTCCGCCAGGACAAGCTCCAGCGGCCAACGCTCCTGCGCCCCAATGTGCCCGAATGGGAATGGCGCACAGAGGAGCTTTCGCCCACAGGAGCTTTTGGCGATCCTTCATTGGCGCGGGCGGAATTAGGCGAGCGCTGTTGGGCCGCCTGGGCCGAAGCTTTTGCGCAATTCTTGAAGCGTCTTGCCGACGAGCCTTTGCCGGATTAAATGGCGCTGGCTCTAACGCCTTTGGCTTTCCGCAATTCTATTTTGGGGCTTTGCCCATGGAGCCCCAGCCTGCTCATCGCAGATGCTCTTCAGGGCCGTTTGATCAGTGCAATCCAGGGGGCTGCGGAGGGCGCTTCAATTTTTTGAATCGCGCCTCCCGAAAGAGATGTTGTGCCTTTTTGTGTTCCGCTGCTGATATCCAGCCATTTGAGCACAAATGTCCCCGGCGCTTGGCGCAAATCCAGGTCTACAGCGCCGCCCTGACAAAAGAACAGTACATACGATTTTCCCGGCTGCGCGCCCACATAGGCTTCATTGGGCTCCCGCTCAGAAAGCAGCTCCATATGGGGCTTCAAATCCCAGAATTTCACATCCTGTTCCACAAGCCGTACAGTCCGTATGCAGGCCTGTGCCAGCTCGTTGAGGCCAATGCCGCTTGTGGGGCGATGGAAGCGCGCGGAAGCCGAGCCCGCAAGCAAATTGCGCCAGAAACGTTCAATGCCGTCCTGAGGCGTGCCAGAGCCAAAGGATGTTTGTCCGGCCGAATAAATCTTCGTATGATTCACAGGCCGCGGATGTGCCTCCCGCTGCTCCATCAGCCACATCAGCCGCCGCCAATGATCCTCGCCGAAATTGCGGCTGTTGATCTGGGAGATGTCAATAAAATCATATAGATCCGGCCTGTCCAGCACGAGGCGGATGTTGGGCGAACGCTCCGGGATATAGCCGTCGTCAAACATATCTGTCACAAATACATCCACGCCGGCTTGTGCTGCCTTCTGCTTAATAAAATGCATCCAGTATTGCCCCCAGCGTGGATCTGTTGTTGTCTCGTTGTTCATACAATACAGCACATGGCCATAAGGCAGGCTATACGAAAGCATCTTGGCTACAAAACGCTCCTGATAGCGGCGCAACAAATCATAGCGCGGCTGATATTGGGGCATGCCCGGGATTGTATGGAAAAACGGCTGTTTGTCGGCGCTGGGATGCTCGGGATAGGAGTCGGCAAGGCCTGTTTGCTCTTCTGTATAATTGATATTGTTAGCGGGACGATAGGGGTGGCGCTGCCAATGTTCGCGGCTCAAATCAAAACGATCCCAAACTTCTATTTGGACAATAATATCTTTTTCGTATGTCCAGCGCAGCATATTCGCAAAACGCTGCCAATATTCCGCATTCCATTGCTCCAGATCATACAGTCCATTTTCCAGGCGCCGATAGGGATACACATTTCCCTCATCCCGATCGCTCATTGTGTTGCGGATGACATTGCCGCCGACGCTGGCCAGCAGCTGCAGATGTTCATACAGATCGGGAATTTGAAAGAGATTGTCTTCTTTTGAGCCGCCGACAAGCAACACAGGCCGGCCTTTGTATTGCCAATAACGCGGATTTTTCGCCCACGGCCTTATCCGATCCGCATTGCGCATCACAGGCTTATGTTGCAGCAAGGGCTCTTCCGCCTGGCCATTTGAGGGCAAACTGTTTAAAATCAGGCTTACGAGAATAATATGCATGAAGGCGAAAAAGCAAGGGAATGTCATTCTCCAATCGCCTCATACGCGCCCGGCCCTTGGCCGCGAAATAAAATTTGTGTTGTGGAAATTTCTTCTGGCCGGACAGATAGTCCTCCTTGGCATATCACAAAGGGGCGGCAAGAAAAGGGCGGCGTCAGTCGAATTGTCTGCCCGGGATAGGCATATCCGACAACACGACGCTCATGGCCTCCGGAGCGTGTATCGTAGGCAAATAGCCCTAAAATAGCGACAGGCCCATCCACAGCTTGGACGCGCACAAAATGCCAGCCGTAGCGAAAATGTGGCAGGCCCCGGCGATTTTCCATATAGATTTCCTGGCCTGTCGCCGTACGATACGGAATATTAGTGGGAATATAGACAGGAGGCTTGTCATCCACTGTTATTTTAAGCGTGCCGCCCAGGGGGGCATCCACATATGCCAGCGCCAGATCTGTTCCTACAGCCCAGACAGAAATATCTTCGCCCGGCTCCAAGCGCACTTGTTTATCGCCAAACGGCGCTCCCCACTGGCTGGCGAAAGCTTGAGGCTGTTTGCCGCGTAATTCCCAGGGGGGCTGATCTACGGGGATGTCCTGGCGGCCCGGACAGATTTTGCAATCCGCGGCCTTGATCTGGGCGCCCTCGCCCGTCAATTCTAAAACATGCCGATCGCCCAGACTCAGCTTGCCGTAGGCAAAAAGAGAATTCCGCAAATTTCGGGTGGGGCTGGGGCGCACATCGCGCCGTTTCTCCCCATCCAGCAATACGGCCCCATTTTCCGGCAAAACGCCCCAGCAATTCACTGTCGTGTCATCCAGAATCATCATATTCCCCTGCAGGCGCGGATGAGGGGCATCATAATGCACAATTTCCCCCTCCCAGCCATAGGCGGTGGGATAGAGCCGCTCGGGCAGATGGCGTTGGGCGAGGCCCGATACAAGAGGGTCCGCCACTTCAAAAGCGCGTTCCAGGCATTTGAACCATATATAATGTCCCGCGGCTTGCGGGTGCCCGTCTGCGGGACAGAGAGCAAAGCGATTGGCGCATTGCAAAAGCTGATCCATCAAATCTCCCATATCCACAAATGGAATTTGATAATGCAGCGCCAGCTCCATGAGATGTCCTGTATTGGGCGTATATTCCCGGGCGCGTTGCCACATACAGAAAATGAATTCGCAATCGGGATAATGCGCTTGCAGCCAGCGAATCGTCGCCTCAAAGATCGCGCCTTCCTCGGGCATATCTGTTTTTTCGTTTGCGCCACTGCCGAACAGCACGAGATCTGGCCCCGGGCCTTGCGGACGCTCGAATAATCCGGGATACATTTCGGGCCATGTTTTGCCGGCAGGCTGGCCATTTAGCTCAGGGTCCGGCGGGAGACGCAGCGAAGCATATTCTTCCAGGCCCCAGATAGCTTCCGAGACGCTGGAGCCATCGCACGCCATATAATTCAAGAGCAGTTTTTCGGGCGGATAATTAAATTTGCGCAGCAATTCCGTGCGCAGACGCCCCGCCCAGGCAAAATAATGTTGCCAGCGCCCCACAGTGCTGTTCAGATCGGGCCGCCCAATGAGCTCGCCCTTAAATAGCCCTTCCGCTAGCGGCTGCTTGAATTGGGGCGATTGCGGATCCTCATTATACAGATATAGCGGCGGATTAGCGCTCCCCCGATCAATGCTGGAGCCCATCACGAGAATATGCAACGGCTCGCCCCTCCAGAGCTTCCGAATAGTGCGGGGGATGTGACGATATAAAGTGGGCATTGGCCGTATCGCCGGGGGCAACATTGGAGGTGCGTGCCCATTTGTCGGTGTCGCTGCCTCTGAAGAAAGCCAGCCTGGCAAGGCCCCTTTTACAAGCAAAGGCGCATACACACGCACATCACTGTCTGTTGAGATATTTTCAAATTCAATCATTAAAGCAATGGCATTGATTTGTTCGTCGCTGGATTCATTTTTGTGCTCAAATTTTCCCGGAATGAGGCAATTTTCCAGGCGGATTTGAAAATCAGACGCTTCTGGCGAAATAGCCGTGTATGTCCGGGCTTTGACTAATTCGCCCCGCGCCTGACGCGGAAATTCTCGTGTATCGGACATTCCATAATCAGAGGGCTTCCAGACGCCTGTCTGGCTGTCAATTTTCAACACATGCACACAAGCGCGCAAGCTGTGCGGCACTTTTTGCTGGCCCCACACTGCCAGACTCACTATATCGCTATGCCGCAGCCCTGCTTCGGGCAAAAAAACAATTTGATAAAGATGTTTTCCGGGCTTTATCGTTACAATGTTACGGACAAACAGGCGTGGCTTTAGCCCTTCGACATGTCCAGCCGATGACACTGTAATATCCCCGTAAGCTTCCGTGTTCCAGCAGGCCACATAGCCTGCAGAGTGGACAGAAGCGCGCGCATGCCGGCTGTTGTCAAAGCAATGAAAATCAAATTGCGGATTCAGCAAAAGATTGTAAACGGGCTGTGTTTCTCCTGCCGCTGGCATGAGCCCAACGCCGCACATCACAAATAAAAAGATTGCCTCACATAATCCTGCCCCGGATTTCATATCTCAGGCCTCTCCTTTTCGCCTCGCATTTTTCTGCATTCACACACATTCTTCTCTTCATTGCAGCAGCCCTTTATTGTATTCTTTCTGCCGCTTCCCCATTTTGGGCAGAGCATACAAGGGCTCGTGAAGCCTTTTTGCTTCCTTACAGCGGGGACAGACAACGCAAAAGGCCTGGCTCTGGGCAGCCAGGCCATCTCTTTGTGTTTATTTCCCTTGCCCCTCAAAGAGAAAGAAAGCCCTTGTGCGTTTTGTGGCAAGCTCCCGCTACGGAGACGCTTCGCGCTTGCTTTTGGCTAGGCGGGCGTGCTGGGAGGCAAATCCAGCTTGATATGCAGTTCCCGCAGCACTTTCGGCTCTACAGGCGCAGGCGCATCCGCCATCAAATCCACAGCCCGTTGTGTCTTGGGGAAGGCGATGACTTCGCGGATATTTTGTTCCCCGCAGAGCATCATCACGATCCGATCAAATCCGGGCGCGATGCCGCCATGCGGCGGCGTCCCATATTCAAAGGCAGTCAAAAGAAAGCCAAAACGTCGTTCCGCCTCTTCTGGCGTTATGCCGATGAGATCAAAAACTTTCTGTTGAATATCGCGGCGATGGATTCTGATGCTGCCCGAGCCGCATTCATTGCCATTGATGACGACATCATAGCTGAGCGCGCGCACGCGGCCCGGATCCTTCTCTAATAGCTCCCAATCCTCATAATGCGGCATGCAGAAGGGATGATGTTCTGCTTCCCAGCGCTGTTCTTCTTCGTTCCAGGCCAGCAAGGGGAAATCCACGACCCATAACGGCGCGAAAACAGAATCATCGATGAGCCCTAAACGCTGCGCGATTTCCCGCCGCAGCCAATCTAAGCTTTCCGCCACATTGGCGGGCTGATCCGCCACGATAAGGAGCAAATCCCCGGGCTGGGCGGCGAAGCGCGCTTGAATGTGCGCCATTTGCTCCGCTGTAAAGAATTTCGCCACAGGCGAATCGAGGCCTGTTGGCAGCACGCGCATCCACACTAGCCCTCCCGCCTTATGCGCGCGGGCCAATTCTGTCAGCTTATCCAGCTGCGCACGCGAATAATCAGCACAGCCCTCCGCCTTTATGCCCTTGATTTGTCCGCCGCGCGCTGCTGTGTCCCGAAATATCTTGAATTCTGTCTGCGCCGCCACATCCGTAATATCGACAAGCTTCATCCCAAAGCGCAAATCGGGCTTATCGGTGCCATAATCCCGCAGCGCCTCAGCATATGTCATCCGTGGGAAAGGCACAGGCAGCTCATAGCCGATTGTTTCGCGAAAGATATGAGCGAAGAGCCGTTCTGTGACATCAAATATCTCATCCCGATCCGCAAAGGAAAATTCCAGATCTATCTGCGTAAATTCTGGCTGGCGATCTGCCCGCAAATCCTCGTCCCGCAGACATTTCGCAATCTGAAAATAGCGATCAATGCCCCCGACCATTAAGAGCTGCTTGAGAATTTGCGGCGATTGGGGCAGCGCATAAAATAAGCCCGGATTAACGCGGCTGGGCACGATATAATCACGGGCGCCTTCGGGCGTCGGCTTAAAGAGCAAAGGCGTCTCAATTTCCCAAAAGCCTTCCTCCGTTAAAAATTGCCGCGCCGCCTGGGCTGCTTTGTGCCGAATATATAAGTTCCGTTGCATCCGCTCTGTGCGCAGATCCAGATAGCGATATTTCATCCGTACATATTCATCGGGCTCCGTCCGATCTGTCAAAGAAAACGGCGGCGTTTTCGCCTCATTCAATACTTCCAGCTCCCGGACTCGCATTTCCACATTTCCTGTTGCCAGCTGCGGATTTTCCGTGCCCGGCGGGCGCCGGCGAATCACGCCCCGCACTGCAATCACATATTCGCTCCGCAATTCCCGCGCGGCCTCCAGCGCCGCTGCACTTTCCTCGGGATCAAACACAATCTGAATAATCCCTGCCCGATCGCGCAAATCGATAAAGATCAGTCCGCCATGATCGCGGCGGCGATGCACCCAGCCGTTTAAAATAACTTCCTGTCCAATATGCGCCTCGCGCACTTCGCCACAGCGGATTGTCCGTTTCATAAACATCTGTTGCGACATAAGCCCCTATCTCCCCTCCGCATATTTTTCTGCCCAAGAAAGCTACGCCACACAGGAGAAAACAGCGGCATTTTTCCTCTGAAGCCGCATAGCCCCTCGCGCTCCCTCCCCCCCACAGCACAAAATGGCTCACACACGGCCCCAGAAAGACAGTCTAATGCCCATTGTATCAACAAAGGTCCAAATTGCCTTTTGCCGCAACAAAAAGAAGCGGCTCAAATTGGGCGATTTTCGCTTGCTTTTTCTATACAACGCCTGATGTGTCTGTCTGCGCCATTGCCCCACAGGCTTCGCTTCACACTCTTTACAGATTATAAAACAATGGCCAGCACAGGCCAGCGTGGAAAGATTTTGTGCTGTTCAAATCCACGAACAAAAAACAGGAATCCAAAATCCCATCATCCCGGCGCCAAATCTAAGCGCAATAGATATTAGGCTTGCGAAGGCCGAAAAAACGGCCAAGAAAAGCCATATTTGAAACAACGCGGATTTTTTGACAGATGAGATTGGGACGGCGGATGACATTTAAGACATTGCCTGAGCGCGCAAATACGCCAGCAGTTCCGCCCGCGGCACTTCTATTTGTTCTCCAGATTCCAGATTCTTCACGCCCACGATCTGCCGCTTCCATTCTTCCTCGCCCACGATGACAGCATGGGCGAACAGCTCACTGTCCGCATAGCGTAGCTGGGCTTTGAGCGAACGGCGTCGATAATCGACATCCGCCTTAAAGCCCGCCAGGCGCAGCTCCTGCAAAAGCCTGAGAGCCTCCGGCCAAACACTGTCTCCCATCGTGATTATGAAAATGCCCTTTCGGCCTTGAAGAGAAATCGTTAAGCCTAATTGCGCCCGCGCCAGCAGGACTCTTTCCAGCCCTATCCCCAGGCCGACGCCCGGCGTGGGCGGCCCCCCGCATTTTTCCACAAGCCCATCGTAACGGCCGCCGCCCCCCAGCGCCGCCTGCGCCCCGATGCCCGCAAATTGAAATTCGAAGGCTGTCTTTGTGTAATAATCCAGCCCCCGGACAATCGTGTGATCAATTTCGTATGGCACGCCTAAAAGATCCAGCACAGCCAGCACGCCGCGCATATGCCGTTCGCAATCGCCACACAACTCCTCCATCAGTTTCGGCGCTGGCTCCATAAAATCACGGCAAATTTTACAATCCAGCATCCGGAGCGGATTTTCGTAATAACGCCGCTGGCAGCTTTCACAGAGCGCATTTAAACTATTGGATAGCGTCTGTTTCAGTTTTTCCACATAACGGGGCGTACAGGCCGGACAGCCCACAGAATTAATCAGCAGCTTCACGCCCTTTAAGCCCATCTGGGCATAAAAATGCCAGGCCAGGCTTATAACTTCCGCGTCCACAGCGGGCTCTGCTGAGCCTATCGCCTCTATCCCCAGCTGATGATGTTGCCGATAGCGCCCCGCCTGTGGACGATCATAGCGGAAGATGGGCGCAATGTAATACAGCTTGACAAGCCGTTGACGATCTGTTTGATGCAGATGATTTTCCAGATAGGCCCGCACAGCCGGCGCTGTGCCCTCCGCCCGCAATGTGAGACTCCGCCCGCCCCGATCCTCAAATGTATACATCTCCTTGCTGGCGATATCTGTTTCCTCCCCCACGGAACGCAAAAACAAATCCGTGTCCTCAAACATGGGCGTCCGCAGCTCGCCATAGCCATAGCGTTCCGCCAGTTGGCGAAAGCTTTCTTCAACATAGCGCCATTCTATCGCCATATCAGGCGTAATATCTTGTGTGCCAATCGGACGTTTGTAACGCATTTTTAGAGCTTTTTTGATGAATGTAATTTCCCGTGATAGCGCTTCATTCTTCCCCGGCTTGTTCTGCTGTCTCTGCCGCCAATGTCCCCTGCGCCGCCGCCATAATGACTTCCTTATAATACGCATGGCGCGAAAAGACGAAAAGCTGATAGGCCGCCGCCACGATGAGCAGCATGGAAGCATAAGCGAAGCCCAGCCGCGCTGCCGCCGCGAGCACGGCAATGGCGGCAATCGCTGTCCCGATTACTGTCAAGGCCCATACAGAAGACAGAATGCTATGATAGACAAGTTCGTTGTGCCGGAATAATTCCTGCCGCTGGCGCAATGTCAGTCTGGGAAAACGTCCCTTCCGATCTGGCTTGAGGCCCGCCGCTAATAGCAGGCGCCGCGCTAATTTTTGGGCATTCGTCCAATGGCTGTCTAAAGAAAAGCCAATCAAAAAAAGCCCCGCTGCGAAAGCCAGCAAAACTTGAAAACGCCGTTCCAGCGCCATTTCGGACAGGCGCGAATCCGCATGGGCAAATGAAGCCACAAACAATGTCAACACAAAAGCCCCGGCCCAGGGAATCAGGCCCCACACAAGCCATGTGTGGCGCATCCGATGCATTATTTGTTCCAATTCCGGATTAGAAACGCTCATCAATCTTCACATCAAGAAAATGTTTTGCCGCCGTCGCCGGCGGCGCCTTCATTCTATCAAGACGACAATAACGAGTCAAACGCCGCTATTTTCCCCCCCCAGGCGCAGAACATACAAACTATTTTTTTAAAAAAACAGACAGGATTAAAAACGAATGATCATGAAATATGTTGGCGAGGCTTCATTCCTCCGCCAAATGCTCATTGCTTGCCGTAAATTTCTTCTGGACTGATTTCGGGCCCACAGATTTCCTCCCATTGGCCATTGCGCCATTCCCAATAAAAACAGCTGCGGCGGCCCGTGTGGCAGGCGACGCCAATTTGCTCTATTCCTAAAAGCAACACATCCTTATCGCAATCTGTGCGAATCCAGTGCACTTTCTGCAGATGGCCAGATGTTTCTCCCTTCCTCCACAGCTTCTCTCTTGAACGGCTCCAATATGTCGCATAGCCCGACTCTAATGTCGCCTCCAGCGCTTCCTGATTCATATATGCCATCATAAGCACTTCTTGTGTCTGATAATCCACGGCTATAGCAGGAATCAAGCCCTTGGCATCCAATTTCAGCTCATCCGTTATGGCCATAAAACTTTAAGCTCCTCTTTTCCCAGCAGAATAATTATTGTCATTGTATACAGCATATTCCCTTCTAGCAATTTGTAAAACATTCCCAGAGAAAAGCATCCCCGTGGCAAAGCCATCGGCATATTTATCTTACAGCCTCACAACAACGCCTCTGCGCGCCAATTCTCTTTTCACATCGCCAACTGTCAGCTCCCCAAAATGAAAAATGCTGGCCGCCAGCACAGCATCAGCCTGTCCGATTGTGAGCGCTTCATACATATGATCTACATTTCCCGCCCCGCCGGAGGCAATCACGGGAATGCCCGCTTTTTGGGAGATGCGGCGCAAAAGCTCGATATCATAGCCGGCTTTTGTCCCATCTGCATCCATGCTTGTCACGAGCAATTCGCCTGCCCCGCGTTCTTCAGCTTCCTTGGCCCAGGCGAGCGCATCCACATCTGTCGGCTGATGGCCGCCATGCGTATAGACGCGCCATTCAATGTTTTCCTCTGGGGCGTAGCCCAGATAGCTATCATCGCGTCCCTCTTGGGGCACGCGTTTGGCGTCAATTGCGACAACAATGCATTGGCTGCCGAAACGCTCGGCTCCCTGATTGATAAGCTCTGGATTTTGTACAGCTGCTGTCATGATGGAAACTTTATCCGCGCCGGCCTTCAAAATCTCCCGTATATCCTCCAGGCTGCGCACGCCCCCGCCCACTGTGAACGGAATAAAAATCTGCTCCGCCACGCGCCGTACAATATCCAGCATAATGGGACGATGTTCCTGGGAAGCCGTGATGTCCAGAAACACAAGCTCATCGGCGCCCTGTTCATCATACAACGCCGCCTGTTCCACAGGATCGCCGGCATCCACATGATCCACATATTTAATGCCTTTTACGACACGTCCTCCTGTAACATCCAGACAGGGAATGATCCGCTTGGCTAACATACACGCTCCATCCTCAAAACGCGTTTGCCCTCTTTGTGCTTTTATGTTAAATGCGCTTTTAAGACGCTTGTTGAGCTGCCGCAATGGCTTCCGCTAACTTTATTGTTCCTTCATACAGCGCTCTTCCGATGATGACGCCGATGACGCCTACAGGCTCCAATGTTTTTAGAGCGAAGATGTCCTCTAGTCGGCTGATGCCGCCGGAAGCAATAATGGGCACATCTACAGCCTCCGCAATTGTACGCAAGCTATGTATATTCGGCCCCGCCATCATCCCATCTTTCGCAATATCTGTGCAGATTAAACGCGCGACGCCCAGCGTTTGCATCTGTCTCGCTAGCTCCACAGCACTGATATCAGATGTTTCTGTCCAGCCGGACACAGCGACGCGGCCATCGCGAGCATCGATCCCCACGATAATTCTCTCCCCAAATTCGGCTAACGCAGCCTCCAATTGTTCGGGCTGCCGCAAGGCGCTTGTGCCCATTATAGCCCAATGAACGCCCAGCTCCAGCACACGCCGCACATCGGCGACAGTGCGCAGCCCCCCGCCCAGCTCCACAGGAATGTCCACAGCCTGTACAATCGCCGCTATGCTGGCCAGATTTACAGGATGCCCGTGCAGAGCGCCGTCTAAATCCACAACATGCAAAAGCTGGGCGCCCTCCGCTTCCCATTGACGCGCCATTGTCACAGGATTGTCCGCATACACTGTCTGGCGGGACATATCCCCCTGTTGCAAACGCACGCATTTGCCCTGCGCAATATCTATGGCTGGAATGACGAGCATGACTCCACAAGCCTTCGGAAATTAGCCAAAACTTGCAGCCCCACTGACGCGCTTTTTTCTGGATGCCATTGGCTGGCAAACAAGCAGCCGCGCCAGACCGCCGAACAAAATTCATAGCCGTAATCTGTTGTTGTGGCAATGAGGCTTTCCTCGGCTGGCTCAGCGTAATAAGAATGAACGAAATATGTCCAGGAGCCATCGGGCACGCCCTCTAAAAGTGGCGGCGCATCGTGTATATGAATTTGATTCCATCCGATTTGCGGGATTTTAAGATTGTGCCGAAATCGGACAACACGCCCCGGCAACACGCCCAGCCCGGGCAATTGCCCCTCCTCGCTGGATTCAAAGAGCACTTGCAGTCCCAGACAAATGCCTAAGAAGGGCTTATCTTGCGCTATTGCTTCTCGAATTGCGGATACAACGCCCGTTTGGCGCAAATTGCGAATGCAATCATCAAAAGCGCCAACGCCTGGCAACACGACGCCTTGTGCCGCCACAATGCGCTCTGGATCGGATGTAATTTCCACACAACAGCCGACTCGGCGCAATGCTTTTTCCACGCTCCCCAAATTCCCCATCCCATAATCAATAAGCGCAATCATTTTTCCGTCACACATTCCTCATAATCACAGCGCAAAAGCTTCTTTTCTCACAACATCATAATAGCATTTAATAATTTCTGGCTTTCGCTGTGAAGCCGTCTGTTTTTATAGCATCCCTTTTGTGCTGGGCGTTTGCCCGGCTTGCCTTTCATCCAGCGCTACAGCTATCCGCAGCGCACGGCCAAAAGATTTGAAGGCCGCTTCGGCGACGTGATGGCTATTGCCGCCGGCTTGCTGCCATACATGCAATGTCAGGCCAGCCTGTGTCGCCACAGCCCGAAAGAATTCTACGATAAGCTCCGTATCAAAGCTGCCGATTTTTTGTGTCAGAAAGCGCACATCCCATTGCAGATAGGGCCGCCCCGAAATATCCAGCGCCACGCCAATGAGCGCCTCATCCATAGGGCATAGCGCCCAGCCATAGCGGCTGATGCCCTTTTTGTCCCCCAGCGCTTGCGCCAGCGCCTGCCCCAAAACAATCCCTGTATCCTCCACAAGATGATGATCGTCGACATGTGTATCGCCTGAAGCTTGTATCCTTATATCCATCAGGCCATGTTTGGCAATCTGGCTGAGCATATGATCAAAAAAGCCCACGCCTGTTTCCCCTTCAAATTCCCCCGCGCCATCCAGACAAAGCCACAATTCAATTTGCGTTTCCTTCGTTTGGCGCTGTACGTGTGCTTCGCGTGGCATGGGCGCCTCCTTCTGCTTTAGACGCATAAAATCACTTCATTAATTTGAACAATATCATATATTCTTAAACATCGCTACGGGCCCTTATGCTTCTGACAGACAAAAGGGCTGAGGGCATTTCTACGGCCTGTTTTCATTAGCCTCTCAGCCGCCGCCGCACAGCCTCCGCGTGGCCATGCAGCCCCTCGCCTTCTGCCAACACAATGACATCCGGGCCCAGGCTGTGCAGCCCATTTTCTGTAGCGTAAATAAGCGAAGATTTCTTGATAAAATCTTCTACAGATAGCGGCGAAGAAAAACGCGCCGTGCCATTTGTGGGCAGCACATGGCTTGGGCCCGCAGCATAATCTGCTAAGGGCACTGTGCTGTAATGCCCCAAACAAATACAGCCCGCATTCTCCACGAGCTCCAGAAGCTCAAACGGCTTCGCCACAGCCAATTCCAGATGTTCAGGCGCAATGTCATTGCTGATTTGGACAGCATGCTCCAGATCATTCACAATGACAATGAGCCCATAATTGCTCAAGGAACTAGCCGTGAGTTCCATTCGCGGCAGCGCTGTTAATTGGCGATAGGCTTCCTCCCGCACGGCCTCCGCTAGTTGTGGATCGGGCGTGAGCAGGATCACAAGATTATCGCCTGTATGTTCTGCTTGCGAAAGCAAATCTGCGGCGACGCGTCGCGGCTCGGCTGTCTCATCGGCAATAATCAAAGATTCGCTGGGGCCCGGCAATGATTCTATGCCCACAACGCCAAAAACTTCTTTTTTGGCTAAAATCACATAAGGATTGCCAGGCCCCACAATTTTGTCCACACGCTCCACTGTCTCCGTCCCATAAGCCAAAGCAGCAATCGCTTGCGCGCCGCCCATACGATATATTTCATCAATCCCGCATTCCGCCGCTGCTACGAGCATGGCCGGAGGAACAGAGCCATCTGGACGAGGAGGAGAAGCTAACACAAGCCGATTGACTCCGGCGATTTTGGCCGGGACAGCCATCATTGCCACTGTCGAAGGCAATGGCGCCTTTCCGGCCGGCACATACAGCCCAACGGCATCCAGCGGCGTTACACGCTGCCCCAGCCACAAGCCCTCAAAGCTCTCCAGCCACGATGTCGGCCGCAAGCGCTCGTGAAAAGCATAAATATTCTCTTTAGCGCGCCGAAAGGCGCCAATCCATTCCGGGCTCACAAGATCATAAGCCGCCTCAATTTGTTCCCGCGGCACACGCAATTGCGCTTGTGTCAATGTCGGACAATCAAAACGCTGTTCGTATTCTATAAGCGCCTTATCGCCTTCTTTGCGCACTCGGGAGATAATTTCGCGCACAGCCCGTTCCATTTCCGGCTCCCAATCGCTGATAGAACGATGTCGCAGCGAGTCCAGCAAAGCCGAGGATTGCCGCCGCGCATCGATGATCTGGATTTTGTTTTCGCTCATGGGCCGCTCCTGATATCGTTCGCAGAATTCACAAATGCCACTAGCTTCGCCGAATAAGCGGAAATATTTTTCGTGTTTTGGATCTATCTTGTCTTGTTTACGCCTGTCCGTTTGTCGGCGTTGTTATTTGGGCTGCAATTTTAGACAATCTACTTCATAAGCATTAAGCACAAACGGCAATTGTTCCAAAGCCCGGAACAATTCCGGCTGCGGATTAACATTAAGGCCGGCTAATTCCACAAGCCGTCGCTGCCCATTGTCATAAAAGAGCAAAGCGACGCCTTCGTGGCCCGGATATTGCCGCAAAAGCTCCTGCAATTCCCGCAAGGAATCGTGTTGCAGCTCCGCCACGCGAATTTCTATCTGCAGCCACGGCCCCTGAAGAGGCTCTTCCGCGGCCGTCTCGTCTTCCTCCAGAAAATCCTGCTTTTGAAGCGCCGCTGCCGCTGCGGCCTGCCGGGCTTGTTCTGCCTCCTCGCGTCGCTTCTTGGAAGCAGGCCTGGCTTTTTCTAAAGGCGTCACGCGTTCACAGATGAGCTTTGTGTCGCCGCCTCGTTGGGCTTCGCCGTTTTCATGATGTTCCGCCATATTTCCCCCCCGCCGATCGACGAGGGCTTCCAATATCACTAATTCATTCGGCTGAACGAAAGCGCCATATTGCTGATAGGCGCGCGGGAACATTGTGACTTCTACAGCATCCGTCAAATCTGCTAATGTAAAAAACAGCATCGTTTCGCCGTTTCGTGTCCGATAGGGCCTGATCGCGCTCACAATGCCGCCGAGGAGCAAGCGTGTTTTATCCGGAAAAAGCGGCAGCTCCGCCAGGGCTGCTGTGGCGCATTTTTCCAGTTTCTCACGATGGCGCAGCAACGGATGATCCGAAAGATATACGCCCAGCAATTCCCGTTCCAGCTGCATCGCTTCTTCGGCTGGCATAGGGGGCACGGCGGGCAATGTGGCATCCGTTTCGCTTTCTAAAGCAGGCCCGATTTCTTCAAATAATGATGTTTGGCCCCGGGCGGCATCGGCCTGTTGTTTTTGTGCAGCAGCATAACAGGAATCCAGCGCCGCCAAAAGCGCGTTGCGTTCGCCAAAATCAGACAAAGCGCCCGCTAAAATAAGCGTCTTTATCGCGGCTTTGCTTAGATTTCGCGGCGCCATCCGCCGACAAAAGTCCGCTAAACTTTTAAATGGCCCCTCTGCCTTCCGTTCCTGGACAATCAATTGCGCCGCCCCGACGCCAAAATTCTTAATCGCTCCGAGGCCATAGATGATTTCGTTCCCCTGGGCCATAAATCCGGCCTCGCTATAATTCACAGAAGGCGGCTTTACTGTCAGCCCCATCCGCATGGCTTCTTTCACATATTTGGCGACTTCTTCTAAATCTTCCATAAAGCTCGTTAATTGCGCGGCCAGAAATTCCGCCGGCCAATTTGCTTTCAGATAGGCCGTCCAGTACGCTACAAGCGCATAGGCCGCGCTATGCGATTTGTTGAAGCCATAATTGGAAAAGGCGATCATGCGCTCCCAGATTTGCTGGACAATCTCAGCCGGCACGCCCCGCGCCTCGCAGCCTGCAAAGAATTGGGGCTTCATTTGCAGCATCTTTTCTTCTTGCTTTTTTGCCATCGCGCGCATAATGATTTCCGCTTGCGGCATGGAAAAGCCCGCTAGATCTGTGGCAATGCGCATGACTTGCTCTTGATACAGAATGACGCCGTATGTTTCTTCCAGGATTGGCTTGAGCAGAGGATGCAGATATGTGATTTCTGCTCCGTGGCGGCGGGCGCAGAATTCAGGCGCTGAATCCATCGGCCCGGGCCGATACAGCGCCACAAGCGCAATAAGATGCTCGAATCGGTCCGGCCGCAGCTGCCGCAGCAAAGCACGCATGCCCTCGCTTTCTAATTGGAAGACAGCCAGCGTGTCCCCGCGGCTCAAAAGTTCGTATGTTTTCGGATCATCCAGAGGAATTTTTAGTGTCTCAATCTCCACGCCATGCTGCCGCTTTACGGCCTCTAGACAATCCTTAATGATTGTCAATGTCTTGAGGCCCAAAAAATCCATTTTCACAAGCCCGACATCTACAACTGGATTCATGGCATATTGTGTGATGACAAGCCCTTTTTCGCATTTCAAAGGCACAACATCTGTCAAGGGCTGATCCGAAATCACAACAGCCGCCGCATGAACAGAGGCATGCCGGGCAATGCCTTCTAATTGCCGCGCATATTCCACGACACGGGCCAAATCCTCATTCTCCTGAACAAGCTGTTTGACTTCAGGCGCTTCCGCAAGCGCCCGCTCTAATGTCCAGCCCCGCCCCTCCGGGATCGCCTTCGCCAGCCGATTGATTCGCTCCTGATCTATCCCCAGCACGCGGCCCACATCGCGCACGGCCGCTTTGGCGCCCATTGTATTAAAAGTTACGACTTGCGCCACATGATCAGAGCCATATTTTTCCCGCACATATTCAATAATCTCTTCGCGGCGATCATCAGGGAAATCTAAATCTATATCCGGCGGGCTGACGCGCTCGGGATTCAGCATCCGTTCAAAAATCAAGCCGTGCCGCAGGGGATCCACTTCTGTAATGCCTGTCAGATAGGCGACAATGCTGCCTGTAGCTGAGCCGCGCCCGGGCCCCACAAGCATTCCCCGCCGTTTGGCTTCCGCCACAAAATCGCTGACAATCAAAAAATAGCCCGCATAATTGCATTTCTCTATAACATCTAATTCATAATTTAGTCGCTCCAGAACTTCTGGACGTGGCGCGCCATAACAACGCTCCAGATTGCTTTCACAAAGATAGCGCAAATATGAGGCTAAAGTGTGTCCCTCCGGAACCTCAAAACGCGGCAGCTTCAGTTGGCCCAATTCAATTGTCACATTGCAACGCTCTACAATTTCCGCCACATTTGTAATGGCTTGTGGCGCGTGGGAAAATAGCTCCGCCATTTCCTCGGCGGACTTCATATAAAATTGATTGGAGCCAAAGCGCAAGCGCTTTTCCTCATTGAGCGTGGCCGATGTCTGAATGCATAAAAGCACATCATGCAAATCGCTATCTTTTTGTTGAATATAATGAACATCATTCGTAGCCACGACTTTAACGCCTGTTTGCTGGCTTAGAGCGAGCTTCCCTGTATTGACTTCCGTCTGCCCCTCCAGCCCATGATCCATTAATTCTAAATACACATTTTCGGGCCCAAAGATGTCACATAGCTGTCCTAAATATTGGCGGGCGCCTTTCATATCCCCCGCCAATATGCGGCTGGCGATGTAGCCGGATTGGCAGGCGCTCAAACAGATCAGCCCCTTATTGTGCTGTGAAAGCAGCTCCCAATCCGCCCGCGGCTTATAATAAAAGCCCTCTAAATGCGCCATAGAGACAATGCGAATGAGATTGCGATAGCCTTCCGCATTTTCCGCAAGAAGCACAAGATGATAATTATTTTGCTGGCCGTTGCTGCCAGGCTCTCGCTCCTGGCGCGCGCCCAATGTAAAATAAATCTCGCAGCCTATCAAAGGCTTTATTCCAGCCTCTCGGCACGCTTTGTAAAAATCAATCACGCCATACATTACGCCATGATCTGTTATGGCTACAGCCGGCTGCGCCAATTCTACGGCGCGCTGGACTAATTGATGCAGCCTGCAGGCGCCATCCAGAAGACTGTATTCTGTATGGACATGTAAATGGGCAAAGCCGTAAGGATTCATCTTATCCGCTTTTCGGGCAGGATGTGCTTATATTTAGCTTGTCATATCTGTTTGAGGCCATTTAGCCCCGAATCCGAGCCTAAACGCAAACAAACGCTCTCCTGGCGTCATCGTCCTGTCGCTGCTCCCGCATTAGCGGGCGGCTGCGGCGCAGACGGCGGAGGGCTTGTCGCAGGCGCGGGGCTGCCGGCAGAAGGCACAGCTCCTGTCGCTCCTGATGTGCCCGGAGCCGGCGTAGTCGCCGGCACAGGCGCTTGCGAGGAAGCCGGTGTCGGAGCAGCGGAAGGAGCTTCTGCGGGGGCTGGGCTTCCGGCAGACGCTGAGGAAGTTTTTTCAGCCGCCGGCTGCGCTACGACAATTTCGCTGAGCAAATTTTCCAGCTCCGCGAGTTCCGCCGCCACAACAGCCCAGGCTCCGCGCTGCAAAGCTTGCTGGGCATAAAAAGCCTCTAATTGCGCCTGCGCGAGCGCTTTTACGGAAGCATGTTCTGTTGTTTTGGCTAAAACTTCATTTAATGTCTGCAACGCTCCAGAGGGATCTTTTTTCTTCAGCGCTTTTATAGCGCTGTCCAGCTCATTGGCAACAGCAGGCACGAGCTCGGCAGGACGTCCCGAATGGGCGACATCATAAGCAGCGACAAGCTCCTGAAGCGCTTCCGCAAATTGGCTGGAGCCCACGGAAAGGGCGGCATTGAGACGATACAGCGCCCGATCCACATATTGGGCAATCAACGCTGCGGGCAGCTCCGCAGCAATGCTTTGCAGCACACGGCGCAAACGAGAAAGAGCCGCTGCTGCCGCATTCGCGTCTTTGGCTGCCGCTGCCGCTTTTTGGGCGTCGGCCAGCGCGGCCCGAGCCACTGCCAGATCGCGCACAACAGGCGGATCGCCGAGCTTTTGCGCTTCTCGCGTCTGCTGCAGCTCCACTTGCGCGATTAATTGCTCCATTGTCTGGCCTG
>CAZUOJ010000021.1:0-40513 GCA_964622325.1 uncultured Armatimonadia bacterium
TGAGGACAGTACGCCCTGCGGCAATAATGCTTCTTTTACAGCCTATAGCTTCTCAGGGCAATTTCTTTTCTCGCCGTCCCACTTGTTCATGATGTTCCTCATCTTCGCCACAAAATTATCCATTCCTTTCATTTTCCGTTAACTTCTAAGCAATGCGGAAGGCACAATATTTTGCGAATGACGCAATCGCAAAAGCCTCTGCAAAACATGTTTATTGAGGGGCTTATGATATTCCTGTTTTGCTGCCTTGGGGCGAAACATCTCCCCGTTAAAACAAAAGCAGCTCCCCAAAATTGTGTGCGGGGAGCTGCATGATCTTCATTTTGTTGAATGGCGGGGCTGACGGGACTTGAACCCGCGACTTCCACCTTGACAGGGTGGCACTCTGACCACTGAGCTACAGCCCCGCACTGACCAGAAAAAAATTCTCTGTGTACTAACAGCGAAAAAAGAAGCTCGCGCATTAGGGCGAGCATTTTTACTATAGCATATTCGCCAGTGGCTGTCAATGCTTGCTCGTCTCGTTTAAAACTCTTCCACAGAGTTTCAGAAACATGAGCGGGGCTTTACGAAATTCTCCTTTTCAGGGCGCCGGCAGTACGCGAATCCGCGCGATCCAGATCTGCGAATCTCCGCCGCCCATCCCAATCCGCTGAATGCGTTTTCCGGGCGCCATCAGCTCCGGCGGAATCCGAAACACCAGCGTTTCCCATTTTTCCTGGCCCGAAAGGCTCTTTTCCGGCTTCACGGGATTCCAGACGCCGCCCTGGGCATAGCCGCGGCCTGTGCCATCTGTATTGATTACAATGGAATCCAGCTGCGATGTCCCCCACACATCCATCTCCACCCGCACGGGCTTTGTAGTGTCGGGAGTCTCGATATAAATAGTCGCCCAGCCCGCTTTGCCATCGCCCACGCCTGTTTCATCCGTATTCCAGCAGCGGCGCCCTCCTCGCTCTTCTGGCTCCCCCAGCCCTTCTGCCAGCACCCCTATCTCCTCATGAAAACGAAAGCTTTCCAGATATTTTTGGGCTTCGCGCACGCGGCAATAGCTGAGCGCTCTTTCCCCTTCGGCCTTCACTTGCTGAAGCAGCGCCATATCCATCTCCTGGCGGAAACGCTCGCCCAGCTCAATGGCTTTAATCATATGCCGCCCGTAGGCAAACACTTTCTGTATTTCTGCAATCCGCTGCCGGATTGCTTCATCGGGCGCCGCTTCCATGGCGGCTTCCAGATGCTGCTGCGCCGCTTCTAGCGCCTGAGGATCATACAGCCCGGGCACTTGTTTCGGCGGATTGTCGGCATAGGGCCGCCCTGTCTTCCGGACAGCTTCCTCCACGGCATTATAATAAGCCCTCATCTGCGGCGCCGCCGTCCCGAACATATGCGTCAGCCAATCCTGGGCCAGGGCTTCCGGATCAGCCGCTGGCTCCCACATCAATTTCGCCAGCACATAATAAAGCGGCCCATCCAGCGCCCAATCCGTGAGGCCGCTTTGGCAATAATAGCGCCGTATCCCCAGCTGATACAGATATTTCAAATCTGCGGCAAAATTTCGCCACACGGGGCGAGGCAGGCGCCACCACATACTCTTGCTGACATAGGAATAAAACAACAGGCGCGGCGCCAGCTTGGCCCAGCGCTGCAGCAAATCATTGAATTGGGCATTGGCTTCTGAGGCGGGATCGGCAATGGGCCGCGCATAATCCGCCGGAGCGTAATGACACAGCCAGGGCACGATATTCGGGGCGGGCTGCACTGTGTCCGGCGGCTCCGCATAATTCACATACGCCAAAACTAACAGCCGCTTATCGGGATAAACTTTAGCCACGCGTTCTGCGATTTGATTGGCAAACCAAAAAACGCGATCCCCCATAAAGGGCCGCTCCTGCAACAGTCCCTGCTTTGTCGTTCGGCCTCCGTTGAATTGTTTGTCCAGCGCCAGACATTGGGGACATTCGCACCAGCCATAGCCATCATTGGGCGAAATCGACATGATCTGCAAATTCGGATCCTTCTGGAAAAATTCCAGCACGCGGCGGGCGAATTCATCCGCTAATCCCGGCGCCGTGACGCAAAGCTGCCCCCATAAATCATCGCTGCGATATCGTTTGCCGTTGACTAGCGGAAACCATTCGGGATGTGTTTCATAATATCTGTCAGCGGGAATTATTCTGGCATAAGCATGACAGCTATTGGCTTCTTGCGGCAAATAATAACAATTGCCATTTTGCGCGGCACTTTCCGCGTCATAAAAGCCGTTCAGCCCCATTTTCAGGCCCCACGCTTGCCGCTCCGCGCCGCGGCCAATGAACAGGCGCATGTCAAAAGCCGGCGTGCTTTGTATTTTGCGCGGCGCAATCACAATGTCTTTTTTCTTCGGCACATATTCCACATCATAAGCGAGCCAGCGACAGCCTAACACTTGCTCCAGAAAACGATACACTGCGAATAAGGTGCCGCGGGGAGAGCCGCCGCAGATAACAAGGGCACGCGCCTCCGCCTGAATTGTAATCCCCTCAGGCGCCTGGGGCGCGCTGGCCGCGCTTTTTTTCGTTTTGCCGACATATACAGGCGCCCCGCGTATGGCCTCGCCCTCTTTCACAACAGGCAATATCGCCCCGCTGACGGCGGCAATGTAGCGCTGCAATTCCTCCGCCGCAAAACGCTCGGCAGGCTGGGCGGCTTGTGGCACAATGATTGTCGCTTGCGGCCGCCCCCCCTGCACAAGCGTCACAGCTTCCGCCATTGCGCATATTCCCAAAAGCGCTCCCCATATCCAGCTGAGCTTGGCCATTGTTCAGTTCCCTCTCTAAAATTGCGACGAGCTTTTTAATTTATAAACATTGAATGGCTAGTGCATATCCATTTCACTGCTTTTAATTCCTAATTTTTGTATTCTGTGCAAGCATGTCTTTTAGCTTTTAATACAATATCTTATGATCCCGCAGGCCTGTAAAGCCATCCAGCACAAGCCAGAAGCCCCCCGCAATCATCGCCCCTAATATGAGCCCCAAAAATAAGGGCCGCGCGGCCTGATAGCCGCGATGTCCGCCGTAACGGATAATGATTGTTTGCAGCGCCCAGCCGATAAGCACAGACAGCCATTCGCGATGCAGATACACGATAAAGGACATCGCATAGCCCACAGGATGCAGCGGCCACCACAAATAGGCCGTGCGCAGCCAATTGAGCGCCAGCAGCTTGGCGGCGCCATAGCCGATGACGCCTAGCGTGGCCCAATCCACGCTCGGATGGGATGTATGCACGGCTTTCTCCATAAACAGGCCTGGCTGACGGGCTAATGTCACAAAACGATAAACATTAATCGCCACGCCGCCATGCGTATAAGCAGCTTTCAAAAGCGCCCACAGGGACACAGGCAGGGCAATGAGCAATGTGAGGCCCCAGGCGGCGATAAGATCCCGTGGGCTTGTTCCTGTAACATCCGTCATTTTGAAAGATTGCATAAAGCGCGGCATCGGCGCCACACGCAAATCATGGGAAAATGTGAGCATCATTCCTGTGGCGGCAATATGCCGAATGTGCAGGCTCCCGGAAGGAAACAAGGCCAGAATCCAGTGATGGCCCCGGAATTCAGGCTCATGGTTCCAGGGCATCCCCGCTTCGGACACAAGCCGTGTCATCGCCAAAAGATAAATGAAGCTGAAGCCCAGCATCACAAGCGCAGGGCTCACAGGCATGCCAGCCGCCACACAATATGCTGTCAGCAGGCCAAAGCCCAACACTCCGCCCCATATATAGAAGCGTGGCGACAGCTCCGCGCTGGAATCAGTAGCCTGTGTTTGTGGGGCTTTCGGCCCACAAGCTGTCCTGGACGCTTTTGCCAGCCAGATTGTTTCCCAGGCTCTTTTCAGCTCCCGCCGGGCGATCCACAAGGTGGCGCCGGCTAATCCCAAATACGCGCCGGCTGTTTGCAGGCTGGGGAAGGGAAATGTGTCCGTGCCTGTAGGCGTGCGTAAGCCTCCTATCCCCAAAGCCGAGCCTAATATGGCTTCTGCCTTGCCTAAAAGATAAAACGCCCATAAGCTAAATGAAATCTCTCGCGTCATCAAAAACGACAGGCCCACAATTAGCGGCAATACGGCCATTGTCAAATTATTCAGGGGCGTCCAGGGCTGGCTTAAGCCTCCTTGGAAAACACGCCGGCCCCATAAAAAAATGTCTGCTTGAGGAATTTTGGGGAAATAATCATGCAGCCCCGTGTAAATATGCGGCAGCAAGCCCAGCGCCATCCCCATCCAGACTAATCTATTGCGAAAGAATGGATTCCAAATATGGATGGCAGGAGGCTGTTCAATGATTTGCAAGGGCACGACTACAAGCGGGAAGAGCAGCCTTTCGTGACGGATCCATTGGCGTTGCAAGAGCACAACGCCACACAGCATCACGCCATAAGCTGTCA
Organism: uncultured Armatimonadia bacterium; assembly: GCA_964622325.1. Taxonomy (GTDB): domain Bacteria; phylum Armatimonadota; class Zipacnadia; order Zipacnadales; family UBA11051; genus JAJFUB01. The sequence goes on from CAZUOJ010000021.1 coordinate 4,427, forward strand.
CAAAAAATATCGCCCAGGCGAATAGCGGCCCTAGCCACGCGCTAAAGGGCACGCCGCGGGCGGAACTTTCAAAAAGGCCCCGCACAACATTGCGCTCTTGCGGCGCCAGCCAGGAAGCAATATGAGGCCAGAATAAATCCTCATAACGATTTTCATCGCTCGCATAATAAAAGGGCCCGGCAATCATGGGCGGCATTTTTTGTGCAATGTCGATCGAGGCAATGCCTATGGCTAAGGAGAGCATTCCCCATAGAATTACGAGTTCAGGCACGGAAAATGGGCGCAGCAAACGAGGCAGCGGCTTTTTTTGCTTTTCATAGAGATGACGCGCGAAAAGCAAGGGCCATTGTACAAAAACAATGAAAGCAAAAAAAACTAAAAACGCGCCGATGGGAGGATATGTGAGGGATATTTGCGTTCCATGGATGACAAGTTCGGCATATTGACTCCAGATACTGATAAAAATAACTAGCGCAACGCCCACGATGGCAATACGCCATGTGAGCCCGCGGCGCAAGGCGACAGGCGCCTGGATCAATATATCAAGCTCTTCTTTGCCCTCGGCGGATTGTGTATGTTCCATTTCACAAAAGCAAGCCTGAAATTAGGGGCAAAAGAATATAAAAAAACGCGCAAGCTGAAACAATGGCTTGGCAGCTCTATAAATGCTCGCATGAGACGCGCACAATTTCCACAAGCCAACGCGCCGCCTGGGCCATGGCGCTGATGCTGACGCTTTCTTCAAGCGTATGCGGATCACGAGCGCCTGTGGCGCAGATGACACAGGGAATGCCCTTTTCATTAAACACATTGGCATCGCTTCCGCCCCCGCCGATTTCATATTTCACGGGCAAGCCCAAACGACGCGCCGCCTGCGTGGCGATTTGCACAACAGGCTCGCTTTCCTGGAGACGAAATCGCCTGTAAGAAGTTTGAATTTCATATTCCAAACGTGCCCCCTCATAAGCACGCACGGCCTCTTCAAAACATCGCTGCATATGGCTTGCCTGGGCCGCTAATTTGGCCTCGCTATGGCTTCGCGCTTCGCCCCAAATTTCGCATATTTCCGGCACAATATTACGTGCCTCGCCGCCATGAATATAGCCGATATTCGCTGTGCTCTCTTCATCCAGGCGCCCTATTTTCATAGCAGCGATGGCTTGGGCAGCGATCTGGATAGCGTTGATGCCTTTTTCGGGACACACGCCGGCATGAGCCGCGCGGCCATGTATTTTCCATGTCATCTTTTGGGCGCTCGGAGCGGCAATAGTCATTGTGCCGATGTCGCGTCCGCCATCGAAAACAAAGCCATAATCCGCACGGATGAGCGAATAATCCAGATATTGAGCTCCATACAGTCCTATCTCCTCCGCAATCGTAAAAACAAGCTGCAATTCTCCATGGGGGATGCGGCGGGCGAGAATTTCACGCACGGCAGCGAGGATTACAGTGATCCCTGCCTTATCATCAGCGCCTAAAATCGTATCGCCAGCACTGCAAATGTCATCGCCGCGACATTCGGGCACAATGCCGCAGCCTGGAGCAACTGTATCCAGATGCGCGTTCAGCAAAATAGCGGGCCGCCCTTCGGCTGTGGCAGGGACTTTTGCGATTATATTCCCTGTTTCGCCGCCAATCCTTTCATGGGCATTATCTTGCACAGGCGTTAAGCCCATAGCCGCCAGCTTCGCCATTACAGTCTGCGCCAGGCGTCCCTCTTGTTTGGACAGGCTGTCAATCTGCACAAGCTCTTGAAATTCGGCTGCCATTGCTTGAGGATCAATCATATTCCTTCCTCCTCCTCTGAGGCAGCCTTTACGCGCGTACTGCCTCTTATGGAACTTTTTTCATCCGCACATAAATCTTTCTTTGCTCACGGAGATGATCCACAACATCAGCGCCCAATGCTTCCGCCAATGCCCGCAAATCGCAACGGATTTTATTGTTCTCCAGCGCGGGCCGGCATTCAATGACAGTGTTCTGGGGCAGCAACACAACGCGGATTTCTTCTGCAGGCATTGTCGCCCTCACACGCTGCCGAAAATCCATCAGATCAATCCGCATTCCAGGACATGTTTTATTTTCGAATTCCCGATGAAAGCGAATATTTTCCGGCTTCAGGGCAAAGCGCTCCATCAATACGCGCGTAAGTTCTGCTGCGGCCGCAAGCCCATTGGCCTCAGGATCCTCCACATCAAAATTGCCCACAAGGACAACGCCGATTGTATGTTCATTGCGATGCAGCACATGCGCGCCGGCTTTTTCCACAGGCCGCAACAGCCAATAGCTTCCGTCCGGCCCCACGCCAAAATGATAGCCAATATCGCTCCAGCCCCGCTCCTGAATATGATATTGGCGAATGGCTTCCCATGTGGCGCGGCCCTTGTATTGGGCAGCTGTAGGGCTCCATGTATGATGCAGCACAATTTCTTTAATGCCCCGTGTCACGCGGACACGCTTCAGCTTTTCGGCTAATCGCTCTAGCGAGATTTGTTCTATAGCCATTGTAATTCTCCTTCTTTCAGGGCTTATAAAGCCTCTTCCTCGGCCCCTTGCTTAAAATGCTGGCGGCCTTTTGTTTTCTCCTCATAATTGCAAGTATGGCAAAACACATTTTGTTGCGTCGCGTGCTTACAGGCGCTCAGCTTGTCTTTTGTTCCAAAAACGATTGAGCACATATGAGGCAAGAAAAGCGAGCCGCAGGATTTTTGCTGTATCAGAAGAATTCAATTTGAATGGCAAGGCCAGGAGGGATTACACAAATGGAGATTTTCCCCAGAATGCATGGGGGCCTAAAAAGCGCCTTTTGTATGTTGTTGGCTTTCGGGGCTTCGCTTGTCTTTGCACAAGCTGGCCTTTCTTCGCCGGGCTTATCGGCTAAGCCAGATATGAACAATCCTCGTTTTGTTCTTCCGCCTGAAATTCCCGCCATTCCCGGCCGGGAAATTAACATCTATTTTGAAAATTTGATGCTATTTCCTATTGATTGGCAGAAATTCTGTCATGTGGATGTGGATTGCTCCAGGGGCCAACAACAGGAGGAGCGCTGGACATATACGCCGAAGCCTGAGGATGTGGGCGCTTATCCGCTGAATATTCGCTTGTATGATCCCGAAGACGATTTGCTGGCAGAGGCCTCGACGATAATTCGCGTGTATCCAGCAAACGCCGGCGCAGGGCAATCCATCTCCCTGCTTATTATCGGCGATAGCCTGACGGCAGCAATGATTTATACGGAAGAGCTGTACAATTTAATGGCTTTGCCAGACAATCCTAAGCTAGCCCTCATTGGCACAAACGCGCCCTTTGCCGAGAGGCCATACATCCGCAATGAAGGCTATGGCGGCTGGACAGCGAAAGCCTTCGCCACACGCTGGGCGCCGGAGCTCCAAACGCCAGAAGGCCGCCGGGCCCGCAGCCCTTTCCTTTTTGCAAAAAACGGCCAGCCTGTTTTGGATTTTCAGCTTTATTGCGACGCAAATAATGGCGGCCGCGGCCCTGATTTTATCACAATTTTGCTTGGCTGCAATGATACATTCAGCGCCAAAGACGATACAATTGAAGCCAGCATTGATGATTTCTTTCGTCATTTAGATATTTTGATAAAAGAGTTTCATCGTGTTCGCCCCGATACAAAAATCGGCCTCATTCCTCCTATGCCGCCAGCTGCTTCTCAAGATGCTTTTGGCGCGAGTTACGGCTGCGGCCAGACACGCTGGCAGTACAAAAAGAATCAGCATCGCGTGCTGGAGCGGATGTATCAAACATACAGTAGCCGTGAGAGCGAAAACATCTTTCTCATTCCCATGTATGTTAATCTGGATACAGTACACAACTATCCTGTCATTAAAGGGCCTGCCAATGCCCGTTCCGAATGGGAAATGGCGCGTCAGCACAATGGCGTGCATCCGGCAGCGGCGGGCTACAAACAGATGGCGGACAGCTTATATTGCTGGCTTAAAGGCATGTTAGCACGTCATTAACACGATTTATCGTTCAGTATTCAAATTCAAAATTGTTTCATTCGTAAGCGTAAAATTAAACAACAATTTTTGTCCTAGCGAATTTCTTATTCCAGTTAAGGAGCTGAGGAGATGTCCCTTCTGTTTCGTCCTGCCCAAGCAGCGGATTTGCCTGAGCTTGTGGATATAGAAGTGCGCGCCTTCAATCGCGATACGCCTCAGCAGCGCGCTTCCAAAGAAAGCGAAATTGCTCATGAATTGGGGAATTATGTTGTGCTCGAGGAAAATGGCGAGATTGTCGGCTGTGCGCGTGTGGGCAAGGAGTGGCTGTATGTGGGACGCTCTCAGATTCTGAAAGGCGAAGTGGGCCATGTGGCTGTAAAGCCGGAGCGACAGGGACAGGGCATTGGCACAAAGCTGATGCAGCATATTGTGGAACACATGCGCCGCGAAGGCTTTCATCTTTCTCGTCTGGGCGGGCTAATGAAATTTTATTCCCGCTTTGGCTATGAGCCTTTTTTACGCCGCTATGTCCATATTCCTGTGCCGTTGCTTGAAGAAGAATTGCGGGGCCATCGCTGGCGCGATCTCTTAGGCTTTTCGGATCCTCATTTAGCCTATGTTCGGCCCTATCATCCCCAGCGAGACTATATGGCTGTGCATCATTTGCGTTATCGCTTTGACGCGGCTCGTTCAGGCCAATATTTGATGGAGCCTCAGCCGGCAGCGCCCAGAGACGGCGAGCCCGATCCCCAGGGGCTATGTTTTGTATATGATGATGGGGCAATTCGCGGCTGGCTGCAAGGCAGTTTAAGCCTTGTTCACGCCGGCGATCCTGCGCCTCGTTATTGTGTGAATGCTTTGGCTTATGATGAATCTGCTCCGCATGTCGTAGGAGCATTAGTAAAAGCAATGATGAAGCGCGCCCAAAATCAAGCGCCCACAACGCTCATATGCCGTCTTCCTTTTGACGAAGCCCTCTTCAATGCTCTCCAGGCAGCCCATATCGCCTTTGAAGTTGTAGAGATGAGGCAGGCAGCCGATGGCAATATGATACGCGTCCTCAGTTTGCCGGCATTATTGGAAGCTGTCGCTGAAGAGCTGACAGAACGTCTATCCGGCCTGAAGCCCCTTCCCTGGGAAGGCATTATTAAATTTCGCCTCCCCCACGATGAAGCTGCTTTATCCATTCGTTCCCTGGCTGTAGAGCTTTGCCACACAGCGGATTTTGATTATCAGATTGAGGCGACACAAGCGGATTTTGTCAAATGGCTGTTGGGGATTGTAGGCTTTATGGAAAGTCCGCAAGCACAGCAAATGCCCGTAAGCCTGCGTTTCGTGATGGGCTTTCTATTCCCCCGTGTCGCCTGCGCTTCCGGCCCCTGGGGCTAACACGAATTTCGCCCTTTCTTTTGGGGAAGACGGCTTCAATCTTTTTTCTCTTCTTCCTTGAAGGCTGTCCTTTCTTTTTGTCCCCAGAACAAAAATCTTATAAATTTTTTGATGGCTGCGCCTGCCTCTGCCGCTGTCAACGAATGTTCTGACAGCTGAAAGATCTCAGCGCGGCCATAACATCTGGAAAGCGACAAACGCCCGGAATGCCACATTAGCCATAACGCTCCGGCGGGCAGCAAAGGATCAGCGATATGTGGCATGTATTCGTACCACGGCCATGTACAATTATAAGGAAGAACGGGAAGGAAAGTCGTAATTTTCCACGCGTACAGGACAAACAGCCATTCGGGCTGATGCCGCCACAAAATGACAAAAGCAAAAATTGTCGCCGCCAATGCTGCCAAAGATTTCCAGAAGAAAGGATAAATCAGCAAATCCCAGCCAGGCGAAGCAGAAAGCATATGCAAAATATGGCCTGCGGGAATGGAGACAGTCAGCAAAAGAAGCCGCAGCGAGCGCGGCCAGCGGGCATATAACAATTGGAGCCATCCTGCTAAAGAATGTTCAAAGGGAGCGGGCCCCATGTTTTGCTCGGCAATACGATATAACACAAGCCACATTGCTGCTACGCCTATAGCCACGCTGATGGCTGCCCAGACTTCTTTGGGGCTCGTTTTACGCCGACGCCAAAAAAAGAAAGCCACGCTGGCAGCAAAAGGCACGAGCGCAACGGCCATTTCCTTAGAAAGATAAGCCAGCACGCTCCAGCCGGCAAATCCCCAAAGAGCATTGCGGCGGGATGTCAGCAAATAACGACACAGGCAAATGGCGGCAGCAACAGCGAAAAATACGCACATCAAATCATGTCGTGTCGCCACAAGCTGTAATGTGCCGATCGTGCCTCGGGAGGGCAGAGCCAGAAACAATCCGGCAGCTCCCAGCGCCGCTCCTTCAGGCATCCCGAAAGAGCGGCTCCACAAATATAAGGCATAGCCTGTCGCCACAAGCCAGAGCCAATTGACAAAAATATACGGCCAGTTGCGAAAGCCCCACAGACGATATTCCAGCCATAAAGTGAAAGCCGGCAGCGGACGGAATGTATGAACGCCCTGGGGATCATCGCCCCAAAAGCGAGATAGCGCTGTGCGAAAGCGGGGATCGCGTTCAATCCCCTTGAGCTTCATATAGCCGTCGACATCATCCTTTGGATTGACGAGGCGTGAGGCTGGCGGAAGCAAAAATAAATGGGGCACAGCCGCGACACACAAAAACGCCCCCAGCCATAAGAGCTGGATTCCGCTCGTGCGGCGCTGCAGCACTAGCGCGTGTTGTTCAGAAGGCATAAGAATAACAAATATATGTGCGCTTAAAATCGCTAATCAGGATTAAGCGCAGGCTGGAGCACGGAGCCCACACATTAGCGCAGGCGGCTTCATTTGAGCTCCACAAGAGTGACGCCTTCGCCTCCCTCTTCCCAAGGCGCCTGATGAAAAGATTGCACAGCAGGATGCGTGCGCAGATATTTGTGGATGCCCTGTCGCAGAGCCCCTGTGCCCTTGCCATGCACAATGCGGACATTAGTCGCCCCTGCTAATTGCGCATCGTCCAGATATTTGTCCAATATGGCGAGGGCTTCCTCCACAGTGGCGCCCCGCAAATGAATCTCGCTTTTAAAAGTGCTGGCTTTGCGCAGCTGCATAGTCTGCGCTAAACGGCGTGCTTCCGCGCTTATGGGCTCTTGGAGCAGCTCAATATCTTCCCGAGCCACATCAAAAGTCATATGAGCCACAGCGACACGATAATAATTGGGCTGCAGGCGTGCTGTGATATGTCCTGTTTGATTGAGCTTTTTTAGGCGCACATAAGCCCCGAGGGGCAAAGCCGGGCCTTCCTCTTTCATCTCTGCTTCCGGCGCCAAGCCCGGCGGCGTTTTTTCATTTCCGTCTTTCTCGAGCAAGTGCGAAGCCTTCTGGACAATCTGTGTGGCCTGGGCTGATGGAGGCGCCGTAGCTTCTGCCAAAACACTCTGCTGAGCTTCTTGAGAGCTTTCCAGAGCCTGTTGTTCCAGCTGTTGTCTCAGCTGCGCTATTTCGCGACGTTTTTCTTCTGTAATGCGGGATTGTTTCGGCTGTCTTTGCAGCTCTGCAATAATGCGCCGCGCCTGTTCTTCAGCCCCCCGAACAATAGCCAGCGCCCGTTCATAGCCTTCTTCCAGTGTTTGCTGGCGCAAAGCTGACAATTCCTGCAAGCTCTTTTCATATTCCGCGCGTAATTTTTCCAGCTCTTTTAATGTTTCGCCTAAACGGCGGCGTTCGCGCTCTAAATCGCTGCGGCTGCGGCGCATTTCCTGCAGGGCTTCTTCCACAGGGAGTCGTCCTTCGCCCAACAGCTGCCGAGCCTGCTGGACAAGCCGCCGTGGCATCCCCAGCCGCTGGGCAATTTGCAGTGCATTGCTGCTGCCGGGCTCGCCAATCCGCAACTTGTAAGTCGGCTGCAATGTTTTCGCATCAAACTCCACAGAGGCATTTTCCATGCCCGCTGTGGCATAGACAAAAATTTTTAAATCATTGTAATGCGTTGTGGCGACAGTGCGGCAGCCAACGCTATGCAATTCCTGCAAAATGATTTGTCCTAAAGCTGCGCCCTCTGTGGGATCTGTCCCGGCGCCCAATTCATCCAGAAGCACAAGGCAATTCATAAAAGGCAATTTCTTATGGCGCGCCGGCTGGCTTTTCGCCTGTCGCTGACGCCAGGCCTCCACACGCTGCAAAATTTTGATGATTTGCGTCATATGGGAGCTGAATGTGGACAGCGATTGCTCAATGCTCTGCTCATCGCCAATATCCGCCCATATGGATGAGAATACATTGATGGCAGAGCCTGGATCTGCCGGAATATGCAAGCCAGCTTGCGCCATTAATGTCAACAGCCCCACAGTCTTCAAGCATACGGTTTTGCCGCCTGTATTGGGCCCCGTTATCAATAAGGTGTCAAATTCCTCGCCAATCCAAAAATCAATGGGCACGACATGCCCAGAAAGCAAAGGATGGCGAGCGCCTCTTAAAACGACAACGCCATCTTTTCGGATCTGCGGCTCTGTTGCGTTCATTTGCTGCGCCAAATGCGCGCAAGCGTGGACAAAATCCAATTCGGCAAGCGTCTCCAAATCTTGCTCTAGGGGAGCAGCCACATTGCCGACAAGCTGCGACAATTCCTGCAGCAGCCGTTTGATTTCTTCCTGAATAGCTAATTCTATTTCCCGCAGCTGATTGCCCAGCTCGACAATTTCCAATGGCTCAATGAAAACAGTGGCGCCGCTGTCAGAACGATCATGGACGAGGCCACGGATTTGCCCCTGTCGTTCGCTTCGCACAGGCAGACAAAAGCGTCCCTGGCGCTGAACAATTAAAGGCTCTTGCAGCACATCCTGGGCAGCTGCTTGCCGCATCAGGCTCTCCATTCGTTCGCGAATGCGACTTTCAAGGAGCGCTTGCCGTTGATACAGCCGCTTCAGCTCATTAGAAGCGTCAGGGCGAACATTCCCTTCTTCATCCAATGTCTCCTCTATCCGTTCACGCACAGGGGACTGATCGCTCAGCGAAGATGCCAGCGCGGCGAGCGTAGGGGCTACATTTTCTCCCTGCGCCATATAAGCCCGCAGGCGCTCGGCACAATAAATCACATCAGCTACAGCTAAAAGTTCTGAGCCGGATAAGGAAAATTGCGCCCGGGCGCGTTTGAGCGCTGTGCGAATATCTGTCAGTCCTCCCAGGGGCATGGGGCCATAGCGCTCTAACAGCTTTCTGGCCTCTGTTGTATTGTGCAGGCGTTGTTGGACAACTTTAGGGTGTGTGGCTGGCCGCAAAGCCCACACAAGGGCCTGTCCTAATGAGGAAGCCGTATGCTCTGCCAATTGTGCTAAAATCTTGTCAAATTCTAAGACGCGCAGGCTCCGCTCATCCATTTGTTGCGCCTTGCTTTGTTAGGAAATAGCTCTATGCATTATTTTAAATTCGGAAGCGTAAAGAGGCAACAAAAAGAAGCAAAAACGCTGTTGCGTTATGGGGAAAAGACACTGTTTATACAAACAGGGAAAGGCCACATAGCATACAACAGAGGAGATATAGCGCCTCAAATATCTAAACGTGTTTTATGCAATGTAATTGCCCAATTGAGAAATTCCTCCACACGCGCTGTCATTGCGGGATGGACAGAGGGCTGAATGTTTTCAGGCTCTGTTAACGGACGGCCTAAAAGCGCCAGTGTTGTGTTTTCTACGCCGTGTGCCAACGCCTCCAGCGCATAGCCTCCTTCCAGACAAACGCATAGACGCCCTTCGCATATTTCTTCGGCCAATTCTCTTACTTGTTTAGTTATATAATAATATATATCGGTTGTTAATTCATGTTGAGCGAGGGGATCTGCATGATGGCCATCATAGCCGGCGGATAAAATAATTAATTCAGGCTTATAACGACGCAACGCCGGCAGGACAATTTCTGTTAAGGCGCGCAGATAATGCTGATCCTGCGCTCCAGCTGGCAAGGGGATGTTTATATTGCGCCCCATCCCCGCATCCACGCCTGCTTCATCCACAGTCCCTGTCCCCGGATAGATTTCCCGCTGATGTATGGATATGTACAGCACATCTCCCCGATGATAGAACATTTCCTGTGTGCCATTGCCGTGATGGACATCAAAATCAAAAATGGCGACACGGCGCAGGCCGTGGCGGAGAGCAAATTCTGCTGCCAACGCCGCATTATTAAAAAAACAAAAGCCCATTGCCCGGGAAGGGAGCGCATGATGTCCTGGCGGCCGCACAAGACATAAAGCATTATCCACGCCGCCCGATAGCATATCTTCCACAGCCGCCATGCAGCTTCCAGCGGCAGTGATGGCGGCTCCCCATGTCGCCCAATTGGCAATTGTATCCGGATCTAGCTGTCCGCCGCCTTGCTGCGATAAGGCTTTGATTTCCTCAATATAATCCTCATCATGAAGCCATTGCAATTCTGTTTCCAAAGCCGGATATGCCTCCAGAGCTTCCAGATCTTTCCACAAGCCGTTTTGCTTCAGACGGGCGACAATCGCTTCCAGACGCCGCCGATTCTCCGGATGCCATGTTTCGCCATGCTCTAAAAAAATTTCGTGATACACAACGCCTGTAGCCATTGTTATTGCAAAGACATATAAATTTAAAGGCTTTGAGAAATCTTAGCAGCATCCAGCAAGATAAAAATCGAGAAAAGCTGGCGTCGAAATACAACATATTCCAGACATATTAGCCCTGCGCGGCTTCCAGCGCGGCTTTAAGCGTGGCTAAGCCCCGCGCCGCATGTTCCTCGGGATCAATCTCAAAATGAAAAACTTCAATGCTGCAATAATAAGGATAATTGATGTCCAGAAGCGCGCGCATAATGGGCACAAAATCAATCTCTCCGTATCCTGGCGCCCAGCCATTATGATCATTGCAATGATAATGAAAGAGCCAGGGCCCTGTCTCGCGGATCGCTTGCGGCAAATCTGCTTCTTCTTTGCTCCCGCTGTATGTATCCAAAATGACGCCTACATTAGGCAAATTAATTTCCTGCGCCATTCGCCGCGCTTCTTCAGCCCGATGGATAAAATTATTGCCTGTCCCCGAATACAGCGGCTCAATACATATTTTGAAGTCAGCCGCAAGGCCTGCTTGGCCTGCTGCTGTCATTGCTTCCTTAAAATAGCGCCAGCCCTCTTCATAGCTGACGCCCTCTTTTAAGGCGCGCTGTTTGGGCGAGCCGACAATCATACAGCTTCCCCCAATATCAATGCCCAAGCGCACAAGCGATTCAAAATAAGCAATTGTCCGCGCCCGCACATCAGGATCTGGATCCGTAACATGCAGCCCTGTAGGCCCAATTAACAGCCAGTGCAGGCCCACAACAGCCACGCCTGTTTCTGCTGAAGCGGAACGAATTTCCTCTTTCTGCTCGTCTGTGATTTTCTCCACATGATCCTGAAGCGTAAAAGGCGAAATTTCCAGGCCGTCAAAGCCCAGACGCGCTGCGGCTTCAAATTGCTTGCGGATTGTCCATTTTTCTTTATCAGCATAATAAAAGATTTCATTGCACAGAGCGAATTTCATCGGGGAGCCTCCCAATATGTTTTGCTATTTTAGCAGACATTTTAATCATTTGGACAAGATTTTGCCTTATTGTTAACAATTTTAAGCACAGAATTGAGGCCAAAAGCTTAATATAGTGAAAAAATGTCTGTGCCGGAGAAAGATAATTTCAGCAATCCATTTAAGGAATCCTGCCGTGGAACAAAAGCCGACACATATGGCATTTTCATTCTATTTTTATAAGGCAAAAAAGAAGGAAGGATATTTTATGACAACGAAATGAAAGTGGCTTGTTTGCACAAGCTAAAGCGAGCCGCATGTGCATATTAGGCTTTTGATTGTAAGCTCTTTAAAAAGCGGCAGAGAAAGGATGAAACATTAAATGACAGTGCGTGTTGGCTTTATTGGCTGTGGCGGAATTGCCCGTTATCACATGCAGCATTTAATAAAAATGAAAGATGTACAGATGGTGGCGTTCTGCGATGTGGACAAATCACGCGCGGAAGCCACAGCGCAAGAATTTGGCGTTCCTGAGGCGAAAGTTTTCACAGATTACAAAAAAATGTATCAAGAGGCGGCTTTTGACGCTGTGTATATTTGTTTGCCGCCCTTTGCTCACGAAGAACAGGAGCTAATTGCAGCGCGACAGGGCATTCATCTGTTTGTAGAAAAGCCTGTCGCGCTTTCGATGGAGCTGGCCAATAAAGTGACGCGCGCTATTGCCAAAGCAGGCGTGATCTCGACAGCGGGCTTTCAGGATCGTTATCAGGATATCATTGATCGTCTGAAGGAGGAATTGGCAGCCAATCCGCCCGCCATCTTTCAGGCATATTGGATGGGGGGCATGCCGGGCGTTTATTGGTGGCGCCGCAAAGAATTATCGGGCGGCCAAATCGTCGAGCAAACAATTCATCATTTTGATATGGCCCGCTATTTGTTTGGGGAAATCAAGAGCGTTCATGCTGTATTTTCCAAGGGCTTAATGAAGGATGTGCCCAAATATAACATTGAAGATGCCAGCGCAGTCAATCTGCAATTCAAAAGCGGCCTGTGTGGCACAATCTTTTCGGCATGTTGTCTGGCTATTGGCAAAAATGGCTTTGATATATGGTGCAAGGAAGCTATGTACGAATATACAGAGCGCACATCCCTGCGCATTAAACGAGCGAATCGCGAAGAGCATTTTTATCCCACAGGGAATGATTTTGGACAGGCTATTGACGAAGCCTTCATTGAAGCCATTCGCAAGCAGGATCAATCCCTTTTGCGCTCCAGCTATGCTGATGCGGCCAAATCGCTGGAAGTTGTTTTGGCAGCCAATGAATCTATCGCCACAGGGCAGGCCGTGAAGCTGTGATTTTGCCCACAAACAGGCATTATAAGTCTTACAGGAGGAGATATAAAGAAAAAAGAAAATTAATAATATTGTAATGTAAATTTCAACAAAAATTTTTTTTGTAAAAAATTTTGCCATAGAGCCTCAATTTTGTGGACCAATGACCGATAACAAAGATGAGGAGGCTTATGCGTAGGGAATAGAAGTTCAGGAGGCTTGTTTAATGCAAATTGATCCCATTCGAGCTGCACAAATTCGTCCTGTGAGCAATGAAATCGCGCCTTCTGCCCCGGAAGCTACAGAGCCAGCCGGCGTGTCGCCTTTTCAGGGGCCTGAAGCGGCTGCGGCGGCCCAAGCGGCGGAGGCGGCTTCAGCCACAGCGGCAGCAGAGCAAATTATTTTAAGCCAGCAAGCGGCGGAAATTCTGGCGGCGCATCGGGCTCTGGCAGCTCTGCCACAAACGCGAACGGAGCTTGTCGCAGCGCTTAAACAAAAGATTGAGGCAGGATTGTATCAGGCTAATCCCGAGGAAATCGCGAAAAAAATGATTCCGTAGTAAATGAAATAGTGCAGGAGTCGAAAGCTCAAAAGGCGCAAAGTGCTGTTGCTGCCTTTTGGGCTTCTTTATTTTGTATGGAGCATGCTCTTTGGCGCTTTTTTTGCAGAATGAGATCAGGCTTAGCGATAAAAGAGCGCCTTGTTTTGATTTATCTATCTGGATAAAATACGAAGTGTGCCTTTCTGGACATAATGGGCAAGTAAAAGCCTGTAAAGTCTTTTTCGTCTTTTTATAAGCGAGGCCACGGATGAACACATTACATATTGGGCTGGGGACAATTGGCCAGGAGATTGTGAAGGCGGCGCTGAAACGAAGAGTTACGGAGCCTGTTGGCGGCGTGGATCCGCTCTGGGCGGGCAAAACGCTCGCCGATGTGCCGGCGCTGGCAGCGCACAATGTGCCGGCCGCGCCCATTTTCTGCTCTCTGGCGGAGGCTTTAGCATCGCTGCAGCCAGACGCGGCTATTGTTGCTACTGTGTCCACTGTCGAAAGCATAGCCAAGGATTTATTTGCGCTCATTGCGGCCGGCGTGAATGTTGTGTCCACATGTGAAAATCTGTCATATCCCTGGCTGAAAACGCCCGAATTAGCGCGGCAGCTAGATGAAGCCGCGCGGCAGGCGGGCGTGACGATTGTGGGAACAGGCGTTAATCCGGGCTTTGTGCTGGATGCTTTGCCTGTGTTCTTGACGCGTCCGTGTGAAACAGTGCGGCAGGTGCGCGCTGTCCGTGTTGTCGACACAGCTCAGCGGCGGCGGCAATTGCAACTCAAAACAGGAGCGGGGTTGACGGAGGCGGAATTTCGGGCGCGCGCCCAGGCCGGACAATTGGGACATGTGGGGCTTTCCGAATCCGCGGCGCTCATCGCCCGGGGATTAGGCTGGGAAGTGACGCCCGAACATATACACGAGACAATTGAGCCTGTTTTGCGCCCCACAACCGTACAGACGGATTATGTCACAGCAGGGCCAGAGCTTTGCAAGGGCCAATTTCAGCGTGTCACAGTGCAGGCAGAGGAGGGACGCTCCATTATTCTGGAATTGACAATGGAATTGGGCGCGGCGGAGCAATATGATGAGATATTTATTGAAGGCGAGCCCAATGTCCATGTGCGCATTGAGGGCGGCCTTTTCGGCGACACAGCCACGGCAGGATGCACTGTAAACATCCTGCGCCAAGTCTGGCAAGCCCCGCCTGGATTATTGACAGTGCTGGATTTGCCGGTTGTGTAGCGCGGCCCTCCTGAAGCCCAATAAAGGGAAAGACATGGGGAGCCGCTGGACAGCAAAAGAAGGCAAGATTTAACACGAGGCTAATGAAAGAAAAACAGGGACAGGCAAAAGCGCCTGTCCCTGACATTCTTAAGGCAGAAAGCGAAGGCTTTTATTGCTCCGAAATAGCGCTGACGGGGCATTCGTCTGTGCACAAATCACAATCTGTGCACAAATCGGGATCAATCACATAGCAATTTTCGCCTTCGGAAATGGCGTCATTGGGGCAGACTTCTGCGCACGCGCCACAAGAAGTGCATTTGTCGCAATCAATCACATGAGGCATTGAAAATTCCTCCTGAAATCAAAATCGGAAGCGATTATGCTCCAAACAATAATGTTAGTCCAAACAATCATTTCTGACAAGAGGAAATTTTATTAAGCAAGAAGGAAAAGGGCTTGAGGCGCAGGAAACGAAAATAAAGCGGAAGAGATATTCCACAGCATATCACATTGAAGAGGGAGGCTTAAAATGGCGGAGCCATTGAAAATCGCCGTAATGCTGGGCAATTTGCGGATGGATTTGTATGAGGGAATGAAGCTGGTGGCGGAATGGGGCGTGCCGGGCTTGCATATTTCTGTGGATGGCGGTCCGTGGGATGCGCGGACATTTGACAGTGCGGGGCGCAAAGAGCTTGTGAAACATATCCGCAGTCTCGGCCTGGAGATATCGGCCATCTCGTGCTGGGGCGGACAAGTGGATTTAGGCGAGGAAGAAGGCTGGGAAGAAAACATTGAATGGGGCAAGAAAGTGCTGGAGCTGGCGGCGGATCTGGAATGTGGCATCTGGCAGGGACATTGCGGAATTATGCCCGAAAATCCGGCAGATCCCAAATGGAGCCGTTTTATCAAAGGGATGCAGATTCTGGCGCAGCATGGAGAAAAAGTCGGCTCCAAGCTGGCGATTGAAACAGGGCCGGAGCCGCCCTTTGTTTTGCGGCGCTTGCTGGATGAAGTGGGCAGCCCTGCGCTTTGCGTCAATTGGGATCCCGCCAATCTGATTCTGTGGCCTGCGATGTTTGCGCGCAAGCGCGGCGAAGCCTATGATCGTGTGAAATGGTTCGAGAAATTCCAGCCTAATGAGGGCGTTTGGCTGCTCGGGGATCGGATTGTGCATACACATGCCAAAGATGCGCTTGTGCTGGAGGACGGCACAGGCAAAGAAGTGCCTTTAGGAGAGGGCTGGGTGGATTGGCCCCGCTATGTGGGCTATTTGCGCGAAATGGGCTATAACGGCTATTTCGCCATTGAGCGCGAAGTGGGCGCCAATCCCGCCGAGGATATCAAAAAAGCGGTGGATTTCCTGCGCACGCTGTAAAGACAGGAGGCGCGACGACGAAAGACGAAAGCTTAAGCCTTCTAACGAAGCAGAGCGTAAAACACATTTCTGCTATATTTTGGAGGCTCTAGGGCGCGAAATACTTACAAATCTATTAACACATATAAGTCGTTTATTAGCCCTAAAAGTCATAGGGGCGTGAGCGCAAAAAGCGCCCACGCCCCTTTTATATTCATCTCATACAATAAAGCTGCTAGCTTGAAAAAATATCCCGAAAGTTTAGTTCAAACGATGCCCCCAGAAACGCTCAAATTCCGTGTAGGCCGTTGTGCCCGACGCCGGCGGATAAATAATCTGCGTAGACTTCATCCACTTCGCATGGCCATCACAGAAGCCCACATTGCAGCCCTCGTTGTGGCGATCCAGGGGCACGCGGCCTGTTTCCTCGCCCGCTCGGGGCCCGTTAGGCCAGCATATACGGCAATACACGAGAGCGCCTTGCTGCGAATCGCATAGCAGCATCGCCTGAGCCGGGAACTGGATTGTGGCTAAGGCGACCCCTGGAATGGGAACGGCAGGATTTCCGCCCCAGCCGCAATTAATGATATGCGGATAATTGACGCCGATGCCTAACGTTACTGTGGGCGCCGAAGGACAATAAAAAATCTGCGTGTTTTTGACATAAGGCGTAATCAGCTGACTCCAAAGTTTACGCCCCGCAGTACAATCATGATCGGCATAATGAGGCAATAGTTCATCATAATCCTGCGCATACATCAGGCAGCCCAGAGACAATTGTTTGACATTGTTCAAACAGCTCGTCTGGCGCGCCTTTTCCCGCGCACGGGCAAATACAGGGAACAAAATAGCTGCTAGGATGGCAATAATAGCAATGACTACTAGCAGCTCGATGAGAGTAAATCCGCGCGTTTTCATTGTTCGCTCTCCTTTCAAATTTTTTGTAAAATAGATTTATATTATTTTTCTTCTTTCTTAAATCTTTTTCCTGTCCAAATTAATGCAATTCTCAAAAAAATTTTTTCTTTTACGCTTTTCTTTATTTTGAGTTAGTATTTTGGGGATTAAATGCATTATAACATAAATTAATTTATTTTAATCTCCTTTTGCGAAAGAACGATTAGCAGCGAAGCGCAAACGCCAGGGCAGCCAGATGGCTTCCCAAATTATCGCGCGTGAGAGCTTGGAGCGGCCATACTGCCGATCGACAAAAATTATCGGGATTTCCTTCACACGCGCCCCGGCCTGCACGCAGCGATATAAGACTTCTATCAAAAAGGCGTAGCCCTGTGTCGTCGTATTCAGCATCCCCGAACGCTGTACAATCTCCGCCCGATAGCCGCGATATCCTGTCGTGCAATCCCGCTGCGAAAGGCCCAGGATCGTGCGCGCATAGAAGCTGGCGAAACGCGACAGCATCCGCCGAAATAGCCCCCAGTTCCGCGTCCCTCCCCCCGGGACATAGCGCGAGCCCAAGACAAGATCATATTCTTCGAGAGCATCCAGAATGTGCGGCAATACGGCCGGATCATGGGACAAATCCGCATCCATTGTCAGCAGCCGCCTGGCGCCCGCCGCCAACGCTTTCTGCATTCCTTGCAAATGGGCGCTGGCATAGCCGCTTTTGCGCGGGCGATGTATCACGCGCAGCCAGGAATGCTCCTGGGCAAACGCTTCCGCCCAATCGCCTGTGCCATCTGGCGAATCATCATCAATTACAATCACATTCAGCCCCGGCGCATAGTTAGCAATGAGCGGCAGCAAAACAGGCAAATTGTCCCGCTCGTTATATGTGGCAATTGTGACAAAGGAGTCAGAATAATCAGACATGCGCTTGTCCACGCTCACGAATGCTGTCTTATTTCGGCATAGCCTGTATAGAAGGCTTTTTGGCCCTGTAGCGTCAGGCGCCAAACACAGCCCGGGATAAAGCTATTCCTGTTGTATCTACATATCTGCTTCTCTTTACTGTTATAACAAAAAGGGGCAGCCCAGGGAAGGCCGCCCCTTTTCTGCCCATGCTTTAGTTTAAGCTTCCGCTGCTATTGTTGGCTCAGAAGGCGGTGCGGCTTCTGCTTCTGTCCAGCGGCTCAGCACAATCTCATCATTTTGGACATCCACATTAATTGTATCGCCATCTTTGAAGTCGCCGCGCAACAAAGCGCTGGCGATGAGATTTTCCACTTGCTTTTGAATGACGCGTCGCAAAGGCCGGGCGCCATAGACGGGATCATAGCCCTCCTTGGCCAGCCATTGCCGCGCCGCCTCTGTCACATGCAGCTTGATATGCCGTTCTGCCAGCGCCTGCTCTACACGCCGCAGCATCAAGTCCACAATCTGCAGCAGCTCCTTTTCCGTCAGCGAATGGAAGACGATTATCTCGTCAATGCGATTCAAGAGCTCCGGCCGGAATGTCTGCTCCAGAGCCTGCAAAACGCGCTGGCGCATTTGCGCATATTGGCGTTGCCGCTCCTCTTCATCGGCAGCGCGGATCGTATCCTTGCTGAGCGCCTCAAAGCCGATTGTGGGCCCTGTGCTCACAGGCTTTATATATTCGCTGCCGATGTTGGATGTCATAATAACGACAGTGTTTTTAAAGTCCACAACACGGCCGGCATTATCTGTCAAACGCCCATCCTCCAGGATCTGCAGCAGGATGTTGAACACATCCGGATGCGCCTTTTCAATTTCATCCAGCAGGATTACGCGATAGGGTCGGCGCCGCACGGCTTCCGTGAGCTGCCCGCCTTCTTCGTAGCCCACATAGCCCGGCGGAGCGCCAATCAGCCGCGACACGGAATGCTTCTCCATATATTCGCTCATGTCAATGCGAATCATGGCGTCTTCATCATCAAACAGGAATTCCGCCAGGGCTTTGGCGAGCTCCGTCTTGCCAACGCCCGTGGGGCCCAGAAAGATAAAGGAGCCGATGGGACGCCGTGGATCCTTCAAGCCCGCCCGTGCCCGCCGAATCGCTTCCGACACCGCGGACACAGCCTCCTCCTGCCCAATGACGCGTTCGTGCAGCCGTTTTTCCATCTCCAACAATTTCTGCGCCTCTTCCTCAAACATCTTGGACACAGGAATGCCTGTCCAATCAGCAATGATTTCAGCCACTTGTTCCGCATCCACTGTGTCGCTGAGGCCCTCTTTATCTTTCCAGGCCTCTTCCGCCGCAGGCAATTGCGCTTGCAGCTCATCCAGGCGCCGCTTAATGCGCTCGGCCTCCTCATAGCGGCCTTCTTGCACAGCCTGCTGGCCCTGCTGCGTCAGCTCCGCAATGTGTGCGCGTAATTTTTCTGGCCGCGGCGGCAAATCAAAAATCTCAATATGTAGTTTGCTGGCTGCCTCGTCGATGACATCAATCGCCTTATCGGGCAAATGCCGATCCGTGATATAACGATCAGACAGCTTGGCGGCAGCCTCCAAGGCCGCATCCGTGATTTTGACGCCATGATGCTCCTCATAGCGTGGGCGCAGGCCCTTCAGGATTTCAATTGTTTCCTCCACGCTGGGCTCATCGATAAAGATGGGCTGGAAACGGCGTTCCAGCGCCGGATCCTTTTCAATATGCTTGCGATATTCGTCCAGCGTTGTGGCGCCGATGCATTGCAATTCGCCCCGCGCCAGGGCCGGCTTGAGCATATTGGAGGCGTCCATGGCGCCTTCGGCGGCGCCGGCGCCTACGACTGTATGCAGCTCATCAATGAACACAATGATCTCGCCCTGGGCAGCGCGGATTTCATCCATCACAGCCTTCAGGCGCTCCTCAAATTCGCCCCGATATTTGCTGCCCGCTATCATCCCGCCCAGATCCAACGCCAACACGCGCTTGCCCTTGAGCATGCCCGGCACTTCTTCCTTCACAATGGCTTGTGCCAGGCCCTCGACAATCGCTGTTTTGCCCACGCCGGCCTCGCCGATGAGGACAGGATTATTCTTTGTGCGACGGCACAGCACTTGGATCACGCGACGGATCTCCTTGTCGCGCCCGATCACGGGATCCAGCTTGCCTTCAGCCGCCAGTTGCGTCAAATCCCGCGCGTATTTCTTCAGCGCCTCGTATTTGCTTTCGGCCGCTTCGCTATCCACGCGATGGCTGCCGCGCACGGCATACAAAGCCTTTAAAAAGCTCTCCTGCGTCAGGCCAGCCTGCTGCAGCAAGCGTGCGGCGGCTGTAGCGCCATCCTCCAGAATCGCCAGGACAATATGCTCCCCGGCGATGTATTCATCCCCCATCCGCTGAGCAATTTTGCCAGCCAAGCTGAGCACGCGCTGCGTATGGGGCGTGATGTAGATTTGCTGCTGATCGCCCGCCGCAGCACCGCTGATTTGCGGCCGGCTGCCCAGCTCCCGTTCTATGCTGGTCACGAGCGCCTTCCGATTAATCCCTGCCTCATCCAAAACACGGATAACGACATTATCCTCCTGCTCTAAGAACGAGAGCAGGATATGCTCCACATCCAGCTGATTATGCTTGTAGCGTTGCAAAATCTGCTGGCTGGACGCAAAAGCTTCTTTCGCTTGATTTGTAAATTTTTCAAAATCCATATCTCTCACAAGGGCTTAGGCCCTTGATGTTTCCTCCTTAATGTATTATCTGGCTCAAAAGCCAGCTCATGCTTCCTAATAAATGAATTGCATTCTTGATTATTTTCTATTATTTCCCTCTAAATTATCTTCTGGCTTGGCAACATCATTCTGGATGTTTTGTTTTTCAGCGTCCTCTAACAATTCTTTGGCTTCCGCCAGCCGATCCGGCGGGACGAGCACTTTTACAGGCAAAAGCGGGCCGCCAAAGCCATCAAAAACAACAGGCGCCGACGAAGGCGGAATCCGCATCACAGGGATATTGCTTCCTTCTAAAAGCGACACAATCATATCCGCCTCAATCTCCGCTTGATAGCCGGAGCGCTGCCACACGACGGCCCAATCGGGATTATTTTGTGTGTGTTCTTCCATCTTGCTCTCCTAGGAATTTTCCCGATCCTCAATTTCAATTTCCACTTTGGGCGGTTCGGGAGCAGGCTTCAGACGCGGGGGCCCGTGATCCCGCTCATATTTCAGCCTCTCAATTTCAGCCCGCAATTCGGCAATTTGATCCAGCAGCCTTAGCACGATTTCCACGCCCGCCAAATTCACGCCCAGATCCTGTGTGAGCCGCTGGATCTGGCGCAGCCGCTCAATATCTCGCTCTGAATACAGCCGCACGCCCTGCGGCGTGCGATAGGGCCGTACAAGCCCGGCACGCTCATACATCCGCAGCGTCTGCGGATGCGCCTCAATTAAACGCGCGGCGACAGATATATAATATACGGGTTCATCCTCGCTGCGTTTCATCGTCCTTGCCCTCCCGTCTCAGACGGGCTGCATATATGCGAATTTCCCGGCATTTTTATCCCAACCCCTGCCGCACATCCTCTGTCCAAGTTTGTTTGAATTCCTCCAGCAATTCCTTTTGCCGTTTATTCAAATGTTTCGGCACAACAATGTAGACTTCCACATATTGATCGCCGCGGCCGTTGCCGGGGCGGGGCGCCCCCTGGCCGCGCAGCCGAAATTTTTGGCCTGTTTGCGTGCCCGGCGGAATTGTCAAGCTGACTCTGCCGTCCACTGTGGGCACTGATATTTTTGCCCCTAAACACGCCTCCACAAATGTAATCGGCACTTTGATGTGAATATCATCGCCCTCGCGGCGAAAGAGCCGATGAGGCCGCACTTGCAACACCAGAATCAAATCCCCATTCGGCCCGCCGCGGGCGCCGCGGCCGCCCTCGCCGGCTAGCCGCACTTTGCTCCCTGTATCCACGCCGGGCGGAATCTTCACGGTGATGCGCCGTGTCCGTAACGCTTCCCCGCCGCCCCCACAACGGCTGCAGCGGCTTGTAATTTGCTGCCCTGTCCCCTGACATGCCGGACAAGCGGACGCAAAGCCAAAAAATCCCCCTTCCATAACGCCCGTGCCGTGACAGCGGGAGCATGTTGTCGTCCGGCCGCCAATCCCCTCGCATTCCGGACAGCGATCCGCGATGCTTAGGGTCAATGTCTTCTGTGTGCCATGAATGGCTTCCTCAAAATCAATTGTCAATTCATGCGTGATATCCGCGCCACGCTCCGGGCCCAGATTTACGCCCACGCGCTGGCGTCCGCTCGCCCGTGTGCGCAAATCTCCAAATAGATCGCCAAACAAATCGGCAAAGCTGCCTGGCCCGTATTGCGTGAATACGAAATCAGCAAAGCTGCCGCCTTGCCATTGGCCTGTTTGTTGCGCCTGTTGCCAGGCGGCGCCGTATTGATCATATTTGGCGCGCTTTTCCGGATCGCTGAGCACTTCATACGCCTGGCTGATGCGCTTAAAGCGCTCCTCCGCCTCCGGATTGCCGGGATTGACATCCGGATGCCATTTGCGCGCCAGGCGGCGATAGGCCTGACGAATTTCTTTTTCTGTGGCGTTCCGGGGAACGCCCAATATCTCGTAATAATCAAAATCCTCAGGCATTTTCGTCTTGTATCTCTATTAGCAAAGCTTTGTCCGGCGAGGGAAGCGGGGCTTTGCCTGCTTTCGTCTTTCCTCACAAGCAATTTTTCGTCGCCCCGCTCCCCTCGCTATTCTTACATAGTCTTAGTTTTCGTCTTCAGCTTCAAATTCGGCATCAATGACATCGCCTGCGGCGCTGGAAGCGCCTCCGGCCGGCCTGCCTGTTGTGCCTTCCGCGGCTTGAGCCTGCGCGCCGGCCGCCCCTGCCTGCTCATACAGCCGCTGGGAGATGGCGGCGAATGTCTGATTGGCGTCATCAATCGCCATGCGGATGCGCGCAGGATCATCGCCTTTAACGGCCTCGCGAATGGCTTCGATCTTGGCCCGAATGCGTTCAGCTTCGCTGCTGGGCACTTTATCCCCCAGCTCCTTCAGCGTCTTCTCCAGCTGATAGGCGACTTGATCGCCCATATTCCGCGCTTCCGCCAGCTCGCGGAACTTCTGATCCTCTGCCTTGTGGGCTTCCGCCTCCTGGATCATCCGCTTGACTTCCTCTTCAGATAGCGCGCCCGAGCCTGTTATCGTGATTTTTTGCTCTGCGCCTGTCGCCTTGTCCCGGGCGCTAACATTCAAAATGCCGTTGCTGTCTATGTCAAATGTGACTTCAATTTGGGGCACGCCACGCGGAGCCGGCGGAATGCCCGTCAGATGGAAGCGCCCCAGCGATTTGTTCTGGCTGGCGCGCGGCCGCTCGCCCTGCAATACATGAATTTCCACTGTCGTCTGCATATCCGACGCCGTGCTGTAAATCCGCGTCTGGCGCGTGGGAATGCTTGTATTGCGGGGAATGACAACATCAAACACATCCCCTAATGTCTCCACGCCCAGACTCAAAGGCGTCACATCCACAAGGACCATATCCTTGCCTTCTCCTGTCAACACGGCCGCCTGAATAGCTGCGCCAATAGCCACAACCTCATCCGGATTGATGCCCTTCTTGGGCTCCTTGCCCGTCACACGACGGACAAGCTCCTGCACAGCTGGAATACGCGTGCTGCCGCCGACGAGAATGACTTCATCAATCTGCTCCTTCGTCAAGCCGGCATCGCGAATGGCAATTTCCACATGCTCCGCCGTTTTTTCAATCAGATCCTGGATCAGCTCCTCAAATTTCGCACGCGTCAGCGTCATCTCCAAATGCTTCGGCCCCTCGCCCTCCACGCTTGTAATGAAGGGCAGGCTTATATTGGTTTGCAACGCCGAAGAAAGCTCAATTTTCGCACGCTCGGCGGCGTCCTTTAATCGTTGCAGGGCTTGGCGATCCTTGCGCAGATCAATGCCTGTCTCCTTCTTGAACTCCTCAGCGATATAATCAATAATCCGCTGATCAAAATCATCGCCGCCCAGATGCGTGTCGCCGTGTGTGGCAAGGACTTCGTAATAATCGCGCTCATCGCCCTTGCCCACTTCCACATCCAGAATGGAGACATCAAAAGTGCCGCCTCCCAAATCGTAGACGAGAATCGTCGCCTCCTTGGCGTGCTTTTCTCGCTCCTGGCGCCCATACGCCAGGGCCGCAGCTGTGGGCTCATTGATGATCCGGAGCACTTCCAGCCCCGCAATTTCGCCCGCGTGCTTTGTTGCTGTGCGCTGCGTATCATTAAAATACGCCGGCACTGTGATTACAGCTTTCGTGACGGGCTCGCCCAAATAGGCCTCCGCATCTGCCTTCAGCTTGCTCAGAATCATCGCCGAAATCTGCTCCGGCGTGTAATCCTTGCCATCAATCGTAATTGTCTCCCGCGTCCCCATCTTCCGTTTGATGCTGCTAATCGTGCGTTCAGGATTCAGGACGGCCTGTCGCTTGGCTTGCTGGCCCACAAGACGCTCCCCTGTCTTGGAAAAATGCACGACAGAGGGCGTTGTGCGGCCGCCCTCGGAATTAATAATCACAGTGGGCTCGCCCGCTTCCATAATCGCCACACAAGAATTTGTTGTCCCTAAATCAATCCCAACTGCCTTCGCCATCGTTCTTTCACCTCTTGATATACAAAAGCCGCTCCTCCCTCAAGGAGGCCGGCTAACGCAGATATTATTTACAACTTGCGGACAAATCCCGCTTTTCAAGGCATTATTATATTTATTGAGTGTATTATTGTCAAGGCCCTTTATAAAATATTTTTAAAATTTTTTCTTATTTCCTATATTTCAATTGTAAACTTTTATTGTACAAAGGAGAAAAATGAAGCTGTGAATTTCGCCCTGTGTTTCCCTTCTGGGAAACTGTGTATTGAGAAAATTTGTTATGTTATCCGTTGAAACACTATAATTGGCCAATTCGAGGAAGCGATGCCTGAGATTAAATTAATCGCTGTGGATTTGGACGGCACCTTAATTCGTGATTCCCATCTTATTCCCGAACGCAATGTAAAGGCGCTACAAAAAGTTATGGCGCAGGGCGTCATTGTGGCGATTGCAACAGGCCGGATGCATAGCAGCGCCTGCCAATTTGTCAAACGTCTGGGCTTGGGCGCGGACACGCCGATTATTTCCTATAATGGAGCGATGATTCGCCTGCCCGAAGCTTCCGAGCCGCTCTGGCACAGGCCTTTGCCTGCCGATTTAGCGGCTGAAATTGTGGAACATGCTGTTCAGGAACAGAGGCCGTTAAATTATTTTCTGGAAGATACGCTTTATGTGGCGCGTGTGGATTATTGGGCACGGCTGTATTTGCGCCGTACGGGGAATATCCCCCATCCTGTGGGAGATTTGCGCCGTTTTCGTGGCAAATGCCCGACAAAACTGATTATGTGCGCTCGGCCGGAGGAGGCGGAGGAGCTTTTGATTTTGGAGCAAAAGCGTTTTGCTCCCCGGGCGTATGTCACGCGTTCTATGCCGGAATATATTGAATTTCTTCATCCCGAGGCGAACAAAGGCGCCGCCTTGCAATGGCTCGCCGCTTATTATGGCGTGCCGCGGGAGAATGTGATGGCGTTAGGAGACATGCTTAATGATTTGCCGATGATAGAATGGGCGGGAATTGGCGTGGCAATGCCACATGCGGCGGAAGCCGTTCGGGCCGCTGCAGATTTCGTCCCCCAGGATCCCGAAGCTGGCGTGGCGGAAGCGCTGGAAAAATTCTTGGCTTGAGCAATCGGCTCCTGTAAGCTGTTGGGCTCCCCCTCTAAATTGTGCTTTTCAGGGCGATTTTTCCAGGCCTCAATACGCCCTCAAAGCCCTCCTGTTGTAATTTACATCCCCAAACATAAAAGCCCGGATAGCAGAACGCCATCCGGGCTCGAAGCATTCCTTGCTAAGCGTCTGATAATCCAGAACGCTTGTTGTGCATTCATTTAGCCTTTTGTGGGCCTGCCGGCGCTTGTCCCTGGCGTCCACGCCCGCCTCCCCGCATACGATTCATAATTTGCTCCTGCTCTTTCTGCCATTTCTGCCAGGCTTTTTTCTGGGCGGCTGTCAAAATAGCTGGAATGCGTTCTTCTAATGTTTTGCGGACATAGGCCATAGTTTGCGCTGCTGCCTGAAAATCATGTTTCTCCCAGGCAGCTTTCAAAGCGTTGTTACGTGTTTGATACGCCCACACAAATGTCGGCTTCAGCTTGCTGATTTGCTCATTGCTGATATTGATTTCGAAGCACAGCGCAGCCCATGAGCGCTCTACGAACATCATATCCCGCATCATTCCGCCCCGCCTTTGTGCTGCGCCAGGGCTAGGGCCAGCAGGCCCCTTCCCTCCCGCTGGCTGAGCAAAGACGGCGGATAGGCACATGGCAGATAAAAGCGCTATGAGAAGGCTTGCTTTTGTTTTCATTTGTCATTCCTCTTTCTATTAATTCCTTCTTGTAGCAATAAAGCTCGCTCCCGTTTTAGCGATAGCTGATGGCCTTTTTCGGGCAGCTATTGATCGCACGCTGGATAATTTCGGGCTTATCGCCCTGCGGATTGATGACTTTGGCCTTATTCTCTTTGTCCATGGCAAATGTTTTGGGAGCGATGGCGACACAGCGCGTGCAGCCGATGCAGCGCGCCCGATCCACTGTCAACACGCCTGTGCTATTTTGCTCCGCAGGGCAGCTGAGCGAACATTCGGCGCACGCCTGCGTACAATGTTCGGAATCGGAATATGTAAAATCAGCTGTCGTTTCTGTTCTGTGAACACAGAAATTTATTCCGTTCATCGCCAGGGCTCCTAATAGCGCCCCAACAAAAATCATCATCCACGAATTTCTTCGAAACATCTTGTGGCCTCCTTTTTTTGCTAAAGACGCCTTCATGCCTGTTTGTATTCCCGCAATTCAAAAATATTTTCAGTTCCTAGCAATCTAACGCTCTATTGAAAATTAGGCGTAGGCTCCGGAATGCCAAACATCGCCCGTTTCTCCTTCAGATAATACAAATAATTCTCATATGTCACATCTGGGGGGCAACGATGATCTACATGCGGAATGATGCCGCCTTCTTCCACAATAGGCTCCAGCCGCCGCAGCTCCGCATCGATCGCCTCTTTGCCCGCAATCAAGGCGCGCTTGTTCACGCCACCCATCATGGCTACTTCCCGGCCATAAAGGCGCCGAATTTCTACAGGATCGGAGCCAGCCGCCACTTCTACAGGGAACATCACATTAACGCCGCCCTCCAGCCAGCACGGCAACACATCCATAATGTTGCCATCACAATCCACATAAAACAAATCACAGCCGGAATGCTGGCGCACAAAATCGTTAATCCGCTTGTAGCGCGGCGTTAAAAATTCACGGAACATCTTGGGGCTGATGATGCAGCCATGATTGAAACAAATATCCTCCCAATACGCGCCGGCATCAATTTTCACATCGCACACGGCCCGCTCAATTGTCTTGATGACAAAATTCGTATATGTCTCTATCATATCCTCAATCAAATCTGGCTGCTCTATACACATTATGGCGATATTCTCAAATCCGATCCAATTGCGAAAACGCCCAAACAGGCTGCCCAAATTGAGAATCACAGGACAATCAGAAGCGTTCAGCTCGGCGGCAATTTGCTCCCAATTATCTGGATAACGGCCCGGCGTATCCGGATCCATTCGTTCCTTGAAGCGCTTCCAGCTGTCCCAATCCTTTATCGGAAATTCCAAATAGCGCGGGATTGTGGAATGGCCGTCCTTAAATGTAATCATTTTCACGCCGTCGGCGTCCTGGCTGATGATGTATTTATCTGTCTCCTCCAGAATTTTGCCTTCCTCAAACGGCGGCAGCAAGCCCACATTGACAGGCACATAGCGCCGTGGCGCAAAGCCAAAAAAGCGATCCGCCTCCGCGTTGTTTGTGACATGCTTGGGCAAGCCCTGGGCATGCCAAACTGTAAATGTCTCCTCCCAATAGCCAAATTCCTCGTCTGGCACATGATCGACAGGCTGAAAATGCAATGTATTGAGCCAGCGCTCGCGATGTGTCATAAAAGCCTCCCCATTATTTATGCAGATTTCGTATAAGCTTCGCTGTGGGCCAGACATGTCCTGCCGAAAGCAAATGCCCACGGGGCTTTAATAGCCAAAAAAAGCTCCTCTATATCTCTTTTCTAGGCTTGAGGGCTATAGGCGTTTTCCAAATTCAGGGCGTTTTTTCTCTGTGCGAGTGCGTTGGCGCGCTAATGCTAATATGCTCCCTTGCCGCTGAGCACGACGGGGATTGTGCGCAAAAGAATGCTCAAATCCAGAAGCAAGGATTGATTGCGGATATAATAAAAATCATATTCCAGATTTTCGCGCAAAGGCAAATCTTTGCGGCCCAAAATTTGCCACAGGCCTGTAAGGCCCGGCATCGCCTCCAGGCGTCTTCTCTGCCAGGGCTCATATTGGGCCACTAAAAAAGGCATTTCCGGCCGGGGGCCGACGAGGCTCATTTCGCCTTTCAGCACATTAAACAGTTGGGGCAGCTCGTCGAGGCTATAGCGGCGCAGCCAGCGGCCAATAGGCGTAATGCGCGCATCTTGGGGCGTGCGCGGCGCAGGCGCATACGGATCCGTATCGGAGCGCATTGTCCGAAATTTATACATTGTGAATTCTCGTCCCTTGTAGCCAACGCGTCGCTGACAAAAGAGCGCGGGCTCCCCTGTTTGCAGCCGGATAAGGAGGGCAATGATGAGCATAAGCGGCGCCAGCAGCACAAGCAGCATACAGGCGCCCAGCACATCACAGGCCCGCTTAAGCGCTTGCTGCACAGGCCCAAACGCACGCGGGCGCATTTCCAGTACAGGCAAATCCGCTGGCCCTGTTAGCTCCGTGGCGGCTATTAAAGCCTGCAAAGGCCCTGCAATCAGGAGAAATTCCACTTCTGCAGCCTCTGATACGCTCATCACGCGCATTAAACTCGCCGAAGGAACATCAGGATCGGCGCATAGCACTTCATCGATCTCATATTCTTGTATCAGCCTTGGAATATTCTCTATCGTGCCCAACACAGGAACATTATCTATGGCCGCGGGCGTTTCGCTTTCTGTCGCGATAAGGCCCACGGGCAGCAGGCCAAAGCGATAATCCTGCAATCGTGAAAGCACAATCCGCCCGAGCTCTCCTGTGCCCACAATAAGCGTGCGCGAGAGCATATGGCCACTTTTAAGTGCCTTTTCCCGATATCGCCCCAAAAGCCCGCGGACAAGCCATGTAAGCCCCAAGCTGACAGCCCAAAATTCCAGCAAAATCGCCCGCGAATAATGCTGATGCGCCAGAAAGCTGGCGGCGGCAATCATGAGCACAGCCAGGGATACAGCCCGAAAATCGGCGCTGCGCGCTGTGAAGCTCGTGAGCGTTCGGCGGGGCTCATACATCCCTGTCAGCGCAAAGACAACGAACCATATCGCTAAGACAACAGGCAGAGGACGCACATAGTGCAAAAGCGGATGCCCAAGCGGCCCCAGCCAGCTCGGAGCATATGTGACACGTAAGAGATAGGACAACATTAAAGCGAGGGCACAAGTCGCTAAATCGCTGCCTATGAGGCCCGCAATAAAATAATTTTCAAATCGACGGCGGGGGGATTTCCTCATCGCTGTAGAGGCTTAGCTTTGAGCTTCTCGTTTAGCCAAACACAGGCAAGATTGTTTGGCCTATTTGTTATTTCGTTGCGCCAGACATGAAACAATGTTTCATACAATTTTTACAAAACACATCATCTGTCTTTTCTGGGCGCAATTCATTGACAGGCAAAGAGGCTGTGCCCTATAAGCCGCGCTGGCATTCGCCTCCGTATTCTTGCTGTTTTCTCGCCAGCATCACACATTTTTGCCCTAATTCGCGGGCCGCTTTCAAAACATCCGGCATTGTCGCCACAAGCCCCTTCTTTTGCGCTGCCACAGATACATGCCCTGCCCAGATAGCCTGAAAATGTGCCGCCCACACCTGAATCGGCTCCGTGACCCATTTATGATGTTCCGGATCCGGAGCTCCATGCGGCACAAGCGCGGCAAAAATTTTGCCCCGCATCCCCTCCACTAACATCGGATGCACATAATAACACGAGAAGCGATCCACGAAGGCTTTGAGCTGGGCGGGCAAGCCCTGCCAGTACACGGGCGAGCCAAACACAAGAATATCCGCCGCCAGCACACGCTGGAGCGTCGGCAAAAAATCATCATCCGCATAAATGTCCACACGCTCCGCCATCACATCGCTGACGGGGCCGATAGGATGAATGTTCAGATCATCCACATAAATTTTTTCGCCCTCCCCGCCTGCCTCTTTTACGCCCTCTAAAAAGGCATCAGCCAGAATATCTGTATTGCCGCCCTTGCGGGGCGAGCCAATCAACACAATTGCCTTCGCCATGCTTCTTTGTCCTCTCAGGAAACAATGTTCGCGCGGCTGGCAGTCGCTGCTTGTGCCCTGGCCATCTCGCCACAATTCTATAGGACGAAAATCTTCTTCTATTACACGGCTTTGCCGCATTCAGGGCAAAATTTGGCGCCGCCAGGCAGCGGCTTGCCGCATTGGGCGCAGAATTTGGAGCTGAGCGCCGCGCCGCACTCCGGGCAAAATTTCGCGCCCGGCGGCACAAGATGCCCCGCCGGACATTTTTCCTCTCCTGCTGACGCTGGCCGAGAAGACATCTCTTCCGCCGCCATGGCCTCCCTCATCGCTCCCATCATTGCCGCCCCCATCGCGGCGCCGGCCCCAATGCCGACGCCTGCCGCCGCCGCCCCGCTTGCCTCGCCGCCAGCGCCCTGTGGCATATTGCCCAGCGCTCGCGCCATCTGAAATTGCAAAAAGCGGCGCAAATCCCCCGCCGCCTCCAGCCCAGCGCGCTGATCGATAATGGCCAGCACTTCCTCCGGCGGCGTGATGGACTCAATCACAAAATCAATCAATTCCAGCCCATAATTCGCAAAATCCTCGCCGACACGCGTTTTGACGGCTGCTGTCACTTCGGCATAATAGCGCGGCAAATCTAAAATTGTTTTCAGCACACGGCCCAGCTCTTCGTTAAAGCGCGCCACAATAAAATCGCGCAGCCACGCCGAGATGCTTTCCGTGTCATAGCGGCTTTCTGTCCCGACAACTTCATTCACAAACAATTGCGGATCCTGCACGCGGCATGTGTACGCGCCCATAGCGCGCAGCCGAATCATTTCCAGCTCGCTGTCTCTAAAGATAATGGGCGAAATTGTGCCCCATTTCAGATTCGTGAGCGTGCGCATGTTCACAAAATATATCTCGGCCTGAAAGGGCGTCTGTCCGCCAAAAGGCAGATTGATGAGCTGCTGCAGCAAGGGGATATTCGCTGTTGTCAAAGTATGCCGGCCCGGCCCAAATACATCCAGCGCCTTGCCGTCGCGGAAAAATACGGCGGCCTGGCTTTCCCGCACTGTCAATTGCGAGCCCAGACGGATTGTGCCGGGGCCTGTCGGCGGCCAGCGATGCACAATCTCCTCTCCCGTTACATCCTGCCATTCAATGACATCCATCAGGCTCATTGTGCTCTCCTTTTGTCGCTTGCATTGTTGCCGCGTCTTCTGTCTCAGACGCAAAATCGGCTGGCTTTTTCAAAAAGGCTTCAGGGCGCCATCCGTATCGCCGCCTGACTGCGTTCATCCAGCAACTGGCTGAATGCCGCTATCTGCTCCTCCAACGCATGCAATGCCTCTTCCCATTGCTCTGGCTGTGCTGTGGCTAACGCCTCAGCGCTGGCCGCCAGGCTCTCCACATTTTCCGTGAGCGCCAGATCGTATTGATACAGCCGCTCCAGCTCTGCCTCATTGATCTGCACGGCAGCCAGAAAGCCCGCATAGCCATAAGGCGCATGTTCTAAACGATCTATAAGGCGCTTGAGCTGGCGAGATAGGCGTTGCATATCGGCCAGTGGCGTAAAGAGATTTTGCGCCGACAGCTTCTGTTCCAGGCGCGTCAGCTGTTTGTGTGTGTCTTGCAAATGCTGCGCCAGACGGCCGCGCAGTAGCTTATCCGCTTCGCGCCGCAATTCGCGCTCCCGATAGCCCTTATAGCCGGGAATCAGTTTCAGCAGTTTGCGCAGGATGTGCTCATCAGGCCCGATTTCATCCCGCCAGCTCATTTTGGCCTCCTTATCCTTGGCTCCGTTTTCGTGTTCGCAGCGAAAAAAACGAAAAATAGCAGGGGCTAGAGAATTATTTCCCATCCCATTGTAAAATGTCCTGTTTGGGAAGGGCATTCGGCAACATTTTGGGCTCCCGCGCGCAAGCAATTTTCCCCTTGCGCGCCCTGTATTTTTTCTTCTTTCACAAATTCAGCGTCCTTAACAAATAGACGCTAAGAATGCAAGAGGCTTTCGAAAAAATGCAACTGCTGGCGTAGCTCATAAGCCTTTTTTTCGCTTATCTATCTTTTTGTGGGCCTGCTAAAGGGAGCCGCAGGCATAGGCGAGTGCCTGGCGGCGGCTTTGCTTCGATCCAGATGGCTCCTCCATGCGCCTCTACAATTTTGCGCGCCATAAAAAGGCCCAGCCCTATCCCGCCTGTCTGATACGAGGAATCCGGCGCGCCCTGTTCGAAGGGCGCAAACACGCGCTCATAATCATGGGGGGCAATCCCCTGGCCCTGATCCTCGATACAGAGGAAAACATTCTCTTCGTCCTGACTGGCTTCCAGGCTGATGGGCGCGCCGGGGGGGCTAAATTTTATCGCATTGTGCAAAAGCTCTTCCAGAAGCTGGCCCAAAAGATATTCATCTGCGATAATCGTTTCCGGGGCGTCCTGGATGGACAGGCGGATATTAGGCGGCGGCTCCTCAGCTTGCAGGCGCTGACATACATCCTGAAGAAGACGCGGGAAATCTATTTCGCCCAGATATAATTCCAGGTCCCGGCCTGTCTCCAGCCCGGCCAGAACAAGCAGATTCTCCACGACGCTGCTTAAGCGCTCGCTTTGCCGCTCTGCGCGCTGCACTAACGCCTGCACATCCCCTGAAAGATGCGGGCTTTGGCGTAATGTTTCCAGAATCCCCTTGATGATAGTCAGCGGTGTGCGCAGCTCGTGTGTAATCATGGACACAAAGCGCCGCCGCAGATTTTCTAACGCGCGCTGCTCGGCCAAACGCCGCCAGCGGAGCTGCTCATCCACGAGTTTCAAAGCCTGCACTATCTCCTGGCGCCCCTCGCCTTGATAGGCCTCAATCAACGCGGGCACGCCAAGCCTTGTGGCTGTTTCGCGATTGTAGCTGTATACAAGTTCGCTTGCGCCGGCGCGCAGGGGACGGGCCTGCAGGAGATGATGGCGTGTCAAATCCAACAAAGCTGCGTAAATTTCTTCGGGCGGCCGATGCAGCCGTTGCGCCAGACCGGAAAGCGATTCCAAGGCATAAGGATTTTGCTGAAAATAATGTACAATTTCCAGCTTGGCATAGCTGTTCACAATGTCCCGCAGGAGGCGCCTCAGCTGTTCATTCATCTGCCCAAGCTTTGCCTCTTTTGTCCAGGACTCTATTTTAGCGCAGGGTTAAGGGGGCCATCATCTGGCTGCGCGTGCCGTCTTCGGCGAATGTTTCCAGCATCACAAGGTAACGTCCGGCCGGAGCACGCACGCCGGAATGCAGACGCCGCGGCCAGACCGCCGAATTTTCCCCTGCCGCGCAGGCGAGCTCCTCGCCGACAGTGGCGACGCAGCGGCCGGCCAGATTGAAAATACGGAGGCGCATTCGGGCAGGCGCCGACAGCCGCCATTGAATCTGGATAACATCCCCGCTGATTTGCTGGGCGCGCACCCCAAGCAGCACCGCTGTCGTGCCCGTGACTTGGGGGCCCGTAAATGACCCGGTGGCGGGGCCAGTGGCCATCCGGGCGCCATCGCTGGCCTCAAAACGATAGGTGTAAGTCCCCGCCGCATTCAACGCGACCGCCACTTTGTAATTCCGGCCGCTGGTCAGTGGATTGTTATCTATAGCCGTCATTGGGAAGGGGCTGCCGCTGATGGGCGTGCCTCCCAGCAGAATATGGCAGCGCACAAAGGCCGGCGGATCGTTATCATCATCCCGATACCTGCAACAGAAGGAAAAAGTAGTGCCGACTGGCCCCTTATCGGGCTCCACGCCGTCGCTTTCGTTGGCATAGCCTGTCAAGCTCGCATAGCTTAAATAGGGCGCTGTCGTCACAATCGGGCCGTTTCGGGGCTGTGTGGGGGCCCCCGTGGCGGTCTGGGCGCTATCGCGGGCGCTGAACCAGTAACTGTAATTTTGCCCGGCTGACAAATAAAGATCCCGGCCGAATTGAGCGCCAGTCACATAGCCGGTCGTGAGCCGCTGCAAAGCAAACGGGCTCCCCGTTATGGGCGTGCCGCCGCGGGTGATATAGAGTAAAATGCTCACCGGAGGATCATTATCCGCGTCTTGATAAATCACCCGAAAAGAATATAACTGGCCCGGGCCGGCGAGATTCGGGGATACGCCGCCATTTTCATAGCCCGCCGTCCCCAGCCACTTTAACACAGGCGCCTGGCCCGTCGTTGTGGGCTGTAAGGGCTGAAACACGACCGGGCCCCGCGCCGAATTATCACTGCGGTCGTAAATCCGCTTCTCTATGACAGTCGTATCAGTGGAAATCCAGGTATTATATTGGGCCTGAATAGTGTTGGAGGTGTTGTTGTAGACATCATAGCTGGAATTATCGCGCAGGACATTGCGGCCTTCACCCGCAGGCTGTCCCAACGCCAGATTCCCTAAATCGGGCGCAGAAGTGTCAGTGACATACACTCCATAGCGGCTGTTATTGGTAATGACGCACCGGCGCACGCGCGGCGTGGAGCGCCCGGCACAGGACAGCCCATCATATAAACAGTTTCTGATTTTCGTTTCGGAAACAGTCGGCGAAGCATTCAAGAGTGACAGGCCGGTCGTGGCATAATGGATGATGGCGCCGCTGACCGTTCCACTCGCGCCGGCAAAAAAACGGATGCCGTCCCAGGAGCCCGGGGTCGTATAGCCCGGCGGCGGCAAAAAGTAACAGGGCGTCGCCAGGCAAGCATTTACCGTGAGACGGCCATACACATCCAGGCTCGTCAGATATAGGGTTTGATCCCCCTCCAAAATGAGTTCCGCATCCGCCGCCACGCTTAAGCCATACAGGCCTCCGGCCGTGCAGTCCAGGGGCACGCCCTGACTTTTCCACGATCGGCTGGCGCCGACAATATCCGGATGGGCCTGGCAGCTGACGCCAATCCGCTGCCGACCATTATTCAAATACACATTGCCTAAAGATAAACGATGCAGCTGGCTGGCTTGAATCCATACCGGATAATCGCCATTGCCGATAAAGCGGCAGCGGGTGATGCTCCCGCTGGTCCAGGCGCCTTCCAGAAGCAAGCCAAAACGTCCGCAATTCCGAATGACATTATTCGTAAAAGTCGTGGCCTGGCCTGAGACATAGCGTGCGCCGTCATATAAACAATTTTCAATGATACAGTTTTGCAGGCTTGTCGCCGCATCCCATACGGTCAGCCCCGTCGAGCCATAGGCCAGGGTGGCGTAGGCCAAAGTCCCGCTGCTATTGGGATAGAATTCCAGGCTGATTCCCTGGCCTGGCTCGCGGCGTTCGGGCGGCGCAGTAAAAAGGCTGCCGGTGGTGAGATTAGCCGGCGCCGCGAAGCTGCCATAACAGGCTATCGTGGCTGGGCCAAAAATAACAGTGCCCGGTGAAATCGTGAGAGAAGCCCCTGTGGTTATTTTCAACACGCGGTCCCCGCCCCCCACGCCCAGCTCATAGGGCACCGCCTGTTTCGTCCAGAGGTCCGTGTCGACGATGTCGTCCGCCATACTGCAGCTGACCCCGATGCGTTGTTGCCCATTGTTCGTGTATACATTGCCCGAACCTAATATCTCCGCTAAGGTCGCTTTCAACTGCACCGGATAGCTGCCGTTCGCCACAAAACTGCAATTGCTGACGGAACCCGTCATCTGATAGCCTTCCAGGTACAGCCCCCGCTCCGTGTTCTCGCGAAAGGTGCAGCTGGTGCAACTCAAACTAGTGGGCCCCCAGGCATACAGGGCATCCCCAGAGGCTAAGGACAAGACGCACGAAGTAAGGGTTACAGCTCCCCCAGCGCACATTATGTTGTAAATGCCATTTTTTATTGTGGCTCTCGTTAAGCGGAGGCTGCCGCTCGGCGCCACAAAAATGCCTCCCCAGGCGCCCGCCTGACTGTCCTGAATAGAGCGGAATAAGAT
>CAZUOJ010000021.1:40613-42536 GCA_964622325.1 uncultured Armatimonadia bacterium
ACAGGCGGACGCTGGGGCCGTTGTCTGCTTTTTGGCCAGTGGCTTGTGTTCATTGACAAAAGCCTCCCCCTGCGCGACAAAATTGAAGCCCTGGCCCAGGCGCTGGCCGATATGGATTATGAGGAGATTTACATTCCCGAATTCGTCCGCTTGCTTTTAGAAGCGCGGCGCGCAGCCACTCCTCGCCGCCAAAATCCCCTCCCGCCAGCTCAGCATCCCTCGCAAGAGGAATAGGGCGTATTGGCGCCTCAATCGCCACTTCAAAAAGACAATTTCATTTATTCGTCAGGCCCGCACGGAACAACTACAGAACACTTCAAGCTTCTGAATTCCCCAGCCGCTCCAGTCTCCCCAGGACAGCATCAGCCGATAAGGCGTATCACCGCCCGTCCGCTGCCCACAGTGATGCTGGGCCGCAGTGTGAAGCCGCTGCCCGAAATATCTATTGTCCAGCCAATCAAACTGGAGAAGGTCTGGCCCGAGCCCGAAAAGTCAATATTGCCGTTGGGCGCATATAAAGTGCCGCGACAATTGGGGCCGGCGCCCGAAACATGGATGGCTCCTGTGCTGTCATTGCTTAAAGTAAAGGCAAACACATTGTGTCGATTGGCGCTGTAATAATGCCCCGAACCGGAAAAGCGAATATAGCCGTCAGCCACAATCGTAACATTCTCCATCCGCACATTGCTGCCTGACACATGAACATTGCCATAGACGCGATATACGCCGGGAGGCACGACCACACTGCTGCCCGAGATGTTCCAGTTGCCATTAATCACATAATCAAAGGGCTCAAAGTCTGATACCTGATAGGAAACGGGCGCTGGCTTCACTGTGGATTCGACCGTGCCCTGTTCAAAAACATTTCCGCTGCCTGTAACGCGGAAACGATTCACCCATTCCACAACTCCCTTAAATCTATGACCCGATCCACTGATGTCAACTTTTGTGTTGGAATGGATAATCCCGTGAAAGGTGGCGCCGCTGCCAGAGATGTCTATTCCCAGCTTGTTCGCCTCAGGCGACAGCGCCCACATGACGGCTTCGCCCCCTGCCTGCTGCTGTCGCAGCGCTATGGCTTCGCGGATGAGCTCCCTTTGCTGCAAGCCCATAAAGCGCGCAAACATGTAGGGCATTACAATCCGCAGGCGCACTTTGACCGCCTCATCCTGCGGCCCAATCTGCCCGTAGCCCGGCACCGTCTGGCCCCCGGCATAGAGCACAAGCTCCTGCACATTCCAGGTAATCCGGGGCTCCTGCTGATTGTTGGCGTCCAGAATTTGCTGAATGCGCGTATGGACTTCGCTTTCCCGGCCAATCATCGGGCCGCCCGCTGCCGCCAACGCACATGCATCCGCCACATGTTGCACCCGGCTCAGGAAAACCAGCATCAGCCCCACATCGATTGTCAGCGCCGTGGCGGCTAAAATGGCGACCAGCGCCAGGATTACGAGCACCAATACGCTGCCCCGCCGCCGCGTCCGACGCGAGCCAGCTAATGGCAACTGGAAAAGCCCATAACGAGACACTCGAGCACGTATCCCTATAAACATTCTTTTTACATTCCCAATCTAATAATCGTCTAATTCCTGGAAAATCTTTAATAGGAACAATTTTTATTTATTATTTGTATCCCTTCCGGTTCAAAATTTGCTAAAGAATTTCCCAAAAATCCAGAAAAGTTATGTAAAAAATACTTTAAAAATAAAAAGCCAGAAGCATATTAGTTGCTTCTGGCTGGACTTATTTCTTATAGCGATGCTTAGCGCTTGGAGAATTGCTTGGCGCGGCGCGCTCGACGGAAGCCCGCATGTTTGCGCTCCTTCACCCGCGGATCGCGCGTAAGCAGCCCCAGCGGCCCCAGCACAGCCCGATGCTCTGGATTGGCCTGCAGCAGCGCTTTGGCCAGCCCATGCCGCACCG
>CAZUOJ010000022.1:0-38689 GCA_964622325.1 uncultured Armatimonadia bacterium
GATGGCTTGAAGACACAGGCCGTGCTGGAGGCCTGCGAAATAGCCGCCAAAGAAGAGCGCTGGATCAAAGTGCCTAAATAGAAAATGAGGCGCTTCCCTAACAGTCTCTTTATTTAACACGGGCGCTTGGAAAAAATCTTTGGGCGTGTAGCCGCGGACACATAAAAGCCAATACGGCTTGATATTCTCAGCCCAAATAAAAAAATAAAAGTCTAGTGAAACAAAAAGGCGAGGCTGGATAGAGCTGAGCGCAGGAAAAATCTGGCAAACAGGAGGCGTGAAAAAATGAAAATTGGAGCGCTTACAGCCGCATGGAGTGATCAGCCGCTGGAACAAGTGCTGGATTTCTTCGCCGAGTCTGGCTTGCAAGCCGTGGAAATCGGCGCCGGCGCGTATCCGGGCAATGCCCATTGTGATGCCTCCAAGCTCAATGCGGATGCGAAAGCACGGAAGGCTTTTGTGGCGGCCCTGGAAAGCCGCGGCCTGACGCTTTCGGCCCTGAGCGTGCACGGCAATCCGCTGCATCCCAACAAGAAAATCGCCCAGGCACATCACGAGGCTTTTGTGCAGGCCGTGACGCTCGCCGGCAAAATTGGCTGTCCCTGTGTAAATGGCTTTTCGGGCTTGCCAGGGGGCTGCCCCACTGACAAAACGCCTAACTGGGTCGTGGCGCCCTGGCCGGAGGATCATCTGCAGGCGCTGGAATATCAATGGGGCGTGGCTGTGGAATACTGGAAAGCGCAGGCCAAGCTTCTGGAAAAGAATGATGTCTGCTTCTGCATTGAAATGCATCCTAATTTCCTAGTCTATAATCCTGAAACGCTTGTAAAGCTGCGCGAGGCCGTGGGCTCGGATCGCATCTGCGCCAATTTTGATCCCAGCCATCTGTTCTGGCAGGGCATCAATCCCTCAGATGCTATACGCTATCTGGCGGCAAAAGCCAAAGGCGCCCGTTCTTTCATCCAGCATGTCCACGCCAAAGACTCGCTTGTGTATGAATGGAACGCGAAAGTCAACGGCGTGCTGGATACAAAACATT
Source organism: uncultured Armatimonadia bacterium (assembly GCA_964622325.1). Taxonomy (GTDB): domain Bacteria; phylum Armatimonadota; class Zipacnadia; order Zipacnadales; family UBA11051; genus JAJFUB01. The sequence continues at coordinate 1,040 of CAZUOJ010000022.1, forward strand.
ACGGGGATGAAATCAATCGCGCCTGGATATTCCGCACTGTGGGATATGGGCACGATGATTTTGTGTGGAAGGACATCATCAGCACGCTGCGGATGATTGGCTACGATGGCGTTCTCTCCATAGAACACGAAGACAGCCTGATGTCACGCGACGAAGGCTTCCTGAAGGCGATTGCCTTCTTAAAGGATGCTGCCATCTTTGAGCCGCCCAGCGCCATGACATGGGCGTAAAAAATGCCTAGCCCATGTCGCAAGGGCCAATGCTAGCTTTGAAAAATTGAAAGGGAAGCCCCTGAATTTTTAGGCCCAAAGAAGGCCCCGGGGGATATTGCCTGCCGGGGCCTTTTTCATTAGATATTCTTTATTAGATATTCGTTATGAGGATATGCCTAAGGCTTTGGATGAAAGATTTTATGCAAATGAATAATTCGTCCTGCTTTTTACAATCACGCGGCTGGGCATAAAGAGAGGCCAGAAGGGGAATAATAAAAAATAGAATAATTAATTGAATCATAACACATCCGAAAGGAGGCATGTCTGATGAGGCGCTATGGATTTACATTGATTGAATTGTTAGTTGTTATAGCCATTATTGCCATATTGGCAGCTATTCTTTTCCCTGTATTTGCCCGCGCGCGGGAAAAAGCCCGCCAGAGCTCCTGCATGTCCAACATTAAGCAATTAGGCACGGCGTGTTTGATGTACGCTCAGGATTATGATGAAATTTTGCCGAACGAGGATTATGATTATAATGGCAACGGGACATATAACGAGGCCGGGGCCGATGGGACATGGCGGGCCGCTATTTTGCCGTATGTCAAGAATGTGCAGCTCTATTTTTGTCCCAGCCATCGGCCCTCGAATCGCTTTGATGGCAGCATAAATGATTGCGGATTGAACGCCAGCTATGCAATTAATGATGTGCATCAGGGGATGCCGGGCGTCACATGTCCACGCGGCAATTCGCTGGGAATTGTGGAGGATGCCTCGGCTGTGATTTTTTTGCTGGAAAGCGACGGCTCGTGGGAGATTGGCGGCGGCACATATATCACACATGGCTGGAGACAAAGCGGGAGTGCCCCCACGCGACATAATGACGGGGCTAATTACGCCTTCGTGGATGGCCATGCTAAATGGCTGAAGCCTTCTGCTGTCTGTCCCACAACGGGCGATTGTTTGCTGAGCTGTGAAAAGGAATAATTAGCGGGCGGGAAAGAAAGACACATTTCGGCCCCATAGCCTCTGTCCTGTCAGAGCAAAACAGGGGCTATTTCTTTTCTAAAAGCCGCCAATCGCGAAGGACATAAGGCAAAAAGGCTTTCCTTGGCTGGCTGGGCATGGCAGCAGCTATTGCGCCCACAAAGAAGCGCCACGCAAAATAGCCAATCTAGGGGACGGCCATTATTTCGTCCAGCCATAATGTTGTGGCTGTGTCTTTTTGCTGGATTAAGCTTGTGGCATCAGCAAAAATGATTGTACGGATGGATTCTGGCTGCAATCCTTCGTCGGGATCCCGCGTGTCTTCAGACAATGTTGCTTCTGTCCAGAAGACCTCAAATGTGGCAAAATCGCCGGGCGCAATTTCCAAAAGCTTCACATAGCGGGAGCGATCTTCTTCTTCCAATAAGACAAGAAGCTGTCGCGGCGTGCTGCTGCGCACGGCGAAACTAAGCCCCTTAAAGCCTTGCAGAACGCCCGCAGGCAATTGCAGCCCAAGAGCTAATAATGTTTTGTCGGGCAATTCATAATCCAGACGCAAGGCCTGGCCGCGGACAGCCGGCTCCGCTACGCTGCTGAGGCGCAAACTCCGCCCGCCCAGACACATAAAATAGGCTGTGTCGGCATCACAATCCTCAAGCATCTTTGCCTCAGCCCTGGGCGGCGCGCTCAAGCGCTGGGGAATATGGGAGAGCAGCCGTACTTCGTCCAGCCACAGGACACGCTGGCTGGGGCGTTCATAATGAAACGGCAGCTTGCCCTGAGCCATCGCTTCCGCTAAGAAATAGCCCACATCCGCAATCGCTAAAGCCATGATCTGTTCGGGATCCAAATGCCCATTTTCATCCTGGCTATTTTCGTCCAGCCGAAATTGCGCCAAAGGCAAATCCAGCACATGCCATGTGTCTGCGGAAAGATAGCTAAAAAGCATATAATTGGACTCGTCGCGCTCGCGAAAGCCAAGCACAACAGGGCCTGCCACAGAGCTTTTTATGGCTAAATGCAAACAGGCAGCGCCAGAAAGGCCTGCCACGGGCACAGCCACAATGCCCGGCAATTCGTTCGGCGCCACAGGACGCGCCGCAAAGCTGAAACGCAGGCTGCCTGCGCCCTGAAAAACATGTTCTGCCGCGTTTTCGACTGTCAATTGCGCTTCCTTATCCAGGCTAATCCAGCCTTGCACTCCTGTTTCAAAATCCCAGGCGGGCAATTGCGCCCAGGCCAGAGATATGCCCAGCCAAAGCCCCATAAAGACGCTCATTTGAATGCGGGCCATAATCAGCCCTCCTTTTATGAAATGTTTTCCCTGAACAACGTAGAGCAAGAGGCCAAATTTTCGCTGGCGATATTTGAAACAGCCAGGGGCGAAAGGGCTATAAAGACGCCATCTCTCTTTCAAGGCGGCTCAACAGGCCGGGCGCATACAGAGCGCCGCTGGCGGCGTGGCGCCTGGCGAAATCGGCGAGCTCCCCGGCGGCTTGTTGCGCCTCGGCTCTTTTATTTTTTCCCTGTTTCGTGTAATGGCACAGCTTTTGCCAATATCCTAAACGCAAAAGCAATTCCACAGAGATTTGCACGCGCTTTACAGCTTCCCGATGGCGGCGTTCGCCGGAGGCAGCCACGCGAGCGATAGCCTGGCCCAAATGCTCCAGCGCTGGACGCAGCATAAGCGGCGTCGCCCTGCGCGTGTAGCCCAACTCATAATGATAGATACAGCCCCCGAACTGCTGGAAGCGTTCTTGCAGGATTTGCCAGAAAGCGAACATCTCATCCGCCGCCGGCCCATATAACGCCGCATAATAATCGTGCAAGGCAGATGCAATATTTACATCAGGAGTCCAGGACAATTGGGCGATAAGCTGCGCATGTTGGCCATAGGGCCCCCATTCTTCGGGGCGATATTCCAGCACAAAGCCCTCCACGCCTACATCGCGATAATAGCCCCATTCGTGCGCCAATAGCGAAAATAGTGGATATGACACGGACAGCATGTCAATCAGCATCAGATATTCAAAGACATATAGAGGGCCTGTCGTATGGCGCCGCCATTGTTCCAGCCAGAGCGCGTACTGTGCATTAGGACGGCGACAAAAGTCTTGTTCTTTTAGCGGATGCCGAAAACAGCGTTGGAAGGGCGCAAAATACAGCTTTACATTAGGCCGCAGCGTCTCCCGGCGCGGCGGCTCTACATAATTCAGATAAGCCAGGGCGCTCAGCGCCAAATGTGGATGTTTTTGGGCTACAAGTTCAGCCACGGCATTCACAAAGCGAATATATGTGTCCGTGCGGCGTGGATGTTCCGGCCAAAGCGTCGAGGGCTCAAAAGGCTCATTGGCCAGGCATTGGGGACATTCGCACCAGCCAAAGCCATCATTAGGCCACAGCCCCACTGTATCAATCTCCGGATGCGCGTCTACAAGCGCGCAAATGCGCTCCGCCACAATGCGAAGGACATCAGGATGGGATGTACAGAGCTGGCCTCGGGGCGAACGCTCCCCATCAACAAAAGCGAAATATTCAGGATGCGCGGCAAAGAATTCTTCGGGCGGCAAAAAAAATCTGAAGCTGTGATGGCCAAGCTCCACAGGCAAGCCCCGGGCTTGCGCTTCCGGCTGCAAGCATTCTTTGTAAGTTTCAAATGCTCCCGGGGCATTGGCAAAAATCACAAAGCAATTAAATCGCTGCTTTACTAGCCAATCGCACATGGATATGACGCGGCTATCCATTGGAGACAAACATGTGAAGGCGCGCTGGGAAAAAGACGGCACAAATGTACGGCGTTCACACGGCACAATAAATGTTTCGCGCCGCGGAATAATCGCTCCCCCCTCCCATTCGTGAAGCCAGCGACAGCCGCCATATTCTTCCAAAAAATGATAAACAGCGTGCAGGACGCTTAACGGACTATTGCCAAACAAAATAATCTGTTGGGGCCCAATTTCCCAGCCATGGGCTTCGCTTCCCTCACGGCATTGTAACAAGAAGGGCCGCGGCCCTGACATCGCAAGGGGAAATTGGGCACCTGTAATAATGGCTAAATGTCGCGCCAGCTCTTCGGCGGCAAAAGACAAGCGCTTCAGGGAGGGGACTATTACAAATTCAGTGCGCTTTTGCGAAGCTATCGTAACGGCGCTCATTTGAAGTGCCATTGAAGGAGAATTCGCGGCCTGATGTCGAACACAGCCTTTTCCTCCTGTTTCGGCTGAGGCAGAAAAAATTCCTGCCCCCTATCGCATTTCCCTACATAAGCTGCTATAATTTGTTTTTTGTGCGGCAGCACATTGCTTTCCTGTAATTGTCTTTTTCAGCGTAAGATAAAATGATTGCCCTGCTTATTGTGATTTTATGCACAACATGTTTTAGCCTCATCGTCCGGCGCAGCCAGCTGCAGGGAGAAGATCAGCTGGCTGTAATGGGCTTGAATTATGCCACAGCTTCTGTTACAGCGTTTGGGATCGCTGGCGCCTTGCCACAATCGACGCATACATGGCTTTTAGGCGTTCTCGGCGGATTTATTTTTGTCACGACATATCTTCTTTATATTCATTCCTTAGAGCTGAAGGGCGTCGCTATTGCTAACGCCATTACACGGCTTTCTGTGCTTATCCCCGTGTTAGGCTCCATATTCATTTTCGGCGAACAGCCGCATTCTGCGGAAATTGTGGGCGCTGTATTGGCTATTGCAGCTATAGCTCTGCTTAGTCTGGAACGCGGCTTTAATGGAGAAAGATTAACACGCCGGCAGATTCCCTTGCTGCTGGCGTTGTTTGTGATGAATGGCTTTTGCCTGTTTATCAATAAATGGTTTCAGGAGACAGGAGACGCCGCTGAACGGCCTGCCTTCCTGGGCGTGTTATATGGCATAGCAGCTGTGGCTTCGTTTTTAGCGTGGGCGACAGGAAATCGCTATTTGGGATGGAGGGAAATTTATTCAGGCGTTCCCCTGGGGCTTATTAATTACGGCGCAGGCTTTATGCTGATCAAAGCCCTGGACAGCTTGCCGGGAACAATTGTTTTTCCGATTTCGGCAGCAATGGGGCTTGTCTTAACGGCCAGTCTGGCTGCATGGCTTTGGCAGGAAATTCCCGGACGGCTGGGGCGAGCTGGCCTCGCTGTGGCTGTGCTGGCTGTGATTTTGATTAATCTTTAGCCGTAATTGTCATAGCTAGCTTCATTCCAATTCCAAACTTTTTGCAGCAAAAATGTTTATCTTTTTTAATTTCCTAATCCAATGCGCCAAGGCCTTCCGCAAGAGAGGCTAAAGGCCCAACGAAGCGGAATAAGAAGAAAATTAAAGCAAAAGGATAAGCCTGATGGAGCATTTGCCCGCCGATATTTTGCCTTTGCGATACAATGGCGATATCGCTGCCCGGATGATAGAGGGCATACATCGTTATCTCAAACGCGCCACAGCGGAACGAGCGCAGCGGCGGGAACGCTATTGGCGGCGGGATTGCCGTTCGTGGGCACGATATGAGCGTTCTGTGGCGCCCAATCGGCAACGATTAGCAAACATTTTGGGCGTCGTGGATACACGCGTTCCGCCTTTGCTAGAATGCCTTGAATGGCGCCCGACGGCGAAGCAAAAGGCCAATGTGCCAGAAGCGATAATATGGAACTCTAAGCGGCTTCAGGCTGTGCGCTGGGCTGTGCTGCCGGGCTTATGGGGAGAAGGGCTTTGGCTGGAGCCCCAAGACGGAGATGTTATAGCTCAGATTGTTGCCTTAGGCGATTGTGATTGGACGCCGGAAGAGACTGTGGAACGTTTTGCGGGGCTCCTGGCGCAACACGGCTGCCGTGTGCTTGTGCCGACGCTGATTAATCGGGATTGCACATGGGCGGGCGTTGCCGGCATTATGACAAATCAGCCGCATCGGGAATTCATATATCGAGCGGCTTACGAGCTTGGCCGTCACATCATAGGCTTAGAAGTACAAAAAATTTTGGCCGCTGTGGATTGGCTTTCTCAGCAAGCCTTGCCTGTGGGAATTGTAGGCTATGGCGAGGGGGGCTTGCTGGCTTTTTACAGCGCAGCGCTGGATACGCGCTTGCAAGCGGCCTTAATCAGCGGATATTTTGGCCCCCGGGAACAACTTTATAGGGAGCCGATTTATCGGAATGTATGGCGCTTGCTGGAAGAATTTGGCGATGCGGAAATAGCCAGCCTCATTGCGCCGCGGCCGCTCATCATTGAACATTGTCCTTTTCCAGCCGTCTCTGGGCCTCCGCCGGCCACATCCGAACGCACAGGGGCTGCTCCCGGCGCCATCCATACGCCTTCTTTTGCTGCTGTGCGGCGTGAATTACTGCGGGCACACAGGCTCGTAGCGCCGTTAAAGCCTGATTTTGTGCTGATAGCTTCGCCTCAGCCGTTGAGCCCCTCGGCGCTGAAAAGATTTTGGACAACATTGCAGCGTTTCGCCGTCTTAATCCATAAGCATTCAGACAGACAAGCGCAAAATACAAACAAGGCTGAGGCCGCTTTTGCGGAATCGCCACGACAGAAAATACGTTGGGATGCCTTGCGGCGGGCCGGCGTGTTGCCCGATCCGCAGGCACGTCTAAAGCGGCAATTTGAGGAGCTCGTGGAACATACACAGGCTCTGATGCGAGAATCGGAATATATTCGTAAGCGCTATTGGGCCAAAGCAAACGCCACAAATGTGAAAACATGGCAGAAAACAACACAGCCCTATCGGCGCCGTTTTCACGAGGAAATCATTGGCGCCTTGCCTGAGCCAGAGATTCCCTTACGGCCGCGCGCCCGGAAGGCTTTCCACACAGAGGCTTTCTACGGCTATGAAATTATGCTGGATGTGTATCCTGATGTGTTCGCCTATGGCCTGCTCCTTGTGCCCCATGATGTGCAGCCCGGGCAAAAGCGGCCCGTTGTTGTGTGCCAGCATGGCCTGGAGAGCCGGCCTCAAGATGTGGCGGATCCTTTTAGCCCGGAAAATTGCTATCATTATTTTGCCTGCCGGCTGGCGGAACGCGGCTTTGTTACATTTGCGCCGCAAAATCCCTATATTGGCGGCGACAATTTTCGTGTTTTGCAGCGCCTGGCCAATCCTCTGGGCCTTTCTCTCTTTTCCTTCATTATTCGGCAGCATCAGCGCATTCTGGAATTTTTAAAATCTTTGCCTTATGTGGATTCGCAGCGAATTGCTTTTTACGGCTTAAGCTATGGCGGCAAAACAGCGATGCGGGTGCCGGCTGTCTTGACGGATTATTGTCTTTCTATATGCTCGGGAGATTTTAATGAATGGATCTGGAAAAATTGCTCCACGAGGGCGCCTTTTAGTTATATGTGCACAGGCGAATATGAAATGTTTGAATTCAATCTTGGAATGACATTTAATTATGCGGAAATGAGCTATTTAATCTGTCCACGGCCCTTTATGGTGGAGCGCGGGCATCAAGATGGCGTTTCTGTAGACGAATGGGTCGCGTACGAATATGCCAAGACGCGCTATTTATATGATTTGCTGGGCATAGGCGATCGCACGGAGATTGAATTTTTTAATGGCCCCCATGAAATTCACGGCGTGGGAACATTTGCCTTTTTAGAACGGCATTTGCGGGAGGCGAAGCCTTCCTAATTTGCTTTCCTTCTCATTGGGCACAAGCTTTTCTCAGGAAGCCAAACGAAAATGCTATTTTATGGCGCTGCCACCTCCGGCGGACGGACGCCCGGACGTTTTAACGCCACAAGCGTCAGCGGCTTGCCTAAATCAAAGCTGTAGCCAGATATTTCCGCAATGCGCTCCAAAGGAAGAGGCCCGTATTCGGCCTCATAAGCCCGCAACTCCTCTTTGGCGGCAATAACGACGCCAGTCTCTTTCCGTTGCGCCCATGATTTAAGCCCTTGGGGCGTGACAAGCTGCGGAACATGGGCGCGGCCCAGATAAAAATATAAGCTTAAGCCAGGATGTCCATAAAATACAACAGGCGTATGGGGGCCCGCCCGCTCATTCACAAGCTGAGCCAGCGGACGCGCCATCTGATAGCGTTCCACAGCAGGCAGCACAAACACGCCCACACACAGCCAAAAGATCGTCATCCCGACAATAAGCGCGTGCGCCCCTGTTTCATAATTCTCCTGGAGATGTTTTTTGAGGCAGAAGGCAGACATCGCAATAATAATCACGGCGCACAATAGGCCTGGCCCGCGTAAGGCAGGCATAGACAAAGCATAAGGCAGGGCAACAAAGCCACAGGCAAGCAATACAGCCACAGGCCCCAAAAGCCACACGCCGCGTTTCAGCCACAGAATATCCTGTGGCTGTAGGCGCTGCGTTTTGATAGCCGTCCAGACTCCCCCAACGGCAATGGCCAGGGCGGGCCAGATGGGCAGGGCATAATGCGGCAGCTTTGTGGCGACAACTGAAATAAGCAAAAAAATCGGGACAATCCAGCCGAGAAGCAAGGGGCGCGCCAGAGGCGTTCCCAAACGGCCTCTCCAAAGCGCTGAACACGCCGCTGGCAAATACAGCGTCCACGGGAAAAAGGCAAGCAGCACGACAAATACATAATAAGGAAAATCCAGAAAGCGTGTGGCCCCATGGCCTTCCAGCGGCTGCATAGCGCGTCCGACAACATGCTTGCCAATTCCCATTTGCCACACAACGCCGCCTGTGGCGATATTCGCGGGGATAGCCCAGGCCAAAAAACAGCCCAGCGCAAACAATAATATGAAGCCTACGCCAAAAAGATAGGATAGCCGCAGGGGCGTGTGTGAACGCGAAAGAAGCCATGTAACGGGAATAACAAATACAGGGACAAGCAAGCCGGCAGGGCCCTTTAGCAAAAATGTGGCGGCTGTTAACACAGCCAGCAGCCCATAATGGCCTGGGCGGGCGCCATGCTCCAGGGCAAAGGCAAATGATACGACGCTGCCCATCACGAGCGCCAGGAGCACAGCGTCTGTCGTGGCAGCTGTGCCCGAAATGAGCAAAAGCGGGCTTGTCGCCAGCATCAAAGCGGCGCCGAGAGCGCCTGCGCGGCTGCCCCATAAGCGCCACGCCAGAAGGCCTGTCAAAAATGTGGCTACGGCGGCGCCAACAGGCGCCCACATTCGACAAGCTAATGTTGTTTCGCCCAGCAAACGAAGCGGCAATTGCATTAGCCAATAAATCAAAATCGGCTTGTCAGGACGAATATAGCCATTGAATGTGGCGTATAGATAATTCCCCGAACGAGCCATTTCCACAGCTGCCCGCGCGAAACGCGCCTCGTCACGTTCAAAGAGCGATGTCCGCGAACTCAAAAACAAATAGAACGCCAGCACAAGGGCGGCGAGGAGAAATAATTCTTTGCGCGGCATAGCAAAAGAAAAATGCTCCTGTAAAAATGTCTAACTAGCTTAAGAAATCAAGAAGCATAAGCCTTTTATTCCTGTAAACAATAAAGGAATATCTTTTCGCAGCAAACGACTCCTCAAATTTTCCTTTCCAGGCTATGCGAAATGGCTAGAAGCTCAATTTAACATAGGCTGCTATTTATCGCTTGTCAAGCCAAATCCAGAAAATAAACATGCGCCCAGCCTTATGTTAAAAAGAAGCGATGTCCAGGCTGGCCGCTGATTGTGTCAATCACAAGCCACAGGCCAGCAGCGACAAATTCTCCCACAACAAGCCCCAGAAAAAATGGCCGTGCCGCATGAAAGCCACGAAAGCCGCCGTAACGAAGCACAAGCGATTTGAGCAGCCAGCCCATAAAAAGCGAAAACCATAATTGAATCATAGGCCAGCTCGGCCCCATCGCATAGCCTAAAGGATGCAGCGGCCACCAGGAATATAAGCTGCGCAGCTTCGCGAAAATCCATGTGAAAACGGCGCCGCCGCCCATCAGCATCCAATTCGCCACAGATGTCCCGTAGGGATGATCCAGATAGCCACATACAAATTGCAGCGTCTGCTGAGGGGAGACAAGCAAAAACCAACTATTAAAGCGCACAGCTCCCCAATGATACGCCATCAGCATAAAGGCGGCATAAGAGCTGATGATTGCTATCAAAAAGGAAACAATTATCCATGGCAAAAGCTTGCGCAGCGGAATTTGGCACACATCGGCTAATTTGTACGCATCCATCAAACTGGGCAGAGAAAAAGCACGCAAATCAAACATAAAGACTTTTTGAATAAAGCTGAGGAGCGTGAGGCTTTTGGCATCAAGAATGCGTGTGCCTGCAGCGGCAATGATGACATCCGTAGGGCGAAATGCCTGCACAAACAATAATCCGCCTTCGGAGACAAGCCGTGTCAGCACAAGCGCAAAAATGAAGAAAAATAACAGCGTGAGCAGGCTCCAGCCTGCGCCGACGCCTGCGGCTGTCATCCATAAGATGAACAGCACGATGCCGCCCGCCAGCCCCAAGAGAGTGAAGCGCCAGGATACGGCTTCATCATCCCTAAGGGCGGCCTTCTGCCTCCACGCTTGCCGCCAGATTTGGCGCCAATAATCGCGCGCGCCCCACAGCATCGTCCCTGTCAACATGAAGAAGGCGCCGATCATCTGCAACGCGGCGTGCGGCGGCGTGGGATAGCCTGGCAAAGGCTTTAATTGCCAGCCCATATAGGCAAACACAGCCCCTTGCAAAATGAACAACAAATAAAACAGCCAGAAACTGAAAGACAATTCTTTGGCAATGAGATATGTAAAGCCGATCACGCTAAAATGAATAAAAATAGTGAAGATGCCCATATTGCGCCACAGGGGGCCCGTAAAATATTGCCGCAGGGGAATGACTAATTTGATTTCTGGAACAGCCGGAAAATAGAAATGCAGGCCATTAAGAGAATGAATACATAGCGGCAGAGCGGCGCCGAGCCATAGCAAACGCTTCCTGATAAGAGCGCTTTGGGCCATGTTTTTAAGATTCGATGGCAGCGGCAAAATGAATTCCAAGGGAGCCTGAACTAGCGGAAATACAAGCCGCTCTTGCTCGATCCAGCGGCGGCGTAAGAGCAGGCTCAAAAATAAAAAGCAGCCCAAAATAACAAGGGCAGCAAATGTCCAGGCAACAAGGGGGACGAGCCAGGGCCCCCAGGGCAATTGCTGGCCCGGACGCAAGCCCTCATAAAAAGCAATGACGAGGCGGCGGCCAGCCGGCTGCAAGCCAGGAGGCAACAGCGCATACAAAGCAGATTGGGAAGCTGCAGCAGCGCGAACGGCGCCCTCTTGAACAGCGCCTTGTACATCAAAAGGAAAGAGCCATTGGGGCAGATAGGGAAACAGGCGCTCTGCCCAGCGATTTTCGGGAGTCGCAAAATAATATGCGCCTGCAATTGTGGGAAATAAATACGCCGTCAGGCCAAACGAGGGGATGCCGGCGCCAACAAGCATAAGAATATAAATCACGGCTCGCTCCTGAGGCGAAAGCTGGCGCCGGCGAAATATACGGGAAAACAAAGCCCCCAGGCCCAACAGCACTAAAAACAACACAAAAACGCCAATTGGAAGATGACAGCAGGCAATCCATGTGCCGCGCAGAACTTGATCCGCCCAGGGCGTTATCACGCCCAGCAAGGCCGTGCCCAACAAGCCTCCCCATATCGCCCGAAAAGAAAGGCCTCCTGTCGGATCTTCTTGGGGCGCAGAAACGCTCATAAAAATTCCCATCATTCTGTGAAAATCAGGCGCTGGCAAGCGCTCTTCTGTCGCCTAAAGCTTTTTCTATATGAATTTTTCTTCTCCTGCCTTATTTTCATAATGAAGCTATGAGCAGGCGAAAAGAGGCAAAAAAGGGAACATTATATGAATGTAAATACAACGGAGCAATGTATATTGCTCGGCGCCTGCTCTGGCAGGGCGTGAGGAAATGAACATGCAAAAAATTGGAGAGAAAGCTATGCGGAAATTACATTTATTTCTGGGAGGATTATTATGGCTGGCGACGGAGGCTATAGGCCCAGCTGGGCTGGCCTGGGCGCAAGACACGGATAATGACGGCTTGCCGGATAGCGTTGAAGAAATCTTGGCCACAGATCCGCAGGCGCCGGAAATTTTACATCCTGTGGGCACATTTTCCCGCCCGCCCAGCGAAAAAAGCGCTATGCAATTTATGAAAGTGGAATTCGGCAATGTGGGCCAAAATCGCTGGCTATGGGCGATTCACTTCCAAAAGCCTTATGCCTTCTCAAATGCGCAGCTGATTTTATATTTGGATGCGGACAACAATCCCCAGACAGGACGAAAAGAGCTGGGCTGTGAATATATGTTTGCGCATGCAGAGGGCCAGCCCGGCGTAACGGCCTTCGCGCCAGATGGCAGCCACACTTCGAGTCCCTTGCCGCGCGTGGCTTTGCATAATGGCGTGCTATATATGTGCGTCGATTGTCCGATTAAGCAGGAAAATGGCCGTTCTGTTTTTCGTTACATGCTCCTTTCGGAATATCGTCAGCCGCATGTAGCGGCGGATAGCACGGGCTGGATAAACGCGAGCGGCCCGCCTAATAGCGAAAAGAGAATGATTCTGACAGTGGATCAAATCACAACAGATGAGAATTTCTTGCGTACAGAAGGCCTGGATTTAATCTGGAAGCTGCAGGCGGATCCCGCCAATATCTGCTTCCGCAGCCCCGAAGCAGAGCTGCGGAATATGCGTTATTACGATGCCGAATATCGCTGGTGGGCTGTTTATGGCGCCAGTGGCAGCATCACAGTGACAGTGCCACGCGCGGGGACATTTATCCCCGCTGTTGTTGTCTATGATACAGGAGGGGCGGAAACATATCAGATGCTTTTGGAGGGCAGGCCGCTGGGGCATTTTGTGGCCGCAGAGGATGATCGGCGGCAGCGGATTTATTTTCTCAAGGAGCCAGTGACATTCCGGGGCGGCGAAAAGCTCACGCTGAAAGTCGGCAGCGTCGGCCAGCATATCACAGAAGATATTATGTTGTTGGCAAAACAGCCGCCGTTGCGGGGACGAAAATTTGAAATTCAACATATTGAAAGCGGCGTGGCGCGTCTTCAGGGGAAGCAAGTGGCGCGCCTGACATGGATTACAACATGGCCTGCAGCGTGCACTGTGGAATATTGGCCGCTTCCTGCGGCAACAGGCGCCTCTGCCTCCAAGCCGGCTTCACGCCAGCCAGCCACGCGCGCCCCATCCTCGGTGCGCCCCTCCGCGCCAGAAATTCTTCGTTATACAGAGCCTGCAGCTGTCGCCAATCATCGTGTATATCTTGAAGGCTTGCAGCCCGGCGCCGTTTACGGCTTTCGGATCCTGGCGCCAAAGCCAGATGGCGCCGTTGTGAAAAGCCCGGACCAAAAATTTGTGTTTCAGCTCTTGCAGCCTTTTTCCGGCACGGCCAAACGAGAGCGCACGCCGTTGCGCGTGGAAAATCCTTATGATTTTCCCATTCGACAAGCCTGCATCGCCACGGGCGTGCCCTTCTCCAAAGGGGAGCTGGGAAATCCTGCCCATGTTCGTTTGCTGGATCCTGCGGGCCGGGAAATTCCTGTGCAAATTCAGCCCACAGCCTATTGGCTGGATAATAGCCTCAAATGGCTGCTTGTGATTTTTTTTGCGGATGTTCCGGCGAAAACGACAGCCATATATCAGCTCGAATATGGCTCTTCTGTGAAGCGACAAGCCTTTTCCAGCAGCCTGAATCTGCAGCAACAGGGGACGCAGCTTCTTGTCAATACAGGCCGCCTGCGCATGAGCTTTGATACAGCACAATCTGCGCTGCCGTTAGAAATTGGCTTCCAGGATGGAGAACGCTGGCGGACAGCTTCCCAAAGGCTTATGGCTGAAATGAAAGATGCGGCGGGACACATATTTTCCACAGCCCATCCGCCAGAACGAATGGAAATCGAGGAAAGCGGGCCGCTGCGCGCCGTTGTGAAAATTTGCGGGCATCATCAAAATGCCGAGGGCAAGCCTTTTATGGCTTACATCATTCGTTATGTCTTTTACAGCGGGCAAATTCCCTTCCGTGTCTATTATACATGGGGCAATGATGTCGATAGCGATTTTACAAGCTTCAAGAGGCTTTCCTTGCGTTTCCCCTTGTCCGAAGAAAGCGAAAGCAATCTGCAATGGACAACATCCGTAGATGGCCAGATTCGCCGGGGCACAGGGAGGCTGAGCCTGCGGCAGATGGAAGACAATCAGTGTACATGGCAGGGCAATCAGTCACAAGCTGCCTCGGGGCGCCGTGCGGAAGGCTGGCTGGATGTGAGCGGCTCGGAAGCCGGGCTGGCTATTGCCGTGCGTGATTTTTGGCAGCTTTATCCCAAAGCTTTTGCCGTCAGGGAAAACGCTGTGGAAGTGCAGCTGTGTCCAGAATTTCCGGCAGGCACATACGATGGCCGTGATTTGCTGGAGGAAATCAAGCTGTATTATTATCTGCGCAATGGGGAATATAAAGTGCGGCAAGGCGTGCAAAAACAACATGAGCTGTTGATTATTCCCCATTCAGGCGGATTTTCGGAAACATTGCAGCAGGAATTAACGGCTTTTCAGGAGCCTCTCATCGCCGCCTGCACGCCCGAGCGTTATTGCAGCACGCGCGTGTTCGGCGATGTGCTGCCCGCCACAGCCGGCCGCACGCCTGAATATGAACAGATATGTGAAAATGTCTATCGCGGCTATGTCTCCTATCGCGAGAATAATCGCAATTACGGGATGCTGAATTTTGGGGATGTTTTTGGGGAAAGGAAAATCAATTGGGCGAATGGCGAATATGATCATCATCACGCGTTTTTGATGCAATTCATCCGTACAGGCGAACGCAAATGGCTTTTTTTGGGCGAAAAAGCCGCCCGTCATGCTATAGATGTGGATACATGCCATTACGGCCCCCGCGCCGGCGGCGTATGGATCCATTCGATGGGCCACACAGGGGGCTATTATCCGCGCGATCCTTTTGGCGGGCTGGGCATCGCAGGCGGCGGCTTCACGCCCAGCCACACCTGGACAGAAGGATTCTGTGAATGGTTCTGGCTCACAGGGGATCCGACAGCCATCGAAAATGCAGCATTTGTCGCAGATTATTATGATGGGGCCTATCTGAACAATTATGATTATCGCAATTGCCGTGATAATGGCTGGCATATTTTGCTCACAATGGCCGCATATCACGCGACGAATGATCCTTATTATTTGAATGCGGCACGTATTATCGTCGAACGGACAATTGAGCGCGCCACGCCAGGGGATAAGCCGGGGGAATTAGCCGGCTGGCATAGACAGATGGTGCCCGAGCACTGCTATGATATGCCGCGGCATCGCGGCGAAGCCAATTTTATGCTGGGCGTGCTGGCCAATGCTTTAGAAGTGTATTATGCCGATGTGCCTGATCCGCGCGTGGCTGAGGCTGTTAAAGGGGGCGCGCGGCAGGCTGTTAAAGAATTATGGGTGCCGGAAGTAGACGGCTTCCGCTACACATCCTGTCCCAATATGACAGGCTATACGGCGAATAATGATATGACGGCAGAAGTGCTCTTTTTCGCCTATCGGCTGGGGGGCGATGCGGAATGGGGCGAAATTGCCATGCGCGCGATGGCAGCGGCCTTTCGGGATGGCATTGGCTCCATCGCCCATCTACGCTGGACGCCCCGCATTATTTACAATATGGATTTGCTGCGTCAGGAAGGCTTGTGGCTGGCGCCGCAGCCCTCTGTGCGCGTGATTTTGCGGAATGACAAAATGCAAGATTTCTCCCTCTGGCTCACGGCCCACAAGGCAATGGAATGGAACAAAAGCGTGGCCTTAACAACGCCCGACGGCCAAAGCCTTGTCCCAGATGAAACAGGCAAAATCTTCGTCGAAAAAGGAGCGCCGGGCTATTATGTATTGACAGCGCGCGCGCTGTCTCAGCCGTGGCGACTGGAAACATCGTTGCGTTATTGGTGCGTGGATGCCAGCGCTGGCGTGCTTGTGCAAGCAGGCCGCATGCCGATGCTTATCCGTTATTTCCAGGGAGCTTCAGCCACAATCACGCCACAAAAGGGCCAGCCCTCAATAAGCCAGCCGGAAAGCCAAGGAGGCATCCAGCGTGTCGTTGTGCGCGGGCCGGGCCAGATTTTCCTCAAAATCAGCGGGCCCCCGTGGCTCTCTTTGGGCTGGGGGGAACTGATGAATCCCTCAGCCCCTTTAGCCTTCATTGAGGGCCCCCAAATGCTCCGGCCGGGAGCCCTCAGCGGCGAATATGTGGCTCGTGTGATGGATCTGGATAATGATGTGGAAAAATATTTGTGGGACATCGGCGCAGGCAAAACGCTAGAAGGCCCGCGGATATATGCTGTTTTTCAGGGCAGCGGGCAAAAGCAAATAAAGCTCCGTGTCCGGGACAAAGCCGGCAATGAGGGCCAGGCGGAAATGACAGTCAAGCTGCCTCCTGCTGAATTTGCCCATTTGTCCCCTGAGGATGTAATCTGGATCGAAGCGGAAGATTTCGCGGATCAGGGCCTGGATAAAGTGCAGATTTTCGAGCGGATTGGCTGCAGCAGGCGGATGATTAGCTATTGGGAGGCGACAAAAGGCCATTGGCTGGAATGGCGTGTGCCTGTATCGGCTGCGGGCGATTATGTGATATATTTGCGTTATTGTTCTGGCGCCCCCGAGGCGCCTCATCGCGCTCTGACAATCAACGGGCAGACGCCCGCGCCCGCTTTCGCTGAAATGATTTTGCCTGTCACAGGCGGCTTCTGCACCCAAAAAGACGATTGGGCGTATTTTGCTGCCGGCAATGGCCAGCCTGTGCATCTCGAGGCTGGGGAGCATCGTTTGCGCCTCATTAATTTGGGAGGCGGCGTGGGCCTGGATGCAATAATGCTCGTCAAAAAATCTTAGAAAGGGCTATGGCGTAGCAAAACGCGCTTCGTCTTGATCTTTAAGATCACATTTCGTTTTTATTTGTGTGGCTGGAGGGGCCCAATATACTCTGTAGCGACAACAACATGATCCCAATAGACACGGCTTACATAGCCCTCCGGCGCTGTTGTAATATACAAAAGCAGCCAGAGGAAATTCAGCTTCAGATTTTCGTCGCTGCGCCAGCGAAATCCTTCAAAGGGCTCGCCGCCGGGCGGCACTAAAAATGTTTCGCGCCCTCCCAGGGCGTCATTCCAACGAATGCCTTCGCCGCCCTGGCCAATCAAGAAGCGATCAAAAGTCCATTTTCCCCGAGGGAAGCCGGGCCCGAGATGGCTCACGAGCTGTCCATCCTTCCACAAGGCTAATTCGCCATTGCGTTCGGAAGGAGGCTGATTAAGCTTTATCATCAGCTCCAGACAAGTCCAGCGATCGCGTTCGGCAGGGGGCTGATGGGGGCTAATGAAGCAATTTCCCCATGTCTGTCCGCGGGGCGGGCTGCCGCGCATTTCCATCCAATAGGCGTAATAATTCCAGGTCCAGGCCTTGCCGAAAGGCTCCACGCCAACTGTGAATCTTTCATGGCCACGGGGACGCACGCCTGCGCCGCCCTGTGCCCAGGGCGTGGGCGGATTATAGCCGCCTACATGAAAGAAATGATGTATCGGCCAGCAATCGGGCGCAAATTTCACATAAAAACGATAAAAGAGCTTTTCGTAGCCTTGTGGCAAACGCCGATAAAGAGTGCAGCCCGTGCCCTGGCCGCCTACATGCGTCGTCAGCAAGGAATGTCGGCCGGCACTGCCAGCTGGAACATCCTCCGACAGCGCCAGCTTCCCCTGTACTTGTTCCCAGCGCGCCGTGATTTGCTCTACAGTTTCGGCTTCAAAATCTTCCACGAGCACGACAGCCGGATCGGCCGCAATTCCCGCATCCCCGGGATAGCGAGCCGCAAGGCCTGGGCCCGAAGGCAATGATGAAGAGGGCTGCTGGCTTGCGGCGGGCAGCGCCCCTTTCAAACATAGGATAATTCCCCCCCACGGAATAAGAAGGCAAACGGCAAGCGTCTTCCAAGACATTTGCGTGCCTCCCAGCCAGTGGGGATGTCGTCAAGATGTTTTTGCTTATTATTTTATCCCGAATCACAGCTTCGCAAAACATCCTCCGCACGCTGTAAATCCTCTGGAAATGTCACATTCACATAGGCGCCTTCCAGCCAGATTGGGGCAATGTTTTCGCCCGCATCAATCATTGCCTGAATGACATCTGTGATTTCCTTTTCGCCGCGCAAAGCACTAGGGGGCTGGCGTTCAATATAATCAAAAACGCGACGATGAAAAAAATAAAATCCTGTGCCGCATAAATTATTCGGCAAATGTTGCGGTTTTTCCACAACACGAACGAGGCGACTTTCCGCCAGCTCAACGGAATAGCTACGACGAATATCCTCCTGATTGTCTGTCGCCCATACAACAACGCCCTGATCTAATGGCGACGGAAAATGCAATTGGCCGCGGCAGACACAATCGCCCAAAATCACGATAAAGCGTTCGCCGACAAGGGCACGGGCTTGATAAATGCCATCGGCGATGCCGCGCAGGGCCTCAGGCTCCACACATTGACAGGAAAAAGGCAATGTGGCCACATATTCTTCTATTTCTTCGCGATGATATTTCACGACGAAGATAAAGCGCGACACAAAAGGCTTCCAGAAGGCAAGCACATAATGCAAAAGCGGCCTTCCCGCCACTGGAAGCATTGTCTTTTGATGCTGAAGCGTCAGGGGAAACAAACGATTGCCCGCTCCGCCGCACAACACAACGCCCGCCACATCCTCCTCTTCGGGCCAAAAAGGCCGGCTTCCAGAAGCTGCCTGATCAGACAATCCTGTGACTCCTTTTTACAAGCGTGGAATGTTCATCTGCTAATTGCTCATACAATTGCAATAATTGTTGCCCCACAATTTCTTCCTCAAACAAGAGGAGAGCTTTTTGTCGTGACTGTCTGCGTAAGCGCATCGCCTCTTGCGGATTCGTGAGCACATTAATAATCTGGGTCGCAAAATCTTCCGGACGATGGGGATCTGCGAGCAAGCCCGCTTCGCCTTCGCCTAGAAATTCAGGAATGCCGCCAATACGGGAAGCTACAATAGGCAGCCCCAAAGCCATCGCCTCCACAATAATCACTGGGGACATATTTTCCCATTGTTCGGGCACAACAACGACAGCGGCCTGATGCAAATGCTGCAAAAACTCTGCGCGGCTGAGGCGGCCCAAAATCTGCACATGTTGTTGCAAGCCCAGGCGGCTGATTGTGTTTTCCAGCAGCGCATAATATTCAGGATGGGAGGGGGCGGGCAGGCCCAAGGCGACAAGATGCGCCTGAGGACAAGCGCTCAAGACATACGGCAGCGCTTCCAAAAGCACATGCAGGCCTTTGTTGGGCGCCAGCCAGCCGGCAAAAAATATCCGATAGGGCTGCGCCTGATGGGGATCGGCAGGCTGTGTCTGACGCACGGGAAAAGCCTGATGAATTACGGATAATTTTTCCTCCGGCACATCATGTTCAGCCAAAATCGCGCGGCAGCGTTCCGAGAGAACGACAATGCGATTGAGCTGACGCAAATAATGATGAATAAGAGCGCGGCGGCGGCGCCACAGGGCTTTTTGCACGGAAGGGAAGCGGCGGCCCGGATGATAGCAATCATAGCAGCGCTCGCCCTGGCCGGCGCGGCAATAATAGCCCTCTTTATGCTGCAGATGCCCTTCTTTGGGGCACAAAGCCAGATAATCATATACGCTCCATAAAGTTGGCGCTCCCCAACGAGCAGCGGCTTCAATCAGCGAATAGCCCAGCCGCTCAAATTTATGAAAATGGACAATATCCGGCCTCCATGTCTGCAGCACGCGGCGCAAGCTCGCCGCAGCATAACGATCTACAGGCCGCCATAAGGTGCGGATAAAATCGATGGGCTGCAAAAAGCGCTTGGGGATGTGATTGAATATTGTGTCCGCCGCAATGAGGGGAAACGGATGCGGGGACGGGAAATCGGGCGGCAGACAAAATACGCGGCATTCATGTCCCGCCCTTTGTGCCATCAGAATTGTATTCAAACACACAGCTTCGGCGCCGCCAGCAATAGCATGGCTTTCGGGCAGCCAATTTGTGACATGCAATATCTTCATAATAAGATAATTTTTCTCCGTTCAGGGTGCGTGTTTATGCGGGGGCGGATTTAGCCTTTGCCGCTGGCAAGAGACGCCTTCCCAGCGCCCGCACGCGCGCGGCTAATGTGCGCCAGAATTCTCGCCGATCGGCCGTCCACAGCAGCCGCAAATAGGCAAAACGCCGCACAGGCTCTCCCCCACGCCAGCAAGCTGTGAGCTCATACAGCTTCTTTTGCAAGGCAGGCGAATAGGCCGTTGAGCGCGGCGCCGCGCCCGGGCCATAAAAGGGCACATCTGTTTCCTGCTCCACAGGCACATAATAACTGAAATGCGCGATTACATGATGGCGCAGCGCCCAGCGAATACTGGCTAAATCTGATTCATACGATGAGCCCGGAAGCCCGAGAATAAAAAAGCCGCTCACAGCGCCCAAATAGCGCTGCGCCAGGGCGACGGCTTCTTCAATTTGTTCAATCGTCTCGCCTTTTTGGATTGCTTGCAGCACTGCGGGATCGCTGGATTCAATGCCAAAGGAAATATGCCGACAGCCGGAAGCGGCCAGCGCCTGGGCTAATTCCGCATTAAAGCGATCGGCGCGCAGGCCATTGGCGCAGCCCCATGTCAATTGCAAAGGCGCCACACTTTCACAAAAGGCGATAGCGCGCTCAATGTCCACATTAAAACAATCATCCATCACTTGAAAGCGCTGAATCCCATAATGTTTTTGCGCCCAGCGCAACTCCTCCACGCAATGGGCAGGCGAACGGGCCTGCCAGCGGGTGCGGCGGGCGGCACAATATGTACAGCCAAAAGGACAGCCTGTGCTCGTCATTAACGGATATGCCCAGGCGCCAGATTGCCAGTGTTGCTGCAGCACCGCAAATGAATCGAAAAGCCGATAATCTGGAATCGGCAAATTGTCATCAAAGGGCGCCGCATATTCTATTGTTTCTTCTAAATCCAAATAGGGATAGCAGCATTGCACTTCCAGGCAGCTGCGCACGGAGACAATGCGGGCGTGAGGATAGCGGGCGGCGTAAGCCGCCTTTAATCGTTGCGCCTCTTGCAGGCCAATGAGGCGCACGGAAATGCCCAGAACATCAGCTTCTTGTTCCAGAATGCGATCCCGCGGCTTGGGCCTGATGTGCTGATCCACAACGCGCACGCCATAATGTGTGGCGGCATAGGCCAGCCCAATATTGGGCACATCAGGATTGGCCAGATTACGCGGATCCAGAAAAATCATGCGCTCATTCATTTGGGGCTTGTCAATCCATCAATCTTTTTGGCTATCAGCCTCTAATTCCTCGGCTGTCATCGGCTCAATGCCTTCAGGCCGAAAGCGCATATAGCCGTAGCGCTCCGCGCGCGGCTTTGTGTTATAGACACGGCAATCCTTACAAATCGTAGGAATGGGAGCTTCTGGATTGATGACCGTCTCACGGAATTTGCGATAATGCTCGCTGTACCACAATTTAGTTAATGGAATCTCATATAAATTTCCCATACAATGTTTGCGCAGATAAGGACGCTTATTATTCTGCATGACTGCGCAACAGGGCATGACATAGCCGCCAAGCATGATGTAGGGCTCTACCCATACTGAGCAACGTTCCGGGGGCGGCGCGGCTGAAACACTGTGATGGGCCAGGCCTATGCGCACTTTATAATCTCGTGCGGCACATTCCACTGCCTCCAATATCTCTGGCGGCACTTCAGGCACAAACAAATGCTCTATTTCCGGAAAGCGCAACAGCCCCACAAATTCTATACGCGAGCCGTCTCCCAAATCATACTTTTGTTGCCAATTTCCTACAAGCTTTACAAAATCCGGCATTTCCTGCACATTCAAAGTAATTATGACAAAACGAAAACACAGCTCAGGAATAGGCGAACGATATTTGGCCTTCAAGCGCAAAAATGTCTCCACATTATGACAAACACGATCAAAATCAGCGCCAACTTTAATTTTGTTGTATGTTTCTGCCGTGGCAGCATCCATGGACAAATATATTCCATCTATGCCTAATCGGATGATCTCTTCTGCCATCTGTTCATTGAGGCGATCAAAGCTGTCAGCAAAATAGACGCAAACGCGCCGTTCTTTTAAATGCCGCAGCATCGGGATAAAATCAGGATTGAGAAAAGCGTCTCCTTCGCCTGTGAGATCAATCCATTTTAAATTGGGAAATTGATCAGTCAAAGCACGAAACTCGGCTAATGTTAAATGGGCTCGGCGCTCTTCTTTGGGCCAATAGACATTTTCGCAAATAATACATCGCTTATCACAACGCGTTGTGACTTCAACTTCTACATTACAGGGATATGGCGTATGCCGGGCAAAGGCGCGCCGAAATAATTTTAAAAAGGGCATTCCCACCCAAAAAGCCCAGCCTAAGGAGCCGTGCCCCTCCTTCACGAATAACTTCATATATATAAAATTGTAAAACATCCGCAGGCCTTTGTGGCGCAGCAGCCAGAAAGCCGTCCGGCGATAGCCCCAAAGCACGCGTGTAGCATCAGACGCAGCCTGCCAATAATTGCGAAACACTTGCAATAAATTCATCGCCTCGCCCCTTTCGCTGCACTGCCAAAAGTCCTTAAAATGCGCTGCAGACATCGGCATTATGGCAAAGGCCCAGGCCAGAGTCAATGTGCCCAGCAGAGCTCTTCATTGCTCAAAATTATAGATTCTGCTATATTGGGTAACAAAGCCAGGCGGCCTGTCGCCTCCCCTCTGCCCCGTCCTTTTGCCCAGGGCTGGGGGATAGATCTCTCCATTGGAAAAGACATTGATGGATTTGCGGATTTGCATTGTAAATTATAACACCCGTGAGCTGCTGGATCGCTGTCTGGCCAGCCTCTTGCGCTATCCTCCGCCGGGGGAATATGAAATTGTTGTTGTGGACAATGCCTCGCAGGACGGCAGCGTGGAGATGCTGCGCGAAAAATATCCGCAAGTGCGCGTCATTGCCTGTGCCCAGAATTTAGGCTATGCGGCCGGCAACAATTTGGCCTTAAAAGATTGCCAGGCAAGATATGCCTTAATTCTGAATAGCGATATAGAAGTGTTCCCCGACGCGTTGGCGCGGCTGCAGGAATTTATGGATACGCATCCCCAGGCGGGCATGTGCGGCGCGCGGCTAATATTGCCTGATGGCAGCATCCAGCCCTCTTGCGCCACTGATTTGTCCCTGCGCAAATTTGCCACACAGCAATTATTGCTGGATCGCACGGGGCTGGCGAAATATACTTTCGGCGAATATTGGCTGGATGTCTCCCGCGTCACAGAGCCGATCGAAGTGGAGCAGCTGACTGGCGCCTGCATGTATTGCCGCCGCGCCGCCATCCAGGATGTGGGCCTGATGGATGAAGGCTATTGGATGTATGTGGAGGACAGCGATTATTGTCTGCGCTTTCGCAAGGCCGGCTGGAAATTGTATTATGTGCCTCAGGCGTTGATGCGGCACGAATTGGGGGGCAGCTCCAAGACAGCCCGCGCCGATATGATTGCCGCCTACAATCATTCCGCCGTCCGTTATTTTCGGCTCCATCAGGGGCGCGGCGCAGCCTGGGCGGCGCGCGTTTTAGGCGTGGCTGGCGTATCGCTGCGCTTGCTTATTTGGCTGGCGGCTATGCTCGGAACATTAGGCCTCGTGCCGCGTTATCGCCGCCAGGCTACGCTCTTTTTAAAGGCTTGGGCCCTCACGCTATGGCCCCGATCGCTAAAAAAGCCTTCGCATAATCTTAACATTAAGCCGCAATAATTTTTCCCAAAAGCGGGAACAAATGGCTTTGCTCCGAGCCTTATCGCCTAACAAAAGCAAATATGGAAAAGCCAAGGAAGAGCGTAAGCGCCCCTTCTTGCTTTTGTTGTGTTCATGTGAATAGATATAGTTTCGTCCCTCTGAGAGCAATTGTGGCCTTTGTGTGAGCAGGCGGCTATGCCATGTTAGAACAAACAAAAAGGCTATAAGAGACAAATGCGCGTTGTAATTGATGTGCGGGCGTGCTTGGGGCCCGGAGCAGGCGTCAATGTCTATACAGTGGAGCTGATCAAAGCTCTGCATAAATTAGGGGCAGATGTGGCGATGTGGTTTGCGGCGCGTCAGATTGCCAAAGCCCGTCAGGCCCTTGTGCCGGAGCTGCAAGCGCTCATCCCTCATGTGCCCTTATTCACAACGCGGCTGCCCAATAATTTGCTGTATTCCGATCCGGCGCTAGTGTTCTGGCGGCATTGGCCGCGCTTTTTGCCGCCGCCGCGCTTTCTCCCTCGCGAAGCCGATGTGTATCATGCGCCCTTCTGGCCGCTTCCTATAGATGGGCGCATTCCGCTTGTGCTGACTATACATGATCTTTTGGCGCTGCGCTATCCGCAATGGGCGACGCGACGGATGTGGCAGGAGCAAAAAACAATTTGTGCGATGGCCTCGCGTGCGGCCATCGTGATGACAGATTCGGAAGCCACACGCCAGGATGTGCTGGAAATGACAAAAGCCGCGCCGGAACGTGTGCATACAGTCTATTTGGGCGTGGATGAACAATTTTTTCAGGAAATTTCGTCGGAGCGAAGAATTGCCGTCCGCAAGCGCTATGGCCTGGACAAGCCTTATATCGTGTCCTTATGCACGCGGGATCCGCGGAAAAATCTGGGCCGGCTTATTGACGCCTATGATTTGCTTTGTTCGCGCCTGGGCGCGGAATGGGATCTTGTGCTTATTGGCGCAGTGGGCTGGGGCGAGGATTATGTTACGCCGCGGCTGAAGCAGCCACGCCCCGGGCGCATCATTGTCACAGGATATGTGCCGCGCGAGGATGTTCCGCCGCTGCTGGCGGAGGCGTCTTGCCTGGGCTTCGTGTCTTTAGGCGAGGGCTTTGGGCTGCCGCCGCTGGAGGCAATGGCCGCGGGCTGCCCTGTTGTGGCCTCACAGCTCTCCTCTTTGCCCGAAGTCGTGGGCGAGGCGGGCCTGCTTGTAGATCCTTTAAACATTGAAGCTATTGCTGACGGCCTGCAGCGCGTGCTCACAGATGAGGCTCTGGCTGCGGAATTGCGCCAGCGGGGCTATGAACGAGCCCGCCAATTTACATGGGAGCGGACAGCGCGCATGGCTTTGCGCCTTTATGAGCAGGCGGCCCAAGAATTTGGAAAGAGGCGAAAATAATGAGCGGCCTGCGCGTGGCGCTGGATGCCCGAGAGCTTCCTTTGGGCCCCTCCGGCGATCGCACTTATTTGCTCAGCTTGCTGCGCGAATTCGCCGTTTTGGCGCCGCAGGATACATTTCTATTGTGTTATCAAATGAAAGGCGACGATGGCCTCGACGGAGCTAAGCCCTCTAATGCTGAAATTTATTTCTTGCCCGCCCGGCCTGGCTGGCTGTGGACGCCCTGGGCCTGGCCTTGCTTTCTGCGGCGCGCAAAGGCGCATCTTGCCCATGCCCAGCACATTATCCCTCCGCTTGCGCCCTGCCCCACAATTGTCACGATACACGATGTTAGCTTTATGAGATATCCGGAATGGTTCCCCGCGCGTTCCGTGCGGATTATGCGGCGCTTAATCCCTTTTTCCGCCCGGAGAGCCACGCACATCATTACAGGCTCACAACATGCCGCGCAAGAAATTGCGGCGCTTTGTCACGTTCCTCGGCAAAAAATATCTGTGATTTATTACGGCGTGGGAGCGCAATTTTCGCCCCAAAATCGTGCTGAGGCGCGTGAAAAAATTGCAGCGCATTATGGATTGCGCCAGCCGTTTTTGCTGGCTGTCGGCCTTATTCAGCCGCGTAAGAATTTGTCACGGCTGCTGCAGGCTTTTGCCCTGATAAAAGATCATTATCCGGAGCTGTGCCTGGCGATTGTCGGCCGCGCCGCCTGGGGCTGGGAAGAGCTGCAAAGACAGATAGCGGATCTGGGGCTGGCGCAGCGGATTGTGCTTTTAGGGGCTGTGCCTGACGCCGATTTGCCGGATGTCTATCGGGCAGCGGAAATGCTCGTGTATCCCTCGCTTTATGAGGGCTTTGGCTTGCCGCCGCTGGAGGCAATGGCGTGCGGAACGCCTGTTGTGGCGTCCAACACGACATCTCTCCCGGAAGTCGTGGGCGAGGCCGGCGTGCTTGTGGATCCTTACGAGCCAGAGGCTATTGCTGAAGGCATAATAAAGCTGCTGGAGGATCGCTCCCTGGCAGCTCAGCTCGCCCAAAAAGGTCTGGCGCGTGCCCAACAATTTTCGTGGCGCCGCTGCGCACAACAGCACTTAGAGATTTATCAGCGTCTGGCAAAAATATAAATGTGGAAGGCTGTGTTAAATCTATGGGGCTCTGTGTTTTAAGAATGCAATTTCAGGGTAGAAAAATCCAAAAATAATCAGTATAATAACAGAAAGGGCTGAAGAGAGGGCTGCATAATGACACAGGAATGTTTTTCGGAGAAGCAAAAGGCTGTCGAATTGTGGCAAAT
This sequence comes from uncultured Armatimonadia bacterium, assembly GCA_964622325.1. Lineage (GTDB taxonomy): Bacteria > Armatimonadota > Zipacnadia > Zipacnadales > UBA11051 > JAJFUB01. Next base: position 27,700 of record CAZUOJ010000022.1, read on the forward strand.
GCTTTTAAAAACATTATGTCGTTTACGGCAGAGCGTTCGGCCGATTTTTCACGCCCATGGCTTAACAGGCCCGCAATGGCGCGTGTTTCGTCTTGTGGGCGAGGCGGGGCCCGAAGGCTTGTCGCTGGGCCGCATCAGCGACGAATTGCGCGTCACGCCAGGCAATATTACAGGGATTGTGGACAAGCTGGAAGAAGCCGGGCTGCTGCAGCGCACGCCTCATCCTCAGGATGGCCGTGCCACGCTCGTGAAGCACACAGAGCATGGCAATTATGTTTATCAACAAATCAAGCCTGCTTTGGATGAGCGTGTAGCGGAATTGCTTTCCTGTCTGTCGTCTCAGGAAAAGCAAATGATGCTGCAGGCCTTGCAGAAGATGCTGGATTATGTAGAGACGCATTATCCAGGCGAATCCTGCGAGGCTAATTAAAGGCGCAGAGCTAGCGTCGCTCACAAGCATGTTTCAATTCTGTCTCGGGATCCAATAGAACAGGAGCCTGTAATAAAAGCTTTGCGGCTGGCGCAGGCTAAATCTGCGGCAATCGGGAAATTAATTCACATTAGGGCTTTATGAAAGCTTTTTGAGAGCGAGACAAAACAACGCCGCCGTCTCCAGAGGACGGCTGCTTTATTTTTCCATTGGCAACATTAGGCTTGCCCGTATTAAATATCCTGCGTTTGCGCCATACAAAAGCTACGGCCAACGTTTTCAGGGGCGTTTGGCTGGCGCGCCAGGCCGCACATTCATTTTATGCACAGCGCTCAAGCCCGAAGCCAGCTCTTTTGCGCGTATCGTCCACACGCCCGGCTCATCATTGCCCGCCAACGTTAATCGCACCGTCAGCTTGCCCTCTTTCAGGCCATAATAGCCGCTGAATTCTGCGGGCTGGCCTTTGGCATCCAGAATTTCTAATTTGAGGGGCAAAATGGCTGTCACAGGCGCCTTTTTGTTGTCATATACAGACACAATCACATCCACATTTTGGCCTCGCCATGTTTGTGCGGGGGCGGCAATGCGCACGCTGGCCAGCTTCTGGCTTGTGAGGAGGAACACGCGCCCCTCGCCGGGCCCCAGGCTCACAGGCCATTTTATGCCCTGCGGCGTTGCTGTTGTCCCCACAGGACGCTGGGCGACAAGATCGTATACATACGCGCCCTTGCGGGCTATGTGAATAACGCCTGCATTGGGCAAGCCCTTCTCCATCACACGGCCGTGATGGCCCACATAATCGCCAAAAGTGCGCTTATCATTCAGCACAAACAAATAATCATTATCCCGATAACGGCGGCAACGCAAAATAATATCCGGATTATCAGCATCCACATCGCGCGTATAGAAAGGATCCAGTTCTTGACGCAGCTGCGCCGCCAGCGCTTGCAATTTGGCTTTATCTGCATCGGCCTTCCCTGTGCGTTTGTAGGCGGGCAGAACAATATCGGGAATAATGGCCGGACACAGGAATTCATCGGCGATGACAATGCCGCCGCGGCGCTGAAACTCTTTAATTTTCGCCACAACGCTTTCTGTTAATACATCGCAATAGGGCATCACGAGCACTTTAAAGGCTTCGAGGCCATCGCGCATAATCGTTTCATCAAAGATGATTTTGGGCTGCAGATGCGCCCATTGCAAAATCAAATGCATATCGGCTTCCCAGGAATTGCTCCAGCCGTATGTGCCGCGGCCGGCAAACATCTGCGATGTAAAGCTTTCCAGAAGCGCCACATCTGCTGGGCGATCAGGCACTTGCAGCAGCGTGGGCCCGAGCGGCTGCACAATCCGATGTGTCAGCTCTGTCAGCACGCGCGCTGTCTCAGGATTTGTAAAAACATAGCCTTTGTTCGTTGTCCCTGTCTCCACAAGCGAGCCCCAGCCATGATACATAATGCCCTGCACAGGCCGGGAAATTTTGCTCCAGAAGGCCTCACGCAAATGATCCGGCGCAATTGTAATGAAAGGCGCCTCGGGCTTTTCTTTCTCCCAGGCAGCGCGCTTGCTTTCCTCTTCCGGCAGCTTCGGCGCCGTTTGCGAGCGATACCATATAATCTGTGTCATCTTCATCACGCGCTGTCCCGGGCGGCCCTCAGCCATTGCAAACAGCTCATCTGTCGCCTGGCCGATTTTAATGGGATCCGGATACGAATATGTCCATTGGGAAATCACATCCACATCGCCGCCGCTGCCCCAAATATCCGGCACGCGCACGGCAGGATCAAAAAATGTCCATAAATCCTTGCGGCCTGTGGATTTCAGACCGCGGCTGACTTCTGAATGCAGCGCATTCCAGCCGTCGCCTTCCTTCCAGAACCAGCGATAGAATGTCAGCAGCCGATCGTTGTCTGGAATGACGCGCTGCCGCGGAAAAGAGCGCAGACGGCTATAATGCACGCCGTTTTTGGATTCAGCTTCCTCTGGAATGTCAAAGCCCGCGGCCTGGCGGAACATCTGCTTATCATGATCGTGGAAACACAGATCTGTGGCGTCGCGCACTTCCGAATGGATTAAGGCGCCATCCAGCGCAGGATGATGCCCAAAAGTTTGGGCGATAGAGGCGCCAACATTGTAGCAAAATTGGCGGACTTCAGGGAAATTGCCACAAACATTATCCCGCGGGCGCAATTGCCCTTTGCGATCCACGCGATTATATTTGGCTTTGCGGCTTTCCTCGCGCACAATCCAGGAAGCGGGATATGTGTACACACAGGCGCGCAGGCCATTACGCATGAGCTCATCTAATTGCTGGATCCGATCGGCCACAGCGGAGGGAGGCAAAGCAGGGACAGGGCGCCCGGCCTCCCAGATTGGCCCCTCATTCACGAGGCTGATAAGCTGATGTGTAAAGCCAATGGCTTTCAAAGTGGGAATATCCCCGCCGCCCCACATTACGACAGGCATTTGATGGGGCAGAGGACGCGGGACGATTGTGAGCGTGATTTCCTTCTCCACGCGCAGGAGCCGGCCGGCGGCTATGCCCGAGGCCGTGATTTTAAGCGGATATGTGCCCGGCCGCAAAGATGTATCCAGTTTAACAGGAAGGGAGAATGTCTCATGCGGCGCCAATGGGGGCAAAGCAAGCTGTTGTTTTTGCGTGCCGAACACAATTTCGGCACGCCCGCCCTGCAGCGGACTTTCGCTGTCATTTTCTAAATTCACAGCTAAACGCACATTCGGCTCCATCCGGAAAAAGACAGTCCGCCCGTTGACGATGCTGGCTGTGAGGCCTCCTGTGAAATATGGCGGAATTCCCTGACATATCCGGGCCTGGGCGATATAGCCAGGAAAGCCGCTATGAATGCTGCCGAAGCGACAGCCGATGGCCAGGCCATAGCGGCCCGGGGCGATAGCGCCGCGGCCAGGATTATCCGCTTTGCCAATTAGCTCGCCGTTGAGGAAAAAACGCGAGCGCCCCTGGCCATCGTATGTATAGGCAAGATGCATCCAGCGGCCGGGCGGCATTTCAATTTCGGGCCCTGTGATGAAATCAGAATCTTTGCCGAAGCCCAGAGAAACGATGATGCGCCGCTTATGGGGCCCGCTGCGCTGCAAATACAAACAATAATCCCAATTCGCTTCGGGCACATCCTTGGCGTAATTGTAATATTTCTTGTCAAACAAATAAGCATTTTGTTGCTGCTCCATTTCCGGCTTGGCAGCAATCCAGGCCTCCAGGGAAAAGGCGCCCTGCGGGGACAAATCATCCGCATCAGCAGCAAGCGCCCCCTGAGGCTTATCCTGTTCGGCGTCAGCTAAGAAGCATTCCAGGGCAGCGCCGAAAGGCCCTTCTTTGACAAATCGGCTGTCTCCGCGCAATGTTAAATGATGGCCCCGGCCGGAATTGTCCTGTGTTTCCTGGCCAGGCAAAAATTGCCACAGCGCGATCACATGAGGCCCTGTAGCTTCTGCCCCGCTGTAAAGCTGTTGCCAGGGCGCCAAAGCATTCTGGGCTGCCGCACAGGAAGCTATCCCCCCAAACATGCCCATGAAAAAGCCTGTGAAAATAATGAGCGATGACACAGCATGAGCTCTCATGTTTTTCTCCTTGAGCACTATTGAGGCGTGCTATTGCAAGACTTCCAGCCGCACAGGCTTCCATATGCCGCCCGCATAGGCGCTATCATACACGCGCACCGTAATTTGATTTTTATCGCCCCATTTCAGCTCTTTTGTCACATCCAAAGCAAAAGGCTTATCCCAGCCTGTAGGCCCCAGATCATGCTGCCCCACATATTCCCCATTCAGCCAGACCCACGCCTCCTCATCCACAGCCTCAAAGACTATTTCTACCGCCAGAAACGAAATTTGGGGCTTGGCAGGCAATTCAAAAGTGCCCCGATACCAGGCAACGCCATCATATGTGATTCCTTGCTCTTCCCAGCTCTTGCCAATAGCGAGGGGCTGCCAGGACTCGTCCTTAAATTGCGGCGCAAACCAATTAAGCAAATGGCCTTCCTCTTTCGGATCTGTTTTGAAGCGCCAGCCTTCTAAAGGCAACGGGATTGTCTGGACGACTTTAATCTCATGATCCCAATCCTTGCGATCCCGCACGGAGACTGTTTCTTTGAAAAAGGGCCAGACGGCTTTGGCGGCTAATTGCCGCACTGCAGGCGCTTCATCGAAACGAGCTTTTTCCAGAAGCTCCTGAATGGCTTGCGTGCGGGGCTTAATCTCCGCCAGCAATTGAACTGCCAGCAGCCTCATCAGCGGCTCCGCATCTTGCATTGCCTTCTGCAAATAGGGCAGAGCCTCTTGCGAGGGCGGATCGCACAGCAAGCCCAAAGCCGCGCGGCGCACGAGCACATCGTCATTTGCCAGCCCTTGAGCCAAAGCCGGCCGCGCCACAGCTCCCAGCTCCCCTAAAAGCCGCACTGCCGTGCGGCGCACGATAAGATTTTCATCCTGTAACGCTGCCTGCAGAGCGGGCAATGCTTCTGCGCCCTTTTGCGCCTGTTTCAAAAGCGCCGTGCGGCGCTGCGCCGCAGACATTTTTCCCTCCTCCGCTGGGGCAGCGATAATCCCTGCCAGAAGCAAAGCGGCCGCTCCCAAAATGCAGGGGAAAAATGGCTTCGGCATGGACATATCCATTCCTCTTTCTTCGGATAATAATGCTGTCTGGAACTTTATTTCTTTGCTTTTCCCATATTTCCTTTTAGGCGCACTGTGATGATAAGCATAAGCAGCTTTATGTAGAAGCTCAAAATACTGTTTACAAATATAAAAATAAAGTTGATGGGAGCTACGCGGGAAAAATATCTTTAAAATAAGAAATCAACAACGCTAAAATTTTTGCGGGCGTGCGGGGGATAAAAAGGCGCACATTTTTGGAAAGGGCTATTTTGCGCATTCAGGAATTTTTACAGGCTCTGCGGGGGCTGTCTTTAGCGCTAATTGTTTTGTCATGCGAGGCGTGACTGCCAATACAAGAGCAGTGAGGGCGATAAAGATTACGCCCACAATAACGAAGGGCAGCCGCAGGCCCAGATGGGCAGCCAGCGCTCCGCCAACAATAGGCCCCACGCCCCAGCCTAAGCACGAAATGCTTTGCAACAGCCCGTAAGCGCGTCCGCATGCTTCGCGCGGGATCAGATTGCGAATGAGGGCATTTATGGCGGGAATTGTCCCGGCGCCGGCAAACGAAGCCGCCATCCGCCAATATAATAGTTCCGTGGGATTATGTGCCCACGCATGCGGAAGCAGCATCAGCCCTGTAAACAAAGTGCATACAGCCAGAACGCGCGTATAGCCTAAAGAATCCCCGATGCGCCCTAGCAGGGCTGCCGCGACTGCAGCGGCAATGCCTGCCATTGTCAGAATATCGCCTGTCAATGTATTGGCGCCGCCCGGCGGCAAGCCCGCTAATTTCTCAATATACAGGGGCAAAATAGGCGCTAAAAATGAGCCAGAAAAATGCACGAGAAACAACAGGCCCGCCATTGTCAAAAAGCCTGTGATGGAGAGCACTTCTCGCAGCGAGCCCACCGCCGAACGCCCATTTTCCTCCATTTCTTCCCCCTCGGGCGTTTCCTTCACGCCTATCCACACAAGCATTCCGCCGCAAAAGAGAAAGCCTGCGGCAATCAAAAAAGGAATCCGATAGCCGAAGGCGTCCGCCGCTCGCCCCCCTATGCCAGGCCCTAAAGAATTGCCAATATATAAAGCTGTCTGCATCAGCCCCAAGGCAAAGCCCGCGCGGCGTGTGGGCACTACGCTGCCTACAAGCGCCACAGATGCCGACACAGTCCCCGTCAGCAGCCCCTGCATCATCCGCAATCCCAGCAATTGATACACATTGCGCACAAAGGCCATCAGGCTCAGCACAAGCACGCCGCCGAACATGGAACGCAAAACCATTAATTTACGGCCGTAGCGATCCGCCAGCGTTCCCCATATCGGCGCCATGATGGCCATCACAACGCCCGCGGCTGTGGACAGCCAGCCCGTCCAGACGAGCACTGCCGCCTCATTACGCACGCCCAATTCGCGTACATAATACGGCAAAAAGGGCACAACGAGCGCAAAGCCCATTATGGAACAAATCTGCGCCAGCCATGAAGCAATTAATGTATATTTCCAGCGCGCCACACGCAAGCCAGCTTTCTTTGGCAAATATGTTCAACGAAAATTCTCGTTACATATAAATTCACAGTTTAATCCTTTCTTTTTATTTGTCAAATATCCCTTGTGATTTTTTTCCAAAAGCTCGCGCTGGAAATATTTTTAGGGATTTATTATTAATTTTCAGGCTGGCTTCAAAACAAATGAAATTGCCTTGTGAGCAAGCTTGTCTGTGGCCAGAACGCTTCAAAGGATTGAGCAAATAGAAGAAGAATCTTATAAAAGCCGCTGTGTTAGAAGCTAATCTGCTTTTCCGCTTGGGCCGTATTCTTTTGTTTCAAGGAGAGGAAATTGCATGGACATTCACGCTCTATTACGCGTCCGTCCGTATCAATTAGCCTGTATGATGTGTCGTCTGGGCCGCATGTCAGCGGATGAATTGCTGGCCAGCGAGGATCGCATTGGCCAAATCGCCCGGCAGATTCGTCAGCAGCCCGATCGGCCTCTGATGCTTGTTGTCAACATCGGCGATGTGTATGCCTGGCAGGATCCGGGCACAGAGGAAGACACGCCCGAAGGGCCCGATTTTAATCGCAAGCGGGATTTGGATTTGCTGCAACGAATGGATTTAGCGCCGGCGGCGATTTTGCCCGCGCGCGTGTTGCTGAAACGATTGCTGTTCTGTGTGCCGACAGTGCGGGGGATTTGCGGCTATGAAGAAATAACAGGTCCGGCCTGGCGCGGCTGCCCCTATGCTTTCAGCGGCGATTATGAGCGCGGCGCCGCCCAGGGCCTGGAAACGCTGATCCCGCCGCGTGCCGCGGCAGAAATGCAGGCGGCAAAGCAACGCTCTCTGGAAGCTCTCCGAAAGGCAAATATTGTGCGCATTCGTCCGCATATTTTGCTATGTGCGATTTGTCAATATGCCAATGGCATACGTCCGCCCTTTGCCGAAGACAATTTGCCCGAATTTTTACAAATGATTCTGGAAGAACGGGATGTGCGTGTGATGCTTGTCCCGCAGGCTGATTGGGATATGTGCGCCCCCTGTCCGTGGCGCGTGCCTGAGCTGAATGCCTGTGTCACAGGCCGCTTGAGCTGTGGCGGCTTGTACAACGAGATGAAGGATTTAGAAGTGTTGCAGGCTCTTGGCCTCACTTTCGGCACAATTATGTCTGCCCGCGAAATCTACAGGCTGATCCTGCAGCGCATTCCTACAGCCAAAGATGTCTGCGCGCTCACAAAAGTGCCCGTCCCACCCTATTCTGTCTGGAAAGATGCCTGCAGTGACAATACATTTCCCGGCGCCTATGAAAAAGGCCGGGCGCTTTTGTGGCAGGCTTTCGATTGTCCGGGCGAGCCCACATAAAAATAGCCCCTTCTTCGTATAAAGAAAGGAGCTATTAAGTGCAATTAACAATCGATTCACAATATGGAACAGCTTTTAATGTTTTGCTGAACGCCGAAAATCTTTTTCGCTGGCGGGCTGGGCTTGTGCGTTCCTGAGGGCGCTATAGCGAGAAGGCTATTTTCCCGCCGCCTCAATCCATTGCAAAAGTTGCATATACGCTTCGCGCCCTTCAATCTGCAATTGTTTGTCTGGCCCATAAATGCGAATATGCGGAATGCTGCGCAACTGGAATTGCTGTGCCACGGGCGATTGCCAGTCTATCCCCTGTACGCCGGGCCGATTGATGTCCACTTTGATAATGAAAATATCGGGGCGGCTTTGGGCCAATTTTTCTAAGCGCGGGCTGAGGGCGCGGCAGGGCGGACAATATTCGCTGTAAAAATCTACAATTGTTGTCTTGCCCTCTGGAATGTATTTTTCCAGCTCTACGCGTTCGCCTTGGCCGATGACGATGATGCGGGGCGGAAGCAATTTCGCCAGCCATTCCCGGGCCCGGGCCGCTTGCTCGACGGGCAATTGGCCGCTTTGTGTCGCCTTTTCCAGCCATTCGGCGGCGAGAAGCAAATGGGCCAGGCCCAGCGCATATTGTTCTTCGGCTGAAAGCGGCTGATCGGCGCGGGCAGCCGCCACCTGCAGCACTTTATGCGCTATTTGCCGCGCCTGCGCCAGATTGTTTTCTCCCATTGCCTTTTCCAGCGAGGCGCGCAGCGCGGAAATTGTTTCCGGGCTCGCCGGCGCCTGATTATTTTGACTCTGCGCTGCCCCAAAACACACGAACAGCAAGAACGCCGCCAGAAGAACTGTTTTCTTCATTTTTGACTCCTCATATGGAATAAGAAACACGTCCATGCTTTTTACGAAAACATGTATAGCCAGGCGGCTTTATTGTATATCACAAATTTCTCAGCCATTTGTTCCCGTGGAGCGGGACATGACTTGGCGGATGGCAAGCACATCTATGAGCTGATTGAGGCGTTCCAGCAATTTTTGCAAATCCTGGCGGCGGCGGATGGCTAATGTCAGATGCAGATGCGCCAGATGATTTTCCAGCGTGTGGGCTTCCACGGCTTTAATATCTATGTTTTCGTCCGCCACGATGGCTGTAATATGGGAAAATAATCCTGTGCGATCAACAGCCACAAGCTCAATGTCCTGTGTATAGATGGCCTGGGCCTCCTCCTCGGGCCAGCTCAGGGGCACGACGCGCTCCGGCTCCCGCTGGGCGCGATACTGGATGTTCTTGCAATTGGCGCGATGGATGGCCAGGCCCTTGCCGCGTGTGATGTAGCCCACAATCTCATCGCCGGGCAGCGGATTGCAGCAACGGGAACGGCGGGAACACAGGCCTGCCATATTGCCCGCGCGCACGGGCAAAAATCCTTCCGCAGGAGCTGTTGTGTTGGGCAGCGAAAGCTGGCGCGCCTCCTGCACGAGCGATACAGGCCGCGCCGGCTTATCATGGGCCACAAGATGCGCCACAACAGTTTCTGTTTCTACATCCCCAAAGCCAATAGCGGCCAGAAGAGAGTCAAAATCCTGATAGCCCAGATGCTGGGCGACAGCGGGATAAGCCTCGGGGGAAATCTGCTGCCGCTGTTCTGCGGGCAGCCGTTGCAGGGCTTTTTCCAGGCTTTCGCGGCCGGCGGCGATGTTTTCGTCGCGGGCTTTGGCACGCAGATAGCGCCGTACTTTGGATTTGGCGCCCGAGCTCTTGATAATCCGCAGCCAGTTATGGGTCGGCTCGGCCTGTGGCGATGTGAGGATTTCCGCCACATCCCCATTTTGAAAGCGATATTCCAGCCCCACGCGGCGCCCATTCACTTTCGCCCCAATGCAATGATGGCCTAATTCCGTGTGTATCCGATAGGCTAAATCCAGCGGGCCGCTGCCCGCAGGCAAATCGATGACATCGCCTTTGGGCGTGAACACAAACACTTGGTCGGCAAACAAATCCATCTGCAGCAGCTCTAAAAATTCATGGCTCTCTGTGAGATCCGAATTCAACTCCAAAAGCTGCCGCACCCATTTGACCTGTTCATCAAAACGCCCATCCCCTTTGCCGCCTTCTTTGTAGCGCCAGTGGGCCGCCACGCCGTATTCGGCTTTGCGATGCATTTCCTCCGTGCGAATTTGCACTTCCAGAATCTGCCCCTGCGGGCCCAGCACTTTCGTATGCAGCGACTGATAATCATTCGCCTTGGGCTTGGCGATATAATCAGTAAACATCCCCTGGATGGGGACCCATAAATCATGCACAATGCCCAAAACGGCATAACAATCGCCCACAGTGGAGACAATCACGCGCAGGGCGTTCAAATCCGTGATCTGGGAAAAATCCACATGCTGGCGCAGCATCTTTTGATAGATGCTGTACAAATGCTTGGGGCGGCCCTGCACTTCCGCGGCAATGCCCTCCGCTTGCAGGCGCTGCTCTAGCGTCTGTTTGGCCTGGGCAATGAGGCGCTCCCGCTCCCCGCGTGACATCCCCACGAGCCGGACAATCTCCTCGTATTTAGCCGGCTCCAGATATTTTAAGGACAAATCCTCCAGCTCCCATTTGAGGCGCCAGATGCCCAGACGATGGGCGAGGGGAGCAAATATATGCAAAGTCTCCTGGGCCGTGGCCAGCTGCTTGTCCGGAGGAAGCGCATACAGGGTGCGCATATTGTGCAGCCGATCCGCCAGCTTGATGAGAATAACGCGAGGATCTTCGGCCATCGCCAAAATCATCTTGCGCAAATTGCGGGCCTGCTCTTCTTGTTTGCTGGCAAAATCCAGCTTCGCTAATTTCGTGACGCCCTCCACAAGGCGCGCCACGGTGGCGCCAAATCGCTGCTGAATATCCTCAAACTGCGCTTTTGTGTCCTCTACGGTATCATGCAATAGCCCGCTAGCGATGGCAATGGGGTCGCTGTGCAGCATCGCCAGGATGGCGGCGACTTCGAGAGGATGGACAATGTACGGATCGCCGGTTAAACGCATTTGCCCCTCATGCATCTGGGCCGCAAACTCATACGCCTCCCGCA
>CAZUOJ010000023.1:0-31665 GCA_964622325.1 uncultured Armatimonadia bacterium
CGCCCGAAGACATTGTTGTGATTAATATCTCTGGCCGGGGCGACAAAGATTGTGCGGAAGTCGCCGCCTATCTGGAGCAACACAATTTGTAAGGCAGATTATGGCTAAGAAAGAAAGGGGCCGTCAAAGCAGCTCTTGCTATAAGCTGCCCCCTCGTATTTTGTGTGTCAATCCCCTTTCCTTTCTTAAAGATTTTCCCCTGCGCTTCAGGGCCAGGAAAGCCTCCCTCATTCTTGCGGCTCTCCTTTTGTCGTGTTATTATTATTTTATGTATATTTTCCCTGATTATTTCTTAGGCGCAGCTTCCTGAGAGAAAAGCCTTCTTCTGCGTCTCCTGGCCTTTTGCGAATGGAGGGACGCCCGATGAGCACTGGCAGACACTTTTTGTTCTTGTGGCGAAAGTTTTGGCGAGATGAAGCGCAAAAAGGATGGGGGAACAAAATGGATTATGTGGGCGGCGATCAAATCCGGCGGCGGGGCGTCAAGCCCGGCGATGTGTTGTGGATTGTGGCTGTGGAAGAGGGCAATCTCTATCTTCTGTCAAGAGTCGTCGTGGACGAAATTTTAAGCACAAAAGAAGCCCAGAAAAGATTGCGCACAAACGATCTTTGGCCGGGCAAAGATCATGTCCTGGCTGACAAAAGATATTTAGAGCCCTGGCTGGATGAAGACATCACGATGCTGGCCCCTAAATTGCGTTTTGAAAGCACAGTCGCTCCTCAACTGGATATTGGCGAAGACGGGAAAATAGATTGGAATCAGTTACGCACTATGCGCCAGCTTACAAGCGAATCAGCGGATTTGCTGGAAGAAGAATGGCGACAGCGGATCATTAATCATTTAAAGGAATGGGGCGAGGAGAAGAAGCGCTGACAAGCCTTTTAATGGCTTTCACCGCTTAAAATGTCTTATAAGCCTTTTCAATGAGTGGCGCGTCATTTCCGCTCTCAGCCCAGGCGTCTACAGCCTTTTGCCACTTAAGCGGGGCGCTTTTGTCGGCTCTCAGCTGTTTGTTTTTGCCTCCCCTGATCTCATCTGGGCATTTGGCTTTCAACTGAGCTAAATAAGGCGACTTTGAACAAAAAAACAGTTTTTCTATTTCCCTCTATCCAACAGATTCGGGCTATTGTGGGCGGAAGGCGCAACGGAAGCCTGCATAGGGATGCGGCAAATCCCAGCGCCAAAAAGTTCGCCCACACAGCTTCAAACCGTCTTCATTGGCTACATGCCAGTTGCCCCCGCGCACGACGCGACCCTCTCTTTCGGCAAAAGTGGGAGGGGGCCCCATTGGATTCTGCGCCGGGCTATGCTCATAATAATGCGCTTCCCATACATCAAGACAAAACTCACTGATATTGCCAGCCATATCGAAAGCGCCGCACCAACTGCGATCCATATGATGCGATCCGACCGGAAAAGTATTTCGCCCGGGATTTTCGTCGCGATGCATAAACCAGCAACAAAAATCATCTCGCGCCATAACTCCGCCCCACGGAAACAGCCGCCCCTCCGGGCCTCGTCCGGCATATTCCCATTCTGCTTCTGTCGGCAGTCGGAGCCCATAATAATCGGCATATGCCTTCGCCTCCTTCCACATAATGGCGCAAACCGGATGAGAATCTGGCTGCCGGCTATCTTGGGGGAAAGGATGTCCTGTGGCCATACAAAAGGCCCGAAATTGGGCATTAGTCACTTCATATTTATGCAACCAAAAGCCTGAAAGCCGCACGCGATGAGGCGGCTGAGAATAAAGATGACACTTCTCGGTACACCCCATAATAAATTCCCCGGCAGGCACCCACACCATTGGCATCCCATCCGGCCCTGTAATCTCCTCTCCAGCCTCTTTGCCAGGCTTCTCCCAGGCTTTGTCTGCCCCAAAGGCCCCCACACCTATCAACAAAAATAGCAGCAGCCACCCATAGCGTGGCATTTTTTCTCCTCCCGGCTGTCTGGATGGATTATTGTTTCCAGGCTTATTTTTGCGCTTCCTTTCGGCAAGTGTCGCCCGTTAGGGCCTTGAGCTGTTCACAGCCATTTTTTGAGAAACTCTAGCCCTGAGGCCACCTGTATTTCATGGCCCCCCTCGTGCAAATCCAGCTCCATCCGCTCGGGCTCCACGCCCAATCTGACATAATGGGCGCGGGCGCGCTCAAACTCCTCCAATACGAAGGGCCACCAGGCAATGCCATCCGCCTTGCCTGTCTGGCTCATAAACGGCCGCGGGGCAATCAGGGACACGAGATCGCTGTCCGAAAATTCCCGCAGCCAGCCCGGAATGAAGATGTGATTTTCATCTACAGACAAAAAGCAGCTGTAGCGCGGATCATCAATCGCCATTTTCTTGACGCGATGATTGAACCAGGCCGTACAGATGCCCACTTGTATGCGCGGTTCGAGCGGCATTGTGAACAGGGTGTAGGCCCCGCCCAGGCTTATGCCCCACATCGCCACGCGGGAGCTGTCAATTTCCGGGCGCGTGGCGACATAATCCAGCAAGCGCTTTATTTTGGCGATTTCCAGCCCCCATAGCGTCTTCCCCAAGAGCAGACATAGCCGCGTCAGCCGCTCCCGCGGCTTGGCGCCTGTGATGTTGAAGGGCGCCAGCACCGCATAGCCCGCTTCACACAGCCGCTGACCATAAGCGTGATACAGCATGGCGTCATCATTGAAGCCAAACACACGCTCCGGACAACTGCCGATGCCGTGCTGGGCGATGACAAGCGGAAAAGGCGGCGCGCCTCGCTTCGGGATGGCCAGCACGCCCCGCCCGCGCAGGCGCCCGTACAGATTAATAGTGATCCATTCCGCGCGCAGATGCTCGTTTTCCGCAAAAGGCTCCACGAGCGGCGCCATCTCGGGATCGGGCGGGCCAAAATCCCCCACGGCCTGCAGCCAGCGCTCCCGATTGGGCCGCACCGACGCCTCGTACGCCTCCAGGGAGGAATAGTCGCGCTGCCAGAATTGCTCCGCCCGCGCCGGATAATCCTCGCACAGGCCGCGCAAAAAATCCTCCGCCTCTTTGCGCATGAGATTTTGCCTGTCCTCTGTGCCCCGAGCTATCAATCCCGGCGGCGCTGTGAAAGCATTTTCGTAAAAGGACATCGCTTCCGCCTCCTTGACAAAGCGCCCCAAATTGTGGCAGCCTGTGAGCTTCCGCGGGGAAGCTTAACGCTGCTGTGCCCTTACGATCGGAGCGCTACGCCTCAAAAAGAGGGGCCCGCTTCAAGCAGGCGGCCCCTGGCGTGTCCATTCAGAGCTCAAGCCTCTTGAGAAAAATCGCCCGACTATTAAGGGATTTCCAGCTGCCATTTGCGGCCAGCTCGTGTCACTTCCAGCTGGATGGGCTGCGCAGGCTTTCCCGTGAAGACAATCAGCCGCCCGGTGCGCCGCTGCCCATTGATTTTCACGCTCGCCTGCCCCGCCGCGAGGACAAGCGTGCAACGCCCCTGCCTGTCGCGCTGCACGCCCAGCGCCACCGGCTGCGGCCCCTGCAACAATTCCAGGCGCAGACAGGCTTCTGTGCGAGCTTTTTCGGCGGCAAGCGGATCGCGCGTGACTTCCGCCTCGCTGCGCGCCACTCGGGCCGCTAATTCCTGGGCCTGCCGCGCCCCCAAAAGGCGCTCATCCCGCACGCCCAATTGCTGTAACGCCTTATCCTGGCTTTCCGCCAACAGCGTCAGGATATCATAATCCTCCACGCTTTCACGATACATTTCCCAGCGGAGGCTGTCGATTGGCGCGCCCGTGCGATCTGGCGTCGGATACAGGAAAAAGCCTCCGCCATTCTGCGGCGCATATTGATTCGGCTCTGTCCAGGGATCGCTTCTCCACTGGCTTACGGCCCACCACTCTACGCCTTTGATATCATAGCGCTTCAGCCGCCACAGATAATAGCGCATCAGCAGCGAGGAATCCGCCACATCCAGACTGTACAGACTGTTTTCGTAAGCCCACAGCGTTGCGCCGCGCGCCCGCGCCTGCTCCGCTAAAGCATTGTACTCATTGGGCCAGGGCAGGCACCAGATATCCACTAATTCTATCAGCTCCGGGCATACGCCCGCTGTCATATAGACTTGCGCGTCCGGGACCGCCTCCTTCACGAGCCGCGCTAGATGTGCCGCCTTGGCAATCCATTCGTCATGCGGCTCATCCCACACTTGCCAGATGGCATAGGGCAGCACGCCCTCCCGGCGCAGGGCGTCGCCGACTTGCCGACAATAGCTGCGGAACGCCTCCTCAAATTCCGGCGTGAAAACCGGAATCCCCATCCATTTGCCCTCTTTGTTATAAAGCCCGCTCCAATCGCCCAAAAAGATATAGGGGACATTAAAGACCGTAAATCCATATGGCCGCAGTCGCTGCTCTAAGGCTTCGTGCAGGCCTGACACATCCACGACGAGATTCCCTTCGCGCCTTTCCGCCTTGATGCCGCCCAGATAAGAGGTGCCCGAGCAGCGATGTTCCTGTAGATTCTGCAAAAACAGGTTCTCATAGCCCTCATGTTTGGCCCAGATGCGGGCGATAGTGCGCAATGTCGGTCGCTCCGGCAGATTAAAGCCATACACATGCACGGATAGAGGAATAGCGGCCCGCAGCCCTTCCGCGGCCTGCAAGACAATTTGTCCCTTATAATCTCCCCTTAATGTATTCCGCGGCACATGCAGCGTAAGCCATATCGCCCGCGTTTGTCCGGCCGGGATTGTAAAGCTCTTATCGGGCAGTAAGGGATCGGGCGTCGGCCCTGTGAGGGCATGGCCGCTTGTGGGCTTTTTAACATCTATCAGCCCCACGAGATTCGCCCGCAAAACGGATGCCGGCAGCTTCCCGGGCCCCTGCAAATCGCTGAAGCTGACGGAAACATTTTTCAGCTCTTTATCGGCGCGCAGACAGAGCTGTAAGGTGTCATATTCCCCGCCCGCCGCCGCCATCTGCAGTTGCTGCCCTTTTTGTGGCGGCGGCATATCCTCTGGATAGACTTTGCGCAGGGGCCCCTCGCTCCATAGCATCACGCCCGGCGCCGGATCAGGCAAACGCACGCCGCTTTGCGCCACGGCCCAATCCTGCGGATTGATCGCTTCTATCGAAATGTCATCCACAAGCACTTCTGCCCCGGCGCCGCGCACCCATAGCGTCAAAAATACGCCGCCCCATTCCGGCTGTGCCACAAATTCCGCGTAAAAAGGCGCCCATTGGCCGCTATGGGGCCCAATAGCGGGCCGAATGAAGCGCCATCCCTTCTCCTGCCACGGCGTCAGCAGCTTGCCTTCCCGATCCGCCGAAGCAATCCTCAGCTCAATCATCTCCGGCGCCTTTACGGCTTTCAGCCACACTGTAACACGGAAATGGCGCCATTCGTCGGGAAGCAAAATCGCCTGGACATTCGCCAGCCCCACCAGCACTTTTTCCCCTGTCGCCTCATTCCGTATCCGCACGGCCTGCTGGCCGCCATGCACCTCTTGCTTCTCTATTTCGGCCTGGCCATGCGCAAAATCCGTCGGCTTATGCAGCATCCAGCCCTCTAATCCCGCCTCAAAATCGCCATTGGGCACAGGCACAGCTTTTGCTGCTATCCCGGCGCTCAAAAAGCCCAGGCACAGGATAATGAGAAAGCTGATTATGCCGTGCGGCTTCATTGTTATTGCTCCTTTTGTCCCGGAAAAGGCATATCGCGTTATCCGTGGCCCCTGGCCTCTTTTCACAGCCAGGGCGTCGCCTGAGGATCCTCTGTGCAATACGCGCTCAGCACTTTATTTATGGCCCGGGCAATCTGCTTGCAATCATTTGCTGTGTACCATTGATTCAAGCCGATGGAGATTGTCCGCTCAAACAAATCATCCGCGACCGGGCACTGTCCTTTTTTGTATTCTACATGCCCGCCGGCTTTAATATAGCGTTCGCAATTGAACGGGCAATGCTCATGTCCTGGCCCGCCCTGCTGCAAAAGAAGCGGATACATAAAATGATAGATATGCCAGTCAGGCCGTTCCGGATCGCTGCGCATGGAACAATGTACGCCTTCGGCCTGGAGAGCCTCCACGATTTTGCGTCCCAGCTCTAATGTTTGCGGATAGAAACGCAATGTATAGCCCACTTCTCCTTCCGGATCATTGAGCTTTTGGGGCGTAATTTCGCGATATGTTTTGAGCTGCTGCAGAATGCGCCTTTTTACCGTGTTGAAGCGCTTGACAAGCGCAGGCATTTTCTTGAGCTGCACGACATCAATCGCCGCCTCCAGCTCCGACATCCGATAATTCGTGCCGACAAACAATTCCCCCGGATAGCGTTCGGGAGCAAAGCGGATGGGGCGCCATAGCCCGCCGCCCTCCGCCAGACAACAGGCCGCCTCATACAGCTTCTCCTCATTTGTTAAGATTAATCCGCCCTCCCCGCCACCTACAATCTTGTACGCGGAGATGCTGAAACAGCCCAAATCGCCCCATGTGCCCACATATTTGCCTTTGTAGCGAGCGCCGCACGATTGCGCACAATCCTCCACTACTTTCAGCTTATGCTTTTGCGCCATCTGCATAATGGCATCCATCTGCGCCACGCCGCCCTGCACATGTGTCGGCGCAATGCACACAGTTCGTTCGTTAATCAGCGCTTCCAGCTTATGCGGATCCATATGTAAGGACTCATCCACATCACAAAAGACAGGAATGCCCCGAGCCATCACAACGGCCGCCGCTGTGGCGTAAAAGCCAATCGCGCTGCAGATAACTTCCTTGCCCGGCCCGACGCCCGCGGCGACAAACGCCGCATGCAAGGCCGCTGTGCCGGAGCTCACGGGGAGAGCATATTTTACGCCGAATGTTTCGCGCGCCACACGCGCCAGCGCCTGATTACATGTCTCTTTAAGATTTGTATAGTAATTGGCCAGATAGGGCCCCGCCGCAAAATCCTCCTCTGTGAGTGCTTGACGCAGCCGCCGCAACGCTTCTGCCGACAGGCCAAATCGTTTCGCAATGGCCATAAACTCCTCCAGGCCAATTTTGGGCTTCCCTTTGCCCTCCAGGCGTGTCACAGCCTTCAAGCCGCCCTCCAGGGCTAATTTCTCCGCCAGGCGTTCTTTTTGTTGGGACATTTCGCCACGCTCCTTTGCCAATGTGCAATCTGAATTGATTTCTCATCCCGCTTCAATCCATCTTCAGCTGTGTCGTAATTTTTCCGCTAATTCCGCCATCTGTTCCATAAATTGAGGAATGGGCAATTTCTGCGGACATTTCTCCACACATGTGCCACATCCTGTGCATTGGCGCGGATCCGGCTGCCCTTCTGTGCCCATCCGCGCCACGGCCTCTTTGCCACTGCAAAGGCCAAACACAGCAGCGAGCTGATAATATCCCATCATGCTCCCCACAGGCAGGCCCTGGGGGCAGGCGCCGGCGCAATAGCCACAGCCTGAGCAGAGCGGCTGGCCCTGACTGAATTCCCGGAACGCCTCGATAAATTGCTGCCGCTGCTGGGGGCTTAAGACTTGCGGATTCGAAGCCAGGCGGGCGTTTTCTTCCATATGCGCTTTTTCGTTCATTCCGGACAGCACTGTTGTCACGCCCGGATGGCCCCATAAAAAGCGCAGCGCAATCTCCTGGACGGGCGCGCCCGCCAGTTCGGGCAGCGCGCGGGCGAACACTTCCGAATGTCCCACAAGCAGCCCGCCCCGCAAGGGCCCCATTATGGCCACGCCAATGCCATGCTCATACGCATAATCAATCACGCGTTCGGGCGCCCGATCATTGAAATTGTAATATACAGTCACAATCTTGAAATCTGGCACTTGCTTCAGCCATGAAATCACTTCCTCAGGCGAGGGATTGTGTGTCGTAAAGCCCAGATGCTTCACAAGGCCTTGCTCACGCGCCTCGCGCATCGCCTGCAGCGGCGTGTCCTTGCCCGGGCGACAGCCCGCTTCAAAATGTTCGGCTGCGCTCATGTCCCACAGCTGAAAGAAATCCAGCCATTCCACGCCCAGCCGTCGCAGCGAATTTTCAATACATTCCCACATCCCATCCCGCGTATTGATATTTAGAGCCCGTTCCCGTCGTTCCGGCCCAAAACGCGGCTGCGCTTTCGCGGACAATACAATTTGCGTCCGGGGCACATCGGCAATCGCCGCCCCCACCCAAGACTCAGCACAATCCTCCGAACTGCGAAAGCTGTACGCTGTGCCGCAATCAAAATAATTCACGCCGAGCTGCAATCCGAGCCGAATGATCTCATAAGCATTTTCCCGACTCTTGTAACGCATTGTCCCATGGCCCAGAATGGAGACTTTAATTCCTGTATCTCCGACTTCGCGATACTGCATATCTTCCTCCTCAGGCTAAAATAGCTATTCATATTGCTGTTACGCCAAAAAGAAAGAAGCGGACGCCTTCCGTGTATTCGCTTCTTTTTGCCCGCTGCAAATAGACGCAGAGATTTATCAGGGCTGAGGCGACGCAGATCCCGCCACAGATAACGGAGGCAACAGCAAGCGCTCCACATACAAGCTTTCCGGCTGGCCGACATATTTCGTTTTCTCGAGCCATGCTGTCAGGCCTGGCCGAAAATGCAGCATGTGTGTTCGTGTCCACGAGGCAGCCGTCTGCCCGCTCACGCCGATGGCTATATGTCCCGGGCCTGGATCGCCAGCCTTAGGCCCCGCCGCAATGCGCTCTACAACGCCTGGCTGTCCGCCTGTGCTCTGGGCTTCCGCTAAAATTCCCGCCGCCGTATGCAAAATACGCGTCACTGTAAATTGCGCCTTTAATGTGCTCCATACGGGCTCGAGGATGTTGCCCAACGCATCCCGCTGATATTGACTCACAATCCATAGTCGACAATCGGCCTGGACAGGCGCTTCATGCGGGAACAAAAAGCGCCCGATAATCCGCTCCAGGCCTAAGCTGGCGCGCCAGGCTTTTCCCGACCCCCCCGCCACGCCCCAAAACGCAATGTAATTGCCTTCCGGCGCCCACGTACAGCCCCGCAAATAGATAGTGTCATCCAGCTTTTGCATATCAGCCAGCAGCCGCGGCTCCTGTCTTTTGGCTGCCGCAGAGACGACAAAAATGTGTTTGTCTTTCACATATAAAATTGCCTGCCCGTCCGGCCTCCAGGCCGCCGCCCGCACGCCTCGATCCACGATAATTCCTTCTGTAGCCGAAAGCCCCACAATTAGCGTTCCGGAGGCGTCTATTTCTATTGTCCGCTGGCTCTTGTCCGGGGCAAAGATTTGCGGGCTTACAACACGGGGCAGCGCGGGCGACCCCTCACAGGAGAGGGCATATGTGACAGGCGGATTGCCGCCCCATACAGCGTATATTTCTCCCGGCTCTGCTCCCGGCCGCAAATCCTGCCACTGTCCTTCATGCAATTCCAATAGCCGTCTCGGCTTGCTTCCGGCCAAATCTGCCAGATATAACAGCCCCACAGGCCGCTGCGCCTCTTCTGTCGCGTAAACAAGACGTTCCTCGGAAAGCCACAGAAGCTGCATTGCGGGCGTTATCGGGACAGGATCGCCAATTTTTGTTGTTGTCTGGCTTTCGAGATGAATTATTGTCAGCTCCGCTCGCTCCTCCGGGCCGCTTCCTGTGCGCTTCCACATCGCGATTCGTTTTCCGGAGGGCGATATTGCAAAACGAGGGGAAGCTGCTTGCAGCCCTATCTGCATCAGCGGGGGCGGATTAGGCGCCCATAACACGACAGGCGCCTGGGGCCATTCCAGCCAGCCCCCGATAAGCGCTTCTCCCCGCGGCAAGAAGGCGACGCGATCTGGCAAAAGCCGCCCTAATTCTTGCTGCTCTACAATCACAAGCTGCGCAATTTCTTTCTCCGTCAGCCCCCAGGCCACGGAAGCAAACAGGGCGATAAAAATAAAGCCACATAAGCTTCGCTGTGACATCGGGCTATCCTTGTGACGAGCTTGTGCTCCTCAAAAATTTGCACATCATCATTGTCTCAGCTATTTCTCTTTTTCTTTTTCTGCTAAAGCCTCGCCTGCGTCCTGTATCATTTTTGTCCTCAAGCCCCTGCGCAACGCCGCCAGCGACCAGAAAACATTTTTGCCTATTATTGAATCCTTCCAAAAGGGCCCTTTTGAATGTGTGACAGATTGTAAATAGGCGGAACACGCTGTTTGTGTATTTCTTCCATCGAAAAATTTTCAAGCCTTTTCTTGTTGCGCTGCAGCATTTGTGCGGCGATAAATTATGCGGCCGTTGCTGACAATCTCATCCACATAAATTGCGCCGCGCACAGAATTGCCAATAACAATCTCGTCTGCTTGTGTCAGTAATTCAATCGTTACAGGCTCTTCTTTAGCCGCCTTTTTCTCCATAAAGTCCGCTCGCCAAATTCCCGGCAGCAAGCCCTCATATAAAGGCGGCGTCATCCATTGTCCTGCCAGACAAATGAACACATTTGTGATAGCGCCCTCTGTGATATGGCCATTTTCGTTGCAGAATAGAACTTCAAAATAGCCTTTTTGCCGCGCTCGCGCTAATTCTTCCTCATACAGCGTGCGTTGATTAGTTTTGTGATACAAAAAGCGATCGGCAGAATGTGTACGCTTTGTCGAAATAAGCACACGCACAAAGGACTCAGGCGGCGGAAGCGGGCGCGTCGTGAAATGAAAAGTCCCCTCTTGATCCAGCTCCATCCGCAAAATATACGAAGAAGGCGCCTTTGGGCTTTCTGATTCTGTTTTTCTTTGTATCTCCGTCTCTACAAATTCGCGCAGGGCCTTTTTCGCCAGCGCGATGTCAAAAGGAAAATCCCAATAACGCGCTGAACGGGCCAGCCTCTGCAAATGTTCCTGTTCGTAAACGATGTGCGCTGAAACGCTCTGCGTTCGCGAGGCTTTTATTGGGGCGGGATCAATATCCGCGCCGGCAGGAGCAAAAGAAACGAGCATTGTTTCCAACAGGCGCAAATCGGGCAGCAGGCGTCGCGCAAATTGTGATTTGAGCAATGTCTCTTCATATTCCGCCATGGGATCGGAATCCCAGACAATCCCCGAGCCAATGCCCAAATCATATTTTCCCGCCCAATGCACTAATGTCCTTATGGGCAGATTGATTGTGAAATCGCCATTTGGCAGAAACAGCCCGATCGCCCCACAATATACGCCGCGCGGCTCTCGTTCCAGCTCCTGAATGATTTCCATTGTGCGCTTTTTGGGAGCGCCTGTGACGGATGAGCCTGGAAAAACAGCTTCCAGAATATGGCTTAAAGACACGCTGGCAGACACACGGCCCGTCACTGTTGTCGTCATTTGCCAGACGCTACGATATTTTTCTGTTTCAAACAAAGCAGGCACAGATACAGAGCCAATCTCGCATACACGCCCTAAATCATTGCGCATCATATCCACAATCATCAGATTTTCCGCACGATCCTTAATTTCCGCCGCCAGCTCCTCTCGCAGCGCTTCATCTTCTTCGGGCGTCCGGCCCCGTTTCCGTGTCCCCTTCATTGGCTTTGATGTCAGCCATTCGCCTCGTTTTTTCAATAAAAGCTCTGGCGACAGACTCAAAATCTGAGCCTCGCCAATATTAATGAATGCGGCGTACGGGACAGGATGCGAACGCATGAGCGCCACAAAATAAGCGGCAGGATCCAACGACGCGATGAAGCGCGCATGACATGTATAATTGACTTGATATGTATCTCCAGAGGCGATATAAGCCTTAATTCGGGCAATCGCCCCAATGTATTCTCCCCGCGAGATGTTAAGCTGCATATCTGGAATAGCAGGCAATGCCGGAGGCGCCCCGATTGTGTTTATTTTTTCTATCTTATCATAAACGCCCAGCCAGAAGAGCGGGATAGGCGCCAGCGGCTCATGTGCTGGCAAGCCAAAGGCAGGAGCGGCTTCGTAGCTGATGTAGCCTGCCACAATATGCCCATCAGCGATAAGGCGCTCTGCCTGCTGTAACGCTGCTATTAATTCTTCAGGCCTTTGGCCCCAAATAATATCTGCAGGCTTTGTGAGCCATAAAGCGTATGCGCCTTCCAGCCATGTGTCTTTGCCGCAGAAAAGAACGCTTCCTGGCTTCTTCAATGCTTGTATAATATCCATTGGAGATCCTTATGACATAAACAAACAATTGTGGCTTCCATATCCCTTCGGAGGCAGCAGGCACAATCCTGCTTGCGTAGGGAAAAGGATATAAAAAGCCGAAATGTTTGTCCAATAATTTCTGTGTGCAGGAGAATGCCGATGAGGGATGCTGTGGAAATGTGGCGGAACACACGGATGGCTGTACTGACAGCCTTATGCGCCGCTTTGTACGCTGCGTTGTTGATCCCCTTCAAAGCAATTGTGCTCATTCCGGGGCTTACAGAAGTGCGCCCGGCTTCGGCGTTGCCTGTGATGTTGGCTTTGCTTTTTGGCCCCGCCGCCGCTTGGGGCGCTGCCTTTGGCAATTTGATTGGCGATTTTTTCGGCACGCTGACGCCAGGCAGCTTTTTTGGTTTTATCGGCAATTTTTTGTTCGCTTATGTGCCGTGGAGGCTGTGGCTTGTCTTCACAAAAAAGGAGGCAGACGGCAGCCTGCGGCAATGGCCGCTTTTCGTTTTTGTCAGTATTGTCGCGGCCAGTAGTTGTGCTGTTGTGATTGCCTGGGGCGTAGATTGGCTGGGCCTGGCGCCCTATCATATTCTGGGCACAATCATTAGCCTCAACAACACATTGCCCACAATTGTGCTGGGCGCCGCTTTGCTGCGTCTGTTGCATTTCCGCGCCCGTCGCTGGGGCTTGCTGGCGACGCAAAATCTAAGCTCCCAGGATATAGCCCCTGGAAAGTTAGCTCCCCTTGGCGCCTGTCTCGTCATTATCGGCAGCCTGGCCGGCGTTGCTTTAGCCCTCATGCTTTTTAGTGTTCCCGCTTCGTCTGCGACGCCTGTCTGGCTCAAGCCTCTCGGCTCTGTCCGGCAAGTGGCGGGAATATGTGTCCTGCTCATCGGAGCAGGCGTGATGCTTTTGGCGCGGCCAGCATCCCGCCTGCGCATAAAAGAAAGCGTTGCCGTGTCAGTTGTATCCGCTTTCCCGTTTTCTCCCGGCGTCGCCAAGAACATGGCGCAGCCTGTCTTTGTGGATCATTTAACATTTTCTTATCCTGAAGGCAGCCGCCCCGCCATTAATGATATTTGTTTAACACTGGAAAAAGGCCACTGGCTGACAATTGTCGGCCCTACAGGCGCCGGAAAATCCACATTATGTTTGTCCTTGTGCGGCGTGATTCCCCAATTACAAACAGGCGATTTCTGGGGCCGCGTGTGCATTTTTGGCCATGATACAAGACATACGCCTGTACATGAGATTGCCCTGTATGTAGGGACATTGTTTCAGCATTTTGAAAGCCAATTGTTCTGCACGGATGTGGAATCAGAAATTG
Organism: uncultured Armatimonadia bacterium; assembly: GCA_964622325.1. Taxonomy (GTDB): domain Bacteria; phylum Armatimonadota; class Zipacnadia; order Zipacnadales; family UBA11051; genus JAJFUB01. Next base: position 13,386 of record CAZUOJ010000023.1, read on the forward strand.
CTTTTGCGTTGGAGCAGCGGGGCGTGCCGCGCGAAGAAATGCGCCAGCGTATAGATGATGCCTTAGCGATGATGAAAATTGAATATCTGCGCGGCGCAGATCCAGCCTTATTATCTGGCGGCGAAAAGCAGCGGCTGGCTTTGGCCGCGCTCTTGGCCGCGGATCCTGCTGTGCTTGTGTTGGACGAGCCGACAACAGATATTGATCCCCAGGGGCGCCAAGAATTAATGGCATTGCTTAAAGATTGGAGCGAATGCGGCAAAACAATTGTGCTTGTGGAAAACGATTTATGGCCTCCACAAAGCGAAGAACACATCTTAGCGTTGCAAAATGGCCAGATGTGTATGCAGGGGACTGCTGAGGAATTATTACGCAATCCCCAACGTTGCCGCGAATTAGGCTTGAGGCCTTTGCCCTTGCCCGAATTATTTGCGCTGTTGGGCCGCCCCGAGCGCCCTTTAACAGTGGCTGAAGCCATCTCTGCCGTGCGCCAAAAGCCCTTGAGCCCAAAGGGCGCGAGCCCTTCCCGCCCCGAAGCACAACAAAGCCCATTCCATTTTTCTCCGTCTTCTGCTATGCCGCCGGCCTCTTCGAAAAAAGCTGCTGCCTCCTCCGCCTTCCAGCCCGCGGCTGGAGAAATTATTATTCGCGTAGACGAGCTCAGCCATGCCTATAATGGATTTAAAGCTTTGCAAGGCATCAGCTTAAATATCCGTCGCGGGGAATTCGTTGCCATTTTGGGCGCTAACGGAGCTGGGAAGACGACATTGGCGCGGCATCTGAACGGATTGCTCAAGCCCACACAGGGCCGCGTGCTTGTTGCCGGACAGGACACGCGGCAGGCCACGCCCGCACAATTGTCCCGCTTTGTGGGCTATCTGTTTCAGGATCCCGATGACGAAATTTTCTGTCGCCGTGTGGATGAAGAAATCGCCTTTGGGCTGCGCAATCAGGGCTTGGCGCCCGCTGAAATTAAAAAGCGCACGCAAGAAGCTTTAGAGTGGATGGGGCTTATGGATGTTGCCGAAGCCGATCCCTTTACATTGACACGCGGCGAGCGTCAATTAGTGGCCCTGGCGGCTGTGCTGGCGATGCGCCCTGATGTCATTGTGTTTGATGAGCCGACAACAGGCCTGGATGGCGCGGCGCAAGAGCAGATGCTGGAACGGCTGCGTCAGCTCAATCTGGCAGGACATACGATTATTATGATTACACATGCCACATGGGCGGCCGCCGCTTATGCCCAACGCATCATCTTGATGGCGGAGGGCAAAATTATCGCTGATGCTGCCCCGCGCGAAATCTTTGCGCATGAGGAATGGCTGGATGCAGCACATCAGACGCTTCCAGATATTGTGGCTTTCAGCCGCCAAGCTTTTGGCCAAATCTTTTTGTCCGTTCCAGAAGCTGTAGCGTGTTTGAGAGCATTTTATTCAGAAGGGCAAGAATAAAAGGCCCGTTTAAGCCGCTTCAAGCGGAATTAGGAGGCTTCTATGCGTTCCAGCTGGCTGTATCAGAGGCGTGAAAGTCCTATCCATCGTTTGCATCCGCTGACAAAGCTGTTGGGGCTGCTTTTATGTTTTGTGGCTGCCTTTGCCTTTAATGATCCCCGCTGGCTGGCGCCGTATCTCGCTGTCGCGCTAGCTCTAATCTTCATTGCGCGCGTTGAGGATAATTTGGGGCGTGCCTCTCGCTTTGTGCTTTTGCTTTTCTTTTTGAGCGTTTTATTATGGACATTTTTTGTGAGGGATGTGTCGCCCTCCTGGCAATGGGGCCCCCTGGCAGCTTCGCCTACATCATTTCTTTATGGCCTGGCTGTCGGCTTGCGGCTCGCCTTTTTACTGTTGATGGGGCTTTTATTTTTGTCCACAACGACAATTGAGGATGCGGCGTATGCCATGCGGCTGTTGCGGATGCCGGAAATGATGCTGCTGGCTTTCACATTGGCTTTTCGGCTTGTGCCGACATTTTTGCGCTCCGCCTGGGCGGCGGCGGAGGCACAGTGTGCGCGGGGCCTGGAGCTCAATAAAGGGGGGCCCTGGACACGTCTGCGCCTTTATGTGCCGCTGATGATGCCTGTGTTGGCTCGCGGCTTACGCAGCGCAGATGATTTGACGCGCGCTTTAGAAACGCGCGGCATATCCACAACAAGCCGCCGTACGCATTTGAAAGCTTACACGGCAGGCTGGGCTGATTTTTGTGTTGTGGCTTTTCTTGCTGTGCTCACAACAGGGCTTATTCTGGCGCGTGTGTACTGGCATATGGGAGAATTGCTGCCGCGTCTCTGAAGAGAACGTCTCAGCGTTTTTCTGCTGCTTGCGGGGAAATTATTCCTTAGCCGGCGCCTCCCCAGCGAAAAAGCATTTTCCAATAAGAAGCAGCAAAGATTTTACATTTCGCAACAAGAAATCGCTGTGGGGCGGAGCTTTTTAAGCTCAAGCTTCTCGCCGTTGGATCATGTCCATATAATGTACGAATTTATGTTCTCAAAACATAGGCTGTCTGCCCCCAAAGCCTTGTGCCTGACGCATTTTTGAGGAAGAAAATACAGGGGCACATCCCGTGCGCCTCTATAGAAAAGGCTTTGCAAGATTGTGTGTATGGCGCAACGGACATGCCCCTGTATTTTATTTTCCAGCTAGCCCAAACGCTTTTTCGCTTTTATATCAGCTTGCCGATGCGATCCATTACATCAGCGCGGAAATGCTGAATGTATTGTTCTACAAGTTCTGTCGGCGACAGATTTGGATTTTGAATAAGCGGCGTTAAATCCATCCCGAATGTTAAAGCCTCATATACATCCACGCCATGTGTTTCGTGATATGTGGCATTTGCCTTCCGTCGCCCGGCTGTGGCCAAATCATAACGCTTGCCGCCACAAATCTGCGAATCGTACACGCCCATTAGAGCGGCGGAAAGATTTTCATGGGGGCTGCAATCCATCAGGACTTTATCGCTATCTTGCATCCAATCCAGGCTGCGCCACACTTCACAGCCATACACAGCCTGCGGGCGCGCCTCTTCGGGCAGCGCCCGTAAAGCCGTGATCACACGCAGCGCCACAGCTACATGTGTATCATGCTTGTCTGCCAGATTGTGTGTGTACACAATGCGCGGCTGAGCCGCTTTCAAAATGTTAATCAATTCGGGCACAAGATCGGCGTTATTCGGATCCTTGACAGCCGAGCTGGGATAATCCAGCAGAAAACAGGCGGCATATTCGCCCACATACGCCGCTTTCTTTTCTTCCTGAGCGCGCACAGCACGCATCTGTTCATCTGTATAATTGGCGTACAAATCATCTCGCGGGGATCCGGCGCCGTTTGTGACTGTCACGCCTGTGAACCATTCATCTGTTTTTCCAAAGCATTGCAGGATCCCCCACATCGCCCCAATAGGAATATCGTCCTGATGCGCCATAATGGCCATCTGTGTCGTGCGCGCGACGGCCTGCTCCGGATCCGCGCCGTCGGGAATAAATAATTGAGCGCCTGGATTTTTCAATTGCATCCCAATCATCACGCCTTTCCCAAATTATGTTTAAGGCTAAATCAACGCTACGCCTCTTTATCATTATAATTCTCTTGCTTGCGAAACAAAATCCTGCTTCATATTTTCGCATTTCTTCAAAGACAATGCTATCCGTCCTGTGCTTCCTGTGGCCTTACGGATATGTTATCATAAAGTTCACGCCTATTGTTACAAAAAGAGGAAGGCCCCAACATGCAAAATTTTTTCGCCCCTAAATCAGGGCTTTTTATCGCCTTATTGGCATCTTGTGCTTGGGCAGCAGAAATTCACATGAGCGGCAATCCCCCGCTTCCCGTGCCCAATGTGCTGACAAATCCCGATATGGAACAAGGCCAGGACAATCAGCCCACAGGCTGGCGCTTTAGCACGGCGCGCCCAGATATTTTTGAATATGGCTGGAAGCCGGAAGGCCGCTCTGGAAAATGTTTATGGATTAAGGCGCATTCGGGCGAGATGTCAGGCTATTGGAGCCAGAGCTTCCCTGTGTTGCCGGGCCGCCGCTATTTGCTGAAAGGCTATTTTCGCCTTATAGCGGGCAAAATTCTTATCTATGCGCATAGCTCCGTAAAGCTGCCGGATGGGCGGGAGAGAGCTGTCGATGAGCGCTTTTATCGCGGCACAGCGCGAGGCCATTGGCTTGTGCCTGTGTTTTTGCCTCCGGAAGCACTCGGCGGGCCCGATCCGCTCACATGGCAGCCCTTTCGGCTGCTTGTCTCCATTCCGGAGTCACTGTCTGCTCTCACTTTGAGCCTGGGCCTGTATTTCCAGGCGGGCGAAGCCTATTTTGATGATTTGTGGGCAGGCCCGGCGGAAACAGATTTGACGCTTTCTGTTAAGGCTGCCCCCGACGAAACGCTACAAAAAATTATTGTCACGCGCAAAGAAAGTTCGCAGCCTGTTTTTGTCAGCCCGGCTTTGCCAGCGGAGGCTAAAAACTTCGAGACTCTTCTTAAATCCCAGCCAGTAGATGATGTCTACACAGTGGCCGTAACATTAGCGGATGGCCGCACAATACAAAAGCAATATCCAGAAGAAATAAGGGAGAAGCCATAAATGCTAAAGGGCGCACGCTCAATAAATAGTTCGGGGAAGCGGCTTTCAGGGGAATATATCCTGATCGGCAGCCTTTTGGCGCAGGCGTTTCTCTGTTCTTTTGCCCTGTCTCAGGAGCTCTTGCGGGCGGGAGAAATGCGCCTGCAGCCCGCCTTACAATTTCCCTGGCGTGCCTCTGTCGCCAGCGAGCCGCAGCTTTTGCAAGAGGCCACGCTGCTTGTGAAAATGGGCCGGGAAGCGCGCCCCCTCGCGTTAGGCCACGCGGAAAAAAGACAGGGAATGTACATCTTTCAGCCTGATTTCCCCTTACATATCAGCCTGCAGCCCTATTCTGTAGCTCGCTGTATCGTGTGGCGAATAAGCTGCCGTAACATGCATACAGAGCCTGTGTGGCTGGAAATAGGGCCACAGTTGCATTTACAGTTTGCGGCTCGCTCTTACACGATTTTTGAGGGCTGGGAGGATGTGGACAATCCGCAGGCGCCTGTCGTTTCCACACGGCTGGAAGGGAATATGCCGCTTGTGTGTGCGTGGCAGGGGCGGGCGACAGTGGCAGTGGGCTTGGAGCCTTCCCAGCTCGTGTCCTATTTACGACATGAATTTGAGCCCCAGCCCCATCGAGCCGCTCGGCTGGCCTGTATCACAAGGCTAGTTGTGGATCCAGGGCAAGAAGAAAGTCTGCGCTTTGTGCTTATAGGAGCGCCAGGCGAATGGGGCAAATACGAAGCCTTTGAGGCCTATTATGACAGCTTTCCTGATTGGTTTTGGGCTCATCTAAAAGTGGATCGGCGCGTGTGTCAGGGCAGCACGCAATATTTAGCTTGGCCGGCTGGCCCCTGGACGCCGGAAATGGCCCGTCGCTTATATGGAGGATGGGAATGGTGTTACGCGCCCTTCCGCCGCACTGGCGACATTGTCGGCCGAAAAGAATTATGGGATTATCAGCCGGCGCGCCCGCCCGATAAAACGCGTGCGCTGCCCCGTGAAGAATTTCTTCGCTGGCGCAAAGAACGCTTCCAGGAGGGCGCGCGCCGCTGCGATGTGGCGATGATGTTCTATATTCCGGCCCAAATTTGGTGTGAGGAAACATTAGCCCTGGCGCGCTATCCCGATGCTCTCATCACAGATCCGAAACAAAAGACATATTTTAATACGCCCTGGGTGACGGGCCACGACAATGAACGGCGCGTGTTTCCGCTGGAAACATCCTTTGGCCGCCAGAGCTATGCGGATATGGCGCAGCTGGCGGAGGAACTGGATATAGCGGGCTTTGCTTTTGACACAGCCGGCGGCGCCGCGCGTTACACAGGCCCCGCGCTGCCTCAATTGCCTCATCGCGCCTGGGATGAACAATTGGGCGTCTATTGCGGCGAAAATATCGCTATCGCCAAGCTGATGGATTATGTACATACATTGAAAAAGCAGGGGCGTCCCTTAGGCGTTGTCGCCAATCCTATGGCCTATGGCACATATATGTCCTGCTTTCATGCCGACAGTGCTATGCTGGAGCGCAATCCCTGGAGCACAACACGCACCGAAAGTGATCGGCTGCGCTGGAAAATGGGCCACAAGACGCTTGTATGGTGGGAAGATTACGATGTGCAGGATTTTGTGGATATTCAAACAGTCAGCCGCGAACAGCTGATTGCTATATATAAGGGGCTGGCGGATTTCACGCTCTTGCAAAGCCTGCGCGTCGGCTATATTCCCACGCCCAATTTTACGATGGGAATGGCCAAGCTTGTGCGCTGGCTGCCTGCCATTGTGGAATGTGTGCAAACAGGCTGGGAGCCAGTGCCGGCGGCGCATTGCCCTGCGCCGCTGTGGGCCACGCGCTATGGAAAAGGCCTGCGTACGCTTCTCGCCCTCGGCCATGAAACAGGCCAGCCTGTGGAAGGCGACATCCTCATTGATAACAAGCGACTCGGCGAAGGCGTGCTTCTGTTTTCTGGCTATGATGGCAGTGCGCTAACAAATCGGATGACAAGAGGGCGGACGGCTATCCGGCTGCATGTGCCTGTGCGCACGCCTGTGCTCTTGCGTGCGCAAATGAACATCTTCCCCGCCGAAGCTGTCCAGGAAGCGCGTGTGGAAGCCCGCATGGGCCTGTGCCAGGGGACCTTACGGGCTGTTCTGAAAGGCAACGGCTCCGCCCGACTGATATGGCGTCTTCCGCCCCATATGACATTAACAGCGGCGAAAGCCAACGGCAAGCCGCTTGCGCCGAAAATCAGCGGCGACGCTTCTGCTTCATGTTCGCTCAAATTAACGGGACAGACAGAAATCGTGGCGCAATTTACATCCACGCTGTTTCGGCTTGCCGAGGAGCAATTGTTGAATTTTCCCTTCGTCAAAGAGGGGCAGCCGAATTGTGCGATTGTGCTCTCCGAGCCGAATTCTGCCGCCCAACAGCAGGCCGCCTTCCGGCTGCAAGAATATTTCCGTTATTGGTATGGGCGCGTTGTCCAGCCGCCTGTGGAAGTGCGGCTGCCGATTGTGACAGGGCAATTGACGCCCGAGCAGGCTTCCAGGCCGAATGTCCATTTGCGCCTCAAGCCAAAGGAGCCAGCGCGCGTGCAGCTCGCGCAAAAGGATTTGCTTATCAGCGCGCCCACGGAGGAGGCCTTGCGGCAAACAATGTTTGCTCTCCTACAGGCGCTGGATAAACGATATTGGTTCCCCGAGCGCTTGCGGGCGACAGCTCTGCATCAGCGCACAGGATTAGCCGAGCAAATTATTGAATGAGCCGCTGGATTTTGGGAGAGATCTTTACAGGATTGACTGTAGAGGGGAAAAGAAGCGAAAATTGCCTTGCGCGCCAGGAGAGAGCCATCATAGGCGCAGGAAAATCCATTTGCAGTCTGGCAGAAACAGCTCTGGAGGGAGAGGCTTTTCGGCGCAGAAGCGCCCGCGAAAAATACAAGGAAATGGCCAGCGCTCTTTCGGATTAAGGCTAATAGAGCAGGGCCCAAAGGAAATTAATTATTAACAATATCCTTTGGCTATAACATCCCCAAATCTTATCGCAAAGAATCCGGCAAATCCAATATTAGAAAAAATAGTCCGGGGCCCAAGCCATTAATCCGCAAAAATCCAATCCATCCGCACTTTCCACAGCAATTGTTCCAGCTTGTCCAGCACAGAAAGCAATTGTTCTTCGGCCGCTAGATTGACAGTCTCGCCGCTCAACTGGCTCTGGAGCTGTTTGGCTTGCGCCAGCAGTTGGGCGCAGGAGCTTCTTTCTGTTTCGGGGGCTTTTATTTCCGTAAAGAGCCTGTCCAATTCCGCCTGCAGTTGAGCAAGGCCCTGGGGCTGCAGGCGCCGGGGCGTGAAATCCAGCTTCCGTAATTCCGCCAATGTGGGCGCGAATTGCGCTTGCAGCTTTGGCACGAGCGCTGCGTTGGGCAATTCCTGTGTGCCCCAAAAAGCGAAACGCAATTCTTTGTCTTTGGCTTCTATCTCCCAGGCAACGCCGTAAGAGCCGACATCCAGTCTTATGCTGGCGACTAGCTCCGGGCATGTTAAGCCTCCCGCTCCGCCTACACTTCCTTCCACGCCCAAATCCCGCCTTTCATCATACATAATCCACGCCCATTCTGAAGCCGGATCCAAAGAAGCTTGCTGGCCTGTTTTGAGCTGACGCGTCGGCGTGACGATAACACGCTGGCCATCATGAAAATAGCCAGCCGGATAGGCTACAAGCCGTACGCGCAGCTTCGGGACTGTTTCTGTTTTGGGAATCTGCACAATGCGACAAAACAGCGGCAGCCTGTCCGCCAGAATCATAAATTGCACACGCGCCCAGGCCTGGGGCATATCCCATAAAAATTCCACAGAAGCCCGCTCGCCGCTATCCAGAGCGCGGACGGCCTGGACGGGATACATGCGGCTCTGGGCGTCATCTATTGCAAAATTGAAGAAGCCGTTGCGATACCAGTTGCCTCCTCCGGGGCTTGTCATGCCAATGGAGCCTTCTTGCTGGATAGCATAAGGCGCATGGCTGGCGTCATAACAGCCCCAATGCTGCAGGCCGTAGCTGCACGCCTTAGCTTGTAGCTGCACAAGCCATTTTTTGCCCTCGTGCCGGGCATGCTCGCCGTATAGTTCCGTGGGGCGCGCAGTCAGCACGCTGACAGTCGCCTGGGGCGAGGCCGGAGCGATCCCCATCCATATTCCTACACACGCAATTAGCAGCGCCTGCGACGCCCCCATTTGGGCCCTGGACAGGAAGCGTTTCATTTTGTTGCCTCCAATCGCACGCTGGCTGTAGCCTGAAGGCCTGTCAGAATATCCCGAACGACGATTTGCCATTTGCCGGAAGGATCGTTAATGGCAAAAGGAATTGTGGCCGAAGCCTGCAGGCCCTCCGGATATAATGTCCGCGCATAATAGGAGCGATTGCCGCCATCGGGGCCGAAAACATTCAGGCGCCACACGGGGCGCGCCTGTGCTACATCTCCTGAGGCGACGAGGGCAATGCGCACAGGGCACGCCGTGCCGGCCCTATGCCGCGCCGGCGCCTGGATTGTCATTTTCTGCACACGATAGGGCAGCGCAGACAAAAAGACAGGAGATGTGAAGAGCGTTTCTGTGTTAATCTGCGCCGTCCTGCCCAGATATTTGCCTGAGCGCAAATGATAAATATGAGCCGGCGCCGCCAGCTGTACGCGGCACGATACAGGCGATTGCACATTGCGCGGACGCCCTGGCAAGATGCCGACAATACGCGCTTTGCCGCGCACAAAGGCCGAAACGCGTCCATTGAGCCACAGCTTGCCTTCCGCGTCTTTGACATCCCATTGCGGCTTCGGGCCGTAAAGCTGCACGATATTGCGTAATGCCTCCGCGGGCGCAATCTGGCCCTCTGGCGCTATTTGTTTGCTGTATTCGGAAAAAGAGAAATTCAGCAGCACAGCGCGTCCCTGGCCCGTTTGCCGGCTGATACATATCGGCGTATCCGCAGCGTGTCCGCAGGCGAGGCCATCGGCAAGCTTTACAGAGGCGTCTACAGCCACAGGCGCCAGGGAGGAAGCTGCCGGGAAGCGCAAGGGGCCGGCGGCCTCGCCCCACAGCGCCGCGCTGGGCGTGACAGAGCCCAGGCCCGCCGGCCGTGTTATGCCGAACAGATTATCCAGCGCTGGCTGCGGCCGCAAGGCACAATTGCCATAGGCAATTCCGGGCCGCACATCCGCAATTAAGATGCCCCCTTGCTGGACATAATGCTCCAGCTCCGTAATTTCACGATCCGATAGACACACTGTATGGGGCAGCAGAAGCAGCTTGGGCGGACGCCGCCGCAGAAGGCCTGCCTCAATTTGTCGGCTTGTGATATTATAAGGAACATAGCTGAGATCTTCCAGCAGGCGCAACACGGCGATCATAGCCCCATCATACGCTCCGAAGGGCTGCGACAGCCGCTCCAGATGTAACGAAGGCTGGGAATGATACACAGCCACAGGATCACAATCATGTTCGCTATGCGCCAGCAGCTGCCCGAGTCCCTCTGTAATCTCCTTCACATACGGCAAGAAGGTATCCATCCAATAGGCCCATGTAAGATCCGTATTATAAAAATTCTCACAGGTGTAAGAGCAATAAACTTCCAGGAGATTGCTGCCATCCAGAATAGATTCCCATAAGAAACGCGGCAGGCCGGGCAAATCGCCGCGCGCATGATTGTAGCCGCCAAACCAATTTCCTCTTATCAGCTCCCGCGGCGCCAAAGAACGGAGCAATGTATTCTGATCGACACGCCGATAGGGGCCCCAAAACTCCAGCCCCTGGATTGTGAGCTCTAAATCTCCTGGCTCCGAGCCTTCGGCGCCAATTTTGCCCTCAGGATCCACTGTTTTGATGACATCATGCGCCCAATGATGCCATTTGGCATACAGATATTCCCGAAAAGCCTCTGTGTCGTGGAAAGCAGTCCAATTTTTCTGCTCCGCAGCCTGCGTAGCATTTACAGGCGCCGCTTCGGCGAAATCTTTAAAGGCAGTGCCCCAAGCTGCATTGAGCGCCTGAATGTTTCCCTGATAGCGATTTTTCAAGAAAGCAGCAAAAGCCGGCCGTTCATTTTCGTGAAAGCCGCCCTCGGGCGGGATGTAATTTTCATCGCCAAGACTATAAAGCAAGGGCGCAAAGGGAAAAGAGGCTTTAGCCCGTGCAATAAGCTCCTGCCGAGCTTGTTCATTATTTTCAATATCGCCCAGACGCCCATTCTCCCAGGAAATCCGCGTCACATACGGCACGGCATGGAAATCTTCGCGCGCAATCGCTTCTGGCATTCTTCCTTCGCCCTGCAGGCCCGGATATTGGCCGTAATAATGCAGGATGCCATTGAAGCCGGCCTCACGAAGACGCACGGCGGCGAAATGCCCAAATATGCCTGGCAAATTGCCCCAGACAAGCGCAGGGAAATCATCCGGGCTGGGCTCACGCACAAAGAATTCCGCTTCCTTTTGATCCCAAGGCATGTCGCCGCGCATCAGCACAGCCCGTACACGGCCCGCCAGACTCACAGCCGCTTGCAAAGACAAAGCGAATTCTTTTTCGTCCTGGCCATTTTGGAGGGCATATTGCTTTTGGGCAAATAGACGGCCGTAATTATCCAGAAGCGCTATGCGCAGCGCCCAAGGGGCTCCCGAGACAGCGGGCGCAAAAATAATCCGGCCGGAACAGGGCTCTTTTCGTCTGTAGCTGTTTTGCGAAAGCTTAATCTCCTCGATATGTGGCACGCTTCGCATGAGCACAGCCGCGCTGGCCCAGCCCAGAACGCGGCCGGCGGCGCGAAATTGCAGATCCACAAAATGCGTTCCGCCAGGCAAACGGGGCAGAATTAATGCAATCGAATTGTCGCCAGCAGCGAGCTTCCGCGGGGCTTTTGTTTCCTGCTCAATTTCGCCCCATTCGTTGCGCACGCGCATCCATAGCTCCCCGGAAAGCGCTTGGGAGCCTGTATTACGCAGACGCAGGGAAAATTTGAGCGAAGCGGCGGGATTGCTCCCTCGCCAGCCTTCTATCGGCAAGCCGTCAAAACGCACGAGCGGCTCGCGCCTGGCCGCCCATAAAATGGCTTTGGCGACAAGCGATTGATGATAATCGTATTCCGTGAGCGAGCGATATGTATAGGGCTCCGGAGGCGTGAGACAAAAGCCGCCGGCATAGCCTGTGGGGAATTGCACGCCATAATCAATTTGCACAATGCGGCCTTCGCCGAGACGAAAGCCGCGTACTAATTGGCTGGGCTCCTGGGCCAGCGCGGCAATTTTTTCTTTATAGAATGACAAGCCCGCCAGAGGGATTTCCGAAAGAATCTCTGTCGCTTCAGGCACAGGATGCCGCCAAAGCCGTTCATCAGCCTCTCGTTTGTACACAAGCACAAGGCCAGCGCCTTCTTTCACACGCCGCAGCATTTCGTATTGCAGCCGCACAGGCAAATGGGCCAAAGGGAAATTTCCTAAAACATAAACATCATAGGGCTGAGCTAATTTTTGTATGATAGCCGTTTCCTTTTCTAGAGGGGATGTGCCCTCGATCATCCCCGGCCAAGGCCCGTATGTGCCCGGATCGCCCAGATGGCGAAAATCAAGCGCTGTTTCGCCGCCGGCTTGCACATCCAGGCGCTGCGCCAATTCCGTGATTTCTCGGGCCGCATGTGTGGGCGCAATGAAAAACACGCGCACGGGGCCCTGCGCGAGCGGCTTAGCCCATTTTGTATGGGGCGTTTCATAGCCAAAATGAAAATCGTTATAATAGCTGCCAGGCAGACGCCCTGCGGCATATGCGGAGCAAGCCATTAACAATATGCCCGCCCACGCCCAATATTTTTCGCCATAATTTCGCATATAAAGTCCTCCTTTGGCGGCATTGTCGCGCTGCCCATTATTAAAATCGACACAATGAATTTTTTTCGCAGATTATGGATAAAGCCCTGCCAGCTGCATCGTCCGAAAAGGATTTTCTTGCAGAAATCTTGCGCAAAAATTTCCAAGAAGTTAGTTATTTCCCGTATAAAATTATTTTGGCTTTTTCGACAAGAGTGAGGGCCTGTACACAAAACTGGTTGATTAAGCGATCCCGATGGCGAAATTTGTTTATTTTTCACGCAATATCCAGCGGCAGCAACTGCTGTGCTGGCTGTGGCTATTTGTTCTGTTAGCGTTGGCAGGCTTTTTAGGAGCCAATTTTGTGCGGGGCACTGTGCGGGAATTAGGGGGAGTCAAGGCCATCCAGAAAAAAGGCTTGCCTGCCGCCCTAAAAGCCGCTTTGCCCAAAATTGCTGCGATAAATTCTCCCACGCCTGCCCTTAAGCAAGCTGCCAGACGGAATGTGTTATTTCTTCTCTCTCATTTGCTGGGCCTGGGAATCATTATCTACTTTATATGGAATCCTGTGATTGCTTTGCGCCGATTTAAAAGTAAGCAATCGCTTATCTGTGAGCTTGAGAAGCTGCCCGAAGAATATTATGTGTTGCCCGATGTGCGTGTTCAGACAAATGGGAAGCCCTGCCTCATAGATTATGTGCTAGTTTCAACGTATGGCGTATGGCTCGTGGATGTGCGTTCTCATGTCGGACGCATTGTCGGCGGCGAGGATGATTATGAATGGCAACACCTTCAGGGCAGCGGAAAGGCTTCATTTTACAATCCAATTCGCCAAAATCGTTCCTTTTGCAGCCAAATAGAACAATATTTAGCTCAGGAAGGCATTTCGGCTGCTGTCCATTCTATAATTGTATTCCCCTATGCGGAATTGGAGACGCCCACGCTCACGCCCGTTGTGCGTACGGAGCAGCTTGTAACGACAATTTTACAGCTGGATTCTTCCCCTAAATTTTCTTCGGAGCAAGTGGAGCAGATTGTGGCAGCAGTGCGAAAATTGCAAACGCCAGGAGCCGCAAAATGCTCTTCTTCCCCCGTGCCCTGTAATCACTTCTCCAGCTCTCCAGAAGCAGGATAAGGCGATTTTGGCATTGCCCCAAAAATACACACATATTTAGGCTGTGATGTTCATCTGACGGTTTTATTTTTGCGGCAAGATTTCTGCTAATAATGTCGCAGAGCCGTTTTTTTATTTAAAAAGTTAGCCCTCTTACAAGACGCCCTGAACATTATTTAACAACGCTATTGGGCTCAAATAATGTTTGTCGTCAGAATATTTGCGAATGTACAACGCAGAAGGGCTTTTTCCCAGAGCCGCTTGCTTGTACACATGCGGCGTACGAAAACTGATATAATGCCCACAAGGCTATAAAAGGGAGAGACATATGCTGAAATTTGACATTGTCTGCCAGCGAGGGCGCGCCCGGACGGGACAGCTCACATTGCCTCATGGCGCTGTACGTACGCCTGTATTTATGCCATGTGCGAGCCTGGCCACTGTCAAGGCTTTTCCTCCTCATCTTGTCGCCGCTACAGGAATTGAGATGCTGGTGTGCAACGCCTATCATCTGTGGCTGCGGCCCGGCCATGAGCTTGTGCAGCAAATGGGGGGCTTGCATCGTTTTATGAGCTGGGAAAAGCCTTTGTTGACGGACAGCGGGGGCTTTCAAGTTTTTTCGCTGGCGCGGCCTAAAGACATCACAGAAGAGGGCGTGCATTTTCGTTCGCATATCTCCGGAGAGGCATTATTTTTGACGCCGGAAAAATCTATAGAAATTCAAAATGCGCTGGGCAGCGATATCGCCATGATTTTTGATGAATGTGCGCCCTATCCATCCCCACGGGAATATGTGCAGGCTTCTGTGGAACGCACTTTGCGCTGGGCGCAACGCTGTCAGCAGGCGCATCGGCATCCTCAGCAAGCACTTTTTGGGATTGTGCAGGGCGGCGTGTATGAGGATTTGCGGGCTTACAGCGCGGAGCGCACAGTCGCTTTAGGCTTTAGCGGCTACGCCATCGGCGGGCTTTCGGTGGGGGAAAGCAAGGAGCAGATGCTGGCCGCGCTGGAAGCCGTGTTGCCCTATTTGCCTGAACATCAGCCGCGTTATCTGATGGGCGTAGGCACGCCGCTGGATATTCTGGAAGGGGCGGAAAGAGGCGTGGATATGTTTGATTGTGTGCTGCCGACACGGCTGGCGCGGCACGCGAGTTTGATGACATGGGAGGGGCCTGTGAAAATTAATCGGCAGGAGCATGCTGGCAGCGAGGCGCCGCTGGATCCCACATGCCGTTGTCACACATGCCAGCATTATTCGCGCGGCTATCTGCGGCATCTGTTTATCTGTAAAGATCCCGCTGCCTGGCTGCTTTTGACGGAACATAATCTGACATTTTATGCGATGTTTATGGAGGCGCTGCAAAAGGCGATAGAGGAAGATACATTAAAGGCCCTGCGACGGCGCATAAGCGCCTGGACAGAACGCGAAAAAGAGGAGTTGGAAAAAGAGGAAGTCTAAACATTTTGTCAGGAAAAGATAAGAAAGACAGGAGAAGGATTTGATAGGGGACAGGAGGAAGAAAATTTAAAGCGGCGAGTTATCGCATGGCTGGCGATTACGGGACAAAGCAGTGGGAGGGCCTGAGATGATTAAATTGGGCATCGTGGATTGTGACACATCGCATGTTTTGCAATTTACAATGAGGCATAATCACATTCCTCCAGAAAAAGGCGGCTGTGAGGAGGAGCAGTGGGTGGACGGCTGCAAAGTCGTGATGGCGTATCCAGGAACTTCAAAAATTGTGGATCAAAAGACAATTGACGAACGAGTGGCGCAATTGCGCAAATGGGGCGTGAAGATTGTGGATTCGCCGGAGGAGATGATTGGCAAAATAGATGGCGTGTTGATTGAGTCGAATCAGGGGAGCCAGCATCTCAAGCATGCGCGGCTGTTTATGAAAGCGGGGCTGCCCTGTTATATTGACAAGCCGTTTGCCAATTCCGCCAAAGACGCCTTGCGTATTCGCGATCTAGCCGCCAAATACAAAGTGCCTTTCTTTTCGGCTTCATCTTTGCGCTTTGCGCCGGAAGTGGTCGCGGCGAAAGCGGAGCTGGGGCAGATATATGGCGTGGATGCGTGGAGCCCCGCGCCCTTGCATCCGGCCAATCCAGGCCTGGCGCATTACGGCATTCATGGCGTGGAGATCCTGTTCACGCTGATGGGCGCTGGCTGTGAGGCTGTCTGCTGCGCTTTTGACAAGGAGATTGGCGAAGTCAATACAGGGCGCTGGAAGGATGGACGCGTGGGCGTGATGCGGGGGACGCGCATGGGCGCACATGCGTATGGCTTTGTGGCCTGGGGCGAAAAGGGCGTGCGGCCCAGCGGCGTGGATACGCGCTATATTTATCGCGAATTGTGCAAGGCGCAAGTGCAGCTCTTTACAACAGGCCAATCGCCCATTGACATCAATGAAACAATTGAAATCGTTTGCTTCATGGATGCGGCTTTAAAGAGCCGCCGGCAAAAAGGAGAATGGGTTGCGCTGGAAAAATAAAAAGATAAAGCGGGTCCAAGGGAAGAAAGCATTGTCAAAGCCGTAAAAGACAAAGGAGGTTCCCGCAAAAAGCGCCGCCGCGAGCAGCAGAAAGAAGGCGCAAGCAGGGGCGTTGAAAGCACGCAACGAGGGGCAGCGCCGTGCTGTTCTTGACAAAAGCAGCCTCATTTTGCTAAAGTAAACTTCCACATATTATGAGGGAACATTGTGTTTGGACAATGTCAAAGTTTAGAAAAAAGCGAGAGGTGAGGCGACATAGATCCAAATCGGGGCTACAGAATTAACGAACGCATTCGTGCGCCGCAAGTTCGTGTAATCTCGCCAGAGGGCGTCAATTTGGGCATCATGTCCATTGAGGACGCCCGCGCCGAGGCGGAAAAATTTGGCTTGGATTTAATAGAAGTGGCGCCAGAGGCCCAGCCTCCTGTCTGCCGGATTTTCGATTATGGCAAGTTTCGTTACGAGCAGCAAAAGAAGCAGAAAGAAGCCCAAAAGAAAGCGCGGCAGATGGATGTTAAGGGCATCCGAGTGCGTCCGAACACCGACGAACATGATTTAGCGGTCAAAACGCGTCAGGCAATCAAATTTTTGCGTCATGGGGATAAAGTCAAATTTACGGTCATTTTCCGCGGGCCGGAGCTCCGCCATACAGAAATTGGCCAGAAGCAGTTGGAGCATTTTATGGCCCAGTTGTCTGATTATGCGATTGTGGATCAGCCGCCCCGGATGGAGGGCCGGCGCATGACGATGGTTCTGGAGCCCAAGAAGAACATGCCGCCCGCCTCTATAGATGGAGGAGAGAAGAGCCGTGCCAAAGATGAAGACAAAGAGAACAGCAGTGAAGCGCCTGCAAGTGACGGGCAGCGGGCGGATCTTACATCGCAGCTGCAAACTGAATCACTTGCTGTCCAAGAAGAGCCGTCATCTGAAACGACGCCTTAAGCAAGGCGGCGAAGTGACAGTGCCAGGCGAAATCCAAAATATCGCCGCGTTGATGCCATACGCCGACATACGGCGGGGCTAAAAACAAATCGAATGAGAGGGATGCGCAAAAGGGCTGGCCGCCGAGCCAGCCTGCATTTGTTATGTAAGCGCTCTCTAGAGGGCTTGCGCAACACGGGCCTGTGAAGAGGCAAGAAAGAGGGAAAGCGCATCTTGGGATGCGGCTTTCTCCGCCCCCAGCGGCCCGAAGAAAGGAAGGCCAAGATGCCACGAGTTTCGCGCGGGCCGGCCACACATCGCCGGCGCAAAAGAATAATGAAGGCGGCCAAGGGCTATGTAGGCGGCCGCCATCGTCTGTTTAAGACGGCCAAGGAAACAGTGATGCGGGCGCGCAATTACGCCTATCGCGATCGCCGCGTCCGCAAGCGGATGTTCCGCAATCTGTGGATTGCGCGGATTAATGCCGCTGCGCGCCTGCATGGCGTGAGTTACAGTGTGCTCGCCTGCGGCTTGAAAAAAGCCGGCATCGGGCTAAATCGAAAAATGCTGGCGTATCTTGCGGCCGAGGATCCCGCTGCTTTTGCGCAGATTGTGGAACAAGCGAAAGCCGCAGTTGGCTAATCTTCACGCCTGGAGGAACAGATCTGCAGCAACGCCGACTCGTTGAGTCGGCGTTGCTGGCCAAAGGAAGACGAAATCTGGGCGCAAAAAGTCCAGGAAAGCAACAAAGCGCGCCAGGCCCTGGCAAGCAAAGCGATGATTACGAGTCGGCAGAATCAATATGTGAAGCTGTTTCGCTCTCTGGCGTCAGCCAAGGGGCGCCGGGAGCAGGGGCTGTTTGCCGTGGAAGGGGCGCATCTTATCGAGGAAATGCTGGCCGCCGGCTGGAAGGCGCGCCTGGGCTTTGTGGCTCCGGAATTAGTGCGAAATCCTTTATTAGCTGAACAATTGCGCCAAAATGCGGAAATATGTCTGGAAGTATCTTCCGAAGTATTTGGCAGCCTTAGCCACACAATGAGCCCGCAGGGCCTCGCGGCTGCGATTCCCTTGCCCTGCTACGAGTTGCCCGACATTCCGGCACAAGCAGGCATTGTGCTGGCTTTATGGGAGATACGGGATCCGGGGAATATGGGAACAATGATGCGTACGGCCTGGGCGGCGGGGGCGCTGGGAGTGCTGGCGGTGGGGGAATGTGCGGATTTTTATGCGCCGAAAGTAGTGCGGGCGGCCGCCGGGGCTGTCTTTCATCTGCCGCTGGTGGAAATATCCGAAGCGCAGCTCGTGAGCTGGGCGCAGGAGACAGGACGGGAGCTTGTGGCGGC
>CAZUOJ010000023.1:31765-37909 GCA_964622325.1 uncultured Armatimonadia bacterium
GGCTGAAAGCCTCCCTGGTCCCCGCGTCGCTGAAGTTCCCTCCTGAACTGCAGGCTGAAGTGGCAGACGCTACGCCAAGCGGATAGGGCAGAATAACAGAGAAGAATATCTTTTCCGTGGCGAAGCGTGGGGCCATGCGTAGGCCGCGCCGGAAAGTTCCGCCGTTATCCGGAACGCCGCCTGTTAGGGTGGTTCGTTGAGCCAGCGCATGCTGCATGCGCGCAGAGCCTTCTTAAGCCAAACGCACAGCTCTGGCTATTGTGTTGCTGTCTTGAAGGTATGGACACTGACACAAGCCGGCGAGGAAGGGAAAAGAAGGCTTTTTGCGAGAAATTGCGCCCCGGCGTCCCTACGGATGTCGGGGCGTTTTCGCTATTCGGAGGCCTTCAACACAGCGCGGAAAAAGATTTTTGCCGTCAATTTCCAGGCAAGGAGCCCTCGCAATGGAATGGCGTCAGTGGAGTCAGGAGCTTCAGGAAGTGCTGGGGCTGACGCATCTGCCCGTGGCCGTGACATATACGGATCGGCCTCAAGAGGAAGCGCAAAGGCCGCGCTGCCGCGCCTGCAGCGCTCTTCATCGGGCTGCCGCCGGAGAAATGATTTTGCTGGGGGAAGAAAATACGGCCTGTCCGGGCGGCTCACTGTATCTGGGCTTGCGGGCGCAATCTGCGGAGCAGTCGGTACGGCTGCGGGAATTTTTAATCCGCGGCGAGAAGCTGTTTTCCTGCCCGGCGGCGATTTTCCGCTCAATGCGGACAGGGCCCCCGCCGCCTCTGGGCGCCGCGCGCTATGTGCTCTTTTCGCCGCTTGTCCTTGCGCCCCTGCGGCCGGATGTGACTATCATTCTGTGCAATCCGGCCCAGGCAGCGCGCCTAGTGAGTCTGGGCTTTTACGAAAGCGGCGAGGCGATGCACTGCGATCCCACAGGCGCCGCCTGCCGCTCCATTATCACATATCCGCTGGTCACAAATCGCTTCAATGTGAGCTTTGGCGATGTGACTCAGCGAAGAAGCGAAGATGTGCCCGAAAATATGCTGTATGTGAGTCTGCCGTGGAGCCATTTGCGCTCCATTGTCGCCAGCCTGGATAGTTGTGGCGCCGGGCGAGCGGAAATAGATTTATCGGCACCGCCAGAGCCATAAGGAGCGGCAAGCGGAAGAAGAAAAGAGGCAATTTTCTCGGAGCAAGGAGGCACAGGCATATGCCCATCATTCGCGTCACAATCTCGCCCCAGGAGACAGAATGCAAACGCAAATTAAGCGCGGCCTTGACAAAAGCCGCGGCGGAAATCACGAATATTCCGGAAGAAAAATTCATTGTCATCATTGAGGAAAATCCGCGCGAAAATATCGCTGTGGGCGGCCAATTGCTCTGTGATATGCAGCCGCCCTCTTGAAAGGCATCACATTAAGCATCAACGAGGCGAAGCGATGTGGGAGGAAATTCAATCTCTGGAGAAAGAAGCAGAGGCGGCTTTTGCCGCCGCCCCCGATAAGCCGGCGCTGGAGGAGGCGCGCGTGAAATATCTGGGCCGCAATGGGCTTGTGCGGGCGCTATTTCAAAGGCTGGGGGCGCTGCCCAAAGAAGAGCGGCCTGCTTTTGGCGCCGCCCTCAATCGTCTGACAGAGCGCCTGGAAGCCCTGTTGGCCGCGCGTCGGGCTGCCCTGGAGGCGCAAGAAAGAGCCGCGGCTTTGGCCGCCGAGACGCTGGATGTGACATTGCCCGGCCGCGCCCCGCGCATCGGCAAGCGCCATCCTCTCATGGCCACACTGGACGATATGATAGCCATATTTCTGGGGCTGGGCTTCCGCGTCGCCGAGGGCCCGGAAGTGGAGGATTATTATCACAGCTTCGAGGCGCTTAATTATCCGGAATATCATCCGGCCATGGATGAGCAGATGACCTTTTACGCGGGCCCCAATGTGCTTTTGCGCAGCCAGACCTCTACAGTGCAGATTCGCGCGATGGAGACAATGCCGCCGCCAGTGCGCATTATTGTGCCGGGCCGCTGCTATCGGCGGGATACAGTGGATGCCACGCACTGTCATACCTTTTATCAGCTCGAGGGCTTGCTTGTGGACGAGGGCGTGACTTTTGCGGATTTAAAAGGCACGCTGCAGATTTTTGCGCAGGAGATGTTTGGCGAACGCTGCCGTGTGCGCTTTCGGCCGGATTTCTTTCCCTTCACGGAGCCGAGCGCGGAAGTGGCGCTGTCCTGCACTTTCTGTGAGGGGCGGGGCTGCCGCGTATGCAGCCAGACCGGCTATCTGGAAGTGGGCGGCGCGGGACAAGTGGATCCCAATGTGCTGGCCAATGTAGGCTACGACACTGAAAAATATACAGGCTTTGCCTTTGGCGTGGGCGTGGAGCGATTTGCGATGCTGCGGCATGGGATTGATGACATACGCTTATTTTATGGGGGCGATATGCGTTTTCTGGAGCAATTTTAAGGGGCGATAAGACGCGATCGCGTTTTTTGCGCCGCCGGCCGATTTATTGTGGGGAGGCTTCAAACAATTATGCGCATTCCGTACAGCTGGCTGAAGGAATTTTTGCAGGCGGACATCCCCGCGGAGGAACTGGCGGATGTGCTGACGATGGGGGGGCTGGAAGTGGAGGAGATCGAAGAATGGACATCCGCTGATGGGCAGGCGCGGGATCAGATTCTTATCACAAAAGTGACGGCAAATCGGGGGGATTTGCTGTCCATTGTGGGTGTGGCGCGCCAGGCGGCGGCGCTGCTGGGCACTTCTTATAAAAAGCCCGATTTTCCGCAAGACCTCCTCCGCGAAGTTCTTTCGGGAGGCCTGAATGTCTCAGACAGCCGTGTCACAATTGAACTGGCAGATCCGCAGGGCTGTCCGCGCTATTCGGGATTGTTAATTGAGGGCGTGCGGCTGGCGCCTTCGCCGCCGTGGATGGCATATCGGCTGGAAGCCGCAGGAATGCGACCTTTAATCAATGTTGTGGATTGCACAAATTATGTGATGCTGGAATTGGGCCAGCCGCTGCACGCCTTTGATTATGAGCTATTGCATCAGGGCCATATTATCGTGCGGCGGGCAGAGGAGGGCGAGCAGCTCCAGACGCTGGACGAGCAATGGCGCACGCTATGTAGGGAGGATTTAGTCATTGCGGATCCGCGAGGGGCTGTGGCGCTGGCAGGCGTGATGGGCGGCGCGAACTCTGAAATCAATGAGCGCTCCACAATCGTGCTATTAGAAAGCGCCCATTTTGATCCTACGAGCATTCGCAAGACATCGCTGCGTCTGGGCCTGTCCACAGAGGCGAGCTATCGCTTTGAGCGCCATGTGGATCCCAATGGCACATTGCCCGCACTGGCGCGTGTGACACAGCTGATTTTGCAGACAGCCGGCGGGCGCGTGGCCAGCCGCGCTCTGGACGCCCGGGCGGAGGATTTTGCGCCCCGACAAATCACGCTGCGCCCCGCGCGCTGTAATGCTATTCTGGGCATGAATTTGGGCGTGGCGGAAATGCAGCGCTGTCTGGAGGCATTGGATTTTGCCGTGGAAAAAGCGCCTGCTGCGACTGACGAAAGCGGCTGTGTCTTGCACGTTTCCGTCCCGCGCCTGCGCTGGGATATTGAGCGCGAGATTGATTTGATTGAAGAAATTGCAATTGTCCACGGCTATGATAAGCTGCCGGCGACTGTGCCGGGCAAGCTCGCTCAGTCCGGGCTTTTGTCGCGGCGGCAGCGGCTTATAAGGCAGATAGGCGCAGTGCTGCGTCAATGCGGGCTGAATGAAATGCTCAGCTTTTCTTTTAGCAGCCCGGCTGAGCTGGATCGGCTGGGCTATCCCGCCGACGCGCCAGAGCGGAATATGCTGGCGCTGAGCAATCCAATGAACGAAGCGCAATCCCACATGCGCACAACGCTTTTGCCGGCCCTGCTGGAGGCAGCGGCAAACAATGTGCGCCAGCGTGTGCGGCGTGTCGCGTTATATGAAATCAACAAAGTCTTTCTGCCCAAGCCCGGCGAGCTCTTGCCTGCGGAGCCGTTGCGTGTGGCGGGCATGCTGATGGGCTCTGTGTTGACGGCGCAATGGAATGCGCCGGAAGCGCTCACACAGCCGGATTTCTTCTGGCTGAAGGGGCTTGTGGAACAGCTTTGCGCCAGCCTGGGGCTGACGAATTATCATTTTGCGCGCAAGCAGCATCCTGTGTTCCATCCGGGGCGTTGTGCGGCGCTAGTTATGGGGGGCCAGGAGGCAGGCGTGCTGGGCGAAATCGCCCCGCAGATCCAGCAGACGTATGAGCTGCCCGAACGCGCGTATGCCTTTGAGCTGGATCTGGAGCTGCTTTTGGACAAAGCCTGTGATTTCAAGCCCTATCAGCCGTTGCCGCGTTTTCCGCCTGTGCGGCGTGATTTGGCGATTGTGGCGCCGGAAGATGATGAACACGCGGCCGCTCGCCTGGAGCAAATTATTCGCCGCGCCGGCGGAGACATTTTGCAGCATGTGGAGCTTTTTGATGTGTTCGTGGATGCCGAACGGCTTGGCCCCGGGAACAGAAATCTCGCCTATAGCCTGGAATTCCGGGCGCCAGATCGGACACTGACGGACGAAGAAGTGGATGCCGCCATGGCGCGTATTTGCGAAAGCATTGCCCAGGAAACAAAAGGACGCATTAGAGACTTTTAAATTGAAAGGATTACACACGGCTGGCCCTGCAGGCCTGCCAGGCTTATGAGCTTACGCCGCTAAGGAGGCATATTCAACATAATGTCTCAGCCTTCCTTACAGGAGCTGCAAGAAGAATTGCAGCAATTGCGCCAGGAGCGCAAGGCTGTATTGCTTGTCCATAATTATCAGCTGCCCGAAGTGCAGGATGTCGCTGACTTTTTGGGCGATTCATTGGGCTTAAGCCGCCAGGCCGCCGCCACAAAAGCCGAGATCATTGTCTTTTGCGGCGTGCATTTTATGGCCCAGACGGCGAAGCTGCTATCGCCGGATAAGCTAGTGCTTTTGCCCGATGAGACGGCGGGCTGCCCGATGGCGGATATGATTACGCCACAGCAGCTTTTGGAATTCCGGGCCCAATATCCCGGCCGGCCTGTTGTGGCGTATGTCAATACAACAGCGGAAGTGAAAGCTGAAAGCGATATCTGCTGCACTTCCGCCAATGCCGTACAAATTGTGCGCTCATTGCCCGAAAAGGAAATTTTGTTCGTGCCCGATCATTTTCTGGCCGAA
This sequence comes from uncultured Armatimonadia bacterium, assembly GCA_964622325.1. Classification (GTDB taxonomy): domain Bacteria; phylum Armatimonadota; class Zipacnadia; order Zipacnadales; family UBA11051; genus JAJFUB01. Next base: position 36,979 of record CAZUOJ010000023.1, read on the forward strand.
TATGTGGCGGAACAGGTGCCAGAGAAAAAAATAATCCCTTATGGCGGCTTTTGTCCCACACATGTCCGCATCAGTCCCAAGCTGATTCTGGAAGCAAAGGCCGAGCATCCGGACGCGCTCGTGATTGGCCATCCGGAATGTCCTAAGGATGTGCGGGATTTGTGCGACGCTATCTGTTCCACATCGGGAATGATTGATTATGCCAGGAAAAGCCCCGCCTGTGAATTCATTATCGCTACCGAATACGGCATAATTTATCGGCTGCAGAAGGACATTCCCGACAAAAAATTCTATGGCTTGCCGAGCATTATTTGTCCGAATATGAAAAAGACGACTCTGGAAAAAGTCGTCTGGGCCTTGCGGGAGCTGAAATATCAGATTGACATTCCGCCCGACATTGTGCCGCGGGCGCAGCGCGCTGTGCAGCGGATGATTGAAATCGGCTGAATGTGACAGCCCGCTCGCGCCTTTTTGCCCCGCGGGCGGGCGAAAGAGGAAACATTTTTCTTTCGTTGCCGCTGGGCGCTGTGCTCAAGCGGAACGAACTAACGAAGCCAGTGGCGATGAAGCTGGATATTGTCTCCGTTGCGCGCGTTTTACACAAGCCGCCGGAAATGCTGTCCCCACAGGCCGCCTTCACATAAGGCGGCTAAATTTCCCGCCTTTAGCCCCTGCTTAATGATTGCGAAAGCCTCCTCCGCCGCCTGCAAATAAGCCTCAATGTGTGCGGGCTGATGGGAATAGGACAGATAAGCGCCCATCAGACATAAAATGCCGCGCTTGACCAGCTCCTGCAGATAAATTGTAGTCATCAGAACTTTCTGTTGCTCATCGGGCACAGCAAAGCTCATATGCAAAATTGGGGGGAAGCCCTCACAGACAAAGGGCAGCTCATAGCGCGCGGCCAGCTCCTGGAGGCCCTGTTGCAATT
>CAZUOJ010000024.1:0-3547 GCA_964622325.1 uncultured Armatimonadia bacterium
GAGCAAAAATTACATAGCTATTTGCAACAGGCTGCCTTAGAGGCGCGCTTGGAAGTGGGGCCCTATCTGACAGTTTCTATAGGCGCCAGCGAAAATGTCCCGGCCGGGAAAATCCATATACAGACGGAGTTTTTGGCTCCTCCCCCGGCGTGGCTGGAAATTGAAGCAGGCCTGCCGGATATTGGCAAGCAAATTCCGCTTGCGGAGAAGAATATTTTGGGCCGAAGCCCCCAATGTGATATTGTATTGGGCGAAGCTGCTGTTTCACGCAAACACTGTGAAATTGTATGGGAATATGTGCAATATGTCGTGCGGGATTTAGGCAGCGTCAATGGCACATTTGTCAATGGCGAACTGATTAGGGAAGCCCCCTTACGAAACAACGATTTAATTGAAATTGGGCTTGTGCATTTGCGTTTCCACGATCATTAGCTATTCCTTTTTGCACTGATGGGAGGGGCTGCTTTGTTCGCCTCCTATGGCTTGTTATTGTTAATTGGAAAATTTATTTTTTTAGGCCTTGTGTATTTGTTTTTATATTGGGCTTTCCGCAGCCTATTCGCGCATATCGCCGCCTCGGAAAAAACAGCCCCCGGGCGTGTGCGACAGTCCGCTTCTTCCCCAGAGGCTGGGCCACAGGCTGCGGGGCAGGCAGGAACGGGGGCCCCCAGGCAATCGGCTTTGCCCCTGCCTTCTTCTGTGCCTGCGGAAGCGCCAGCAGCCTCTGTGGAGCGCTCGGAGAGCGACATGCCCCGCCAAAAGCCTGTGGCAACGCTCATTGTGCAGGATCCCGGGCTGTCTAATTTAAGGACGGGGCAAATTATTCCTTTGACGGCGGCTGTGACGATAGGCCGTGCGGCCGATAATGGCCTTGTGATTCAGGATCGCTATTGTTCTTCTCATCATGCGCTGATTTTTTTGCAGCAGGGCAGGCGGCTGCTACGCGATCGGCAAAGCACAAATGGCACATATCATAATGGCCAATTGATTACAGGGGATGTTGTGCTGCAGGATGGCGACATGATCCAGATTGGCACTGTGAAATTTCAATATTCGGCGCCACAATAACAAGAGGGAGCAATTTTGGCTACACGACGCCAGGAATTGATTTGGCTGATATTTATTGGCCTGCTCAGCACATTTGGCGGCGTGCTGATGTGTATGGCGCTGCATCAATCGCCGTTGCGGGCTTTGCGCTTGACGGCTGTGAGCGCCGGCTTTATCGTGGCCAGCTTTGTGCTGCAAACAGGCGGCAAGCGGCGCGATTATCTGTTGCTGCCCCTTATATGCTTGCTTTGTACGCTGGGCTTGCTGGGCATATGGGCGATGTCCCCTGTGGAGCCGCTTCTGGCGGCAAAGCAAATTTTATGGATGCTTTTGGGCCTGGCGGCCATGACAGTTGTGTATCTTGCCGTGGAGGATGTGCGCGATTTGGGACGTTACAAATATGTGGCAGGCGTCAGCGCCCTTGTTTTGTTGCTGCTGACAATGGCTTTTGGCATAGAAAAAAATGGGGCGCGTCTTTGGCTCGGCTGGCCTGATGTGTTTGTATTTCAGCCCACAGAGCTTGCCAAAGTGCTGATGTGTCTCTTCCTGGCAGGCTATGTGGCCGAAAAAGGAGAAATCATTCAGGAGCAGGTGCGGCAGGCGCGGCGTTTTACATTGCCAGCGCTGAAATACATTGGCCCGCTTTTGTTGATTGTTTTATTTTTCCTGGGCGCTTTTGTGCTGCAGCGCGATTTGGGCGCGGCCGCTCTCTTCTTTGGGCTTTTTATAGCTGTGATTTATATCGCCACAGGCCGCAAAATTTATCCTTTTTTGGGCTTGCTGCTGTTTGCCCTGGGCGCCTATGCTGCGTGGCGATTATTTCCACATGTGCAAACACGCTTTGCGGGCTGGACGAATCCCTGGGCGGATCCCACAGGCAAGGGCTATCAAATCCTGCAAGGGCTTTTTGCTTTAGCCGCAGGCGGGATGACGGGCGTCGGCCTGGGACGGGGCTTTCCGGAGCTGATTCCCGCCGGGAGCACGGATATGATTTTTCCCGTTATTGGCGAACAGCTGGGGCTTTTGGGCGGAATAGCCCTGCTGCTGCTTTATGTGCTCATCATCACGCGGAGCTTCCATATCGCTTTGCGCTGTCGCTATCAATTCGGGATGTTGCTGGCTGCTTGCCTGGCGATTGTGTTCGCCTGGCAAACGCTTCTCATTACAGGAGGCGTATTGCGCCTCATTCCCTTAACAGGCATCACAATGCCTTTTGTGAGTTATGGCGGCACATCACTCGTGACGAATTTCATCGCCCTGGGCCTTTTGCTTGTCGTTTCGCGCGATGAAGAATAATTTGCGTCATATTGATTTACGGCCCGTGTGACAGCATGCGGGACAAGAATTTTCTCTGATATCCCATCGTATCGCAAAAATGCATCCTGGGCTTTTCATCAGGCTTGGCAGAGATTATGGCTGATTTTCGCTCGCCCATTCGTAGCTTAATGCGCTTTACCTTATGGGGCTTTGTCGCCATTATATTATTGTTGACATGGTGGCAAGTGCTGCTGGCGCCGCGACTGAATGCAGATGTTCATAATCAGCGCGCCGTGCGGCGGCTACAACGCGTCCCGCCCGGACGCATATACACAGCTGATCAGCGTTTAATTTTGGGCCGTATGCAGGAAAATTACGAATGGCGCTATACATATCCGGGCGGCGAGGATTTTGCCCATTTGACGGGCTATAACGCCCAGACAGGCTTGCCCCGGGGGCTGCGGGATGCGCTGTACAGCCAGGGCGAATACGCCGATCCTTGGGAAGAGCTGTGGCGCGGCGAGCCCGTAGGCAATGATGTGATTTTGACAATTAACGCTGCCGCACAGCATCTGGCGACAGAGCTTTTGCGGGGCAAACGCGGCGCCATTGTGGCCTTGGATCCGCGTGATGGGGCTGTGCTCGTATTGGCCAGTGCGCCCACATACGATCCTGCTCGCGTGCTGCAGCCGGGAGAATATGATTTGTTTCGTTATGATCCGGAGGCGCCGGAGCTGAATCGGGCGCTTCAGGGCCTATATCCGCCTGGCTCCGTGTTCAAGATTTTTACAGCGGCAGTCGCGCTGGATTTGCATCTTGCCACGCCCCAAACACAATTCACATGCGGCGGGACAGAGCGCGTGGCGCGGGCGAAAGTCAGCTGCCGGATCGCCGGAGGCCATGGGCGTCTTACGCTGGAGAAGGCTTTTTGGGATTCGTGCAATATTGCTTTTGCCAAGCTGGGCCAGCAAATTGGCATCGAACAATTTATCGCCTATGTGAAGCGACTGCATATTTTGGATGAGGCCGATTTGGCGCTGCCGAGCGTGCGGGGACGGATGTATAATTTCCGTGGCTTTAAGGGCGAAGTGGCTTTAGCCGAAGCGGCGTTTGGCCAGGGCGCGACTTTACTGTCGCCTTTTCAAATAGCTCGCCTCACGGCCATTGTGGCGCAGCGCGGCCGTGTATTGCAGCCGTATATTGTGGCGCAGATCCGCAGTCCGGCAGGACATGTGCTGAAACA